>JBGPIX010000238.1:0-8559 GCA_041485085.1 Candidatus Acidiferrum sp.
CCATGTACGAATATTCCTTGATAGCCTTAATGAGATCCGAAATGCGCGTGGTGCTCTGTTCGAGTTCGGCGGCGATGCGCTCCATTTCGAGGAGAGTGCCGAACCGGGTCAGTTCGGGGCCAAGCGAAGTTCCGGCGGCAGTTGCAAAACTCTCCAGTTGTAGGTCCATCAGGTTTGCATCAGCCAGAAGGGGTGCAAGCTTCCAGGCATCCGCGACGCCGCGCCCTTCGAGCCAGGATTGGATTGCTTCTTCGCGCTCGATGCGGGCGAATTCGTCCTTGTATTCAGCGGGTTTCAGCGCCGCTCGAATTTCTTCTTCGCGTTGGGCGAGCAGGCCGCAATTCTCCGGTCCGAGGGTCGAACTGCGACCTGCGACGCGCAATCGTTCGAGGCAATCCTTGAGCGATCCAGCCGAACGGCGTGCGGCCGCAGAGGGGTTGTTGAGTTCGTGCGCGAGGCCGGCGGACAATTTTCCGAGTGCGGCGAGTTTTTCGCGCTGCTGCTCTTCTCGCGTAACGTTTCGAACGCGGTCGGTCAACAATCCGACAAGGCGCTGCGAAAGCTCGGGCATGCGCTGGAACAACTCAGGAAACTTGGCCGCGGGGAACGCAAGCGAATGGATGGGGAGCACCGCGCGTCCCGTCACACCGAAGGTCTTCATCCTGGAGAACGGCAACACACCAGTGACGTCACCACCCCGTGCGGTAAACACAGGACCGTCCTGGGGCCCGTTTTCCCGCCGGGCTCGCAATTCACCTTCGAACATCACGAACATGGTGTCCGCCGGCGTATCTTCCTGCACCGTGATTTCGCCAACGTTGACGCGGCGTTCTTCCGATTGCGAAATAAACCATTCCAAATCGGCTTGTGGCTGGTCGGCGAACGGCCCCACGGTCCGCAATTTGGCGAGCAGAGTTTCCACTCGGGCTTGATCCGGCGCTTCGCTCATTGGACCTTCGCCAGATATTGATGCATGAATTGCACCACCACCGCTCCTTCGCCGACGCCGGAAGCCACGCGCTTCACGGAACCGTGGCGCACATCGCCGACGACAAAAATACCCGGTACATTCGTTTCCAACAACCCGGGGTCACGATCGAGCGTCCAGGAAGCCGGTCTCTTCCCGGCGTGCAAGAGGTCCGGGCCAGAAAGGATGAAGCCGCGCTCGTCGCGCTCGATCGCGTTGCCAAGCCATTCCGTCCGTGGCTGGGCGCCGATGAAAATGAACAGGCTGGAGGCGGGGAGCTTTTTTCTTTCTCCCGAGGGGCTGCACTCAACCGTGATCCCCGTAAGGCGCGTATCTCCCTCCACCTCGACCACGGTTGCTCGAGGCCAGACCTCTATGTTCGGCGTTTCTTCGATTTGCTCGATCAAGTAGTGCGACATCGTGGCGGCAAGCGAAACTCCGCGAACCAACATCACCACCTTCTCCGCAAACTTGGAGAAGTGCATGGCCGCTTGCCCGGCGGAATTCGCGCCGCCAATGATGTACACCGTTTCACCTTTGCAGGCCAGCGCTTCGGAGGTTCCGCCGCCGTAGTACACGCCCGCGCCCTGCAAGTGATCAATCCCCGGCACATCCAGGGTCCTCCACTGGACACCCATTGCCAGAAGGAGCGCGTGGCAGGAGATCTCTGAACCATCGGAGAGCTTCAAATAGCGGTAGGGACCGTCCACCCGAATGCCCACAGCCTCTTGAGGCGAGAGAATTTCCACGCCAAAGCGCCGCGCCTGCGCCACGGCACGACGCGCCAGGTCGAGACCGGTGAGTCCGGAAGGAAAGCCGAGATAGTTCTCAATTCGAGAACTGAGTCCGGCTTGGCCGCCGGGTGCTTCACGTTCAATGATCACCGTGCGCAGGCCCTCGCTCGCTCCATACACGGCAGCAGCAAGCCCCGCCGGGCCACCGCCGACGATGGCCAGATCGTAGAAGTCCGTTAGAGCATGCGTGCGAAGTCCAATTTTGTCCGCGACGGCAGGCAGAGGTGGCTCCGAAAGACGCGTGCCGTCAGGAAACAGAATCAAGGGAAGTTTGTCCGCCTCGGGCCCCAGCGAATCAATCAACCCGCGAACTTCGGCATCGCTCTGCGCCAGTTCCACATCAATCCATTGATAGGGCACCTGATTGCGCGCCAGGAATTCGCGCAGCTCATAGGAACGATTTGACCAGCGCGTGCCGAGAACGCGAATGCCCTCGTAAGGCGGTCGAAACGTCGCCGTCCAGTCGTGCAGCAGGTCGTCAAGAGCCGGGAAAAGTTTTTCTTCGGGCGGATCCCAGGGTTTCATCAAATAGTAGTGAACGCGGGCTTCATTGATGGCGTCGATGGCCGCATTCGTATCAGCGTAGGCGGTCAGTAGCGCGCGTTTGGAGAGAGGATGCATCTCCATGGCTTCGGCAAGGAAACTCACCCCGTCCATCTGAGGCATGCGCTGATCCGCTAGCAGCAGGGCCACGGGGTTGTTGCGCGCTTTCAATTCGCGCAGGGTGGCAAGGCCGGCGCTTCCGGAACTTGCGCGCATTACGCGGTAGCGATCCGCATAGCGGCTGCGCAGATCGCGCTCGATGGCCCGCAAGACTTCGGGGTCGTCATCGACTGTTAATAAAACTGGCTTTGGCATATCCCTCAGATGCGGCGCACGTGGTTTTCGATGCGTCTTAGGAGGAAAGGTCCCCGGCTTCCGCTTCTATTCGCGCCGCCCTCAAGCTACAATTCCTGACGGTTCCATGTCCAGCTCTCTCGTCCAATCGATCGCGGACCTTTCGTCCGCGGATGAATCCAAGAAGCTCGCGGCCGCGGGCGAAATCTACCGACTAGGCCGAGCCACGGCGGGATCGGCCGTTGCAGGCTGGTGGGCCGAGAGTGAACTCTCCGCGGCGCTGCATGGACCCAATCCGTCCATAACGGTTGGGGTCGCGGTGCACCGTGATACATTTGGGCGCATCCGAATTGCCAATGGCACTCCCAGACTCGCCGACGTGCCGCCAGATCAGGATGCCGAGGAGTTCGAACTGGATTTCACTGGAGGGATTTCCCTCGACATTTTGACCACGCGAGAGCCAGGCGGCTCGGGAGCCATCGCAAAATACCTGGCCAAATTTGGAGAGGGCATCCAACAGGTGGAATATCGCTGCACCAATGTCGACCGCGCCATGCAAATCCTGAAAGACAAGTTCAAAATCGCTTCCGTTTATCCGGCGATTCGTGCTGGCGCGGACGGCACCCGGGTTAATTTCTTCCTCGTCGCCTCTCCGGATGGGGGCAAGGTGCTCATCGAGCTATACGAAATGCCGTCCCGCGGATAGGCGATCAGGCTGAGCGATGTCAAATACCTCTTGCTGATTCCGATTTCTTCGAGTTCGCTAATTCAGTCCAAGCTCGCAAGACTTCAGCCACGGTCCAGGCCTGGGCGATGCACCCTCGCGGTGTGAAGGGAGCATCGCCGTCAAAGATTTCGCTTAACGTCCCCAACCCGCTCGCATGGATCTGGCGGCCGAGCGGCTCAAGAAAACGCAGTGCCGCGTCACGGTCGTGATAAACGCGGTGGTGCGCCAACGCGAAAGGACCCAGCAGCCAGCCCCAGACCGTGCCTTGATGATAGACGGCGTCTCGATCGCGGGGGCTGCCGCCGTAATGGCCGGCATATCCAGGTTCGCCCGGCGCAAGACTCCGCAATCCATGCGACGTCAATAGGTGGCGGGCGCAAACATCGACAACAACCTTTTGCTGCTCGGGCGTGAGCGGGCTTACCGGCAAGGACACGGCAAAAATCTGATTTGGCCGGAGCGACGCGTCATTTCCGATTCCCGGCGAATCGATGACGTCAAAGCAGCAATTGCGCTCCGCGTTCCAGAACTTCTGGAAGCTTTTTTTTGCCTTGGCTGCAAATTTCTCATATGCCTCGCTTGGTTTCGCGAGCAACCGTGAAAACGCTGCCATCGCCTCCAGCGCGTTGATCCATAGGGCGTTGATCTCCACAGGCTTGCCGGTGCGCGGTGTGACCACCCAATCGCCGATTTTCGCGTCCATCCACGTGAGTTGCACGCCGGGGCCTCCTGCGTAGAGTAGCCCATCCGCTGAATCCATATGGATGTTGTAGCGGGTGCCCACGACGTGAGCATCGATCATTCCTGCGAGAACCGGAAAGAGCTTTTGCAGCGTTGTGGCATCCTGGGTCGCGGCGAAATACTGCCGGATGGATTCGAAATACCAGAGCGCGGCGTCGACGGTGTTGTATTCCGGCTTGCCGCCAGCGTCCGGGAAATCGTTCGGCAGCATTCCCCCGTCCACGTATCGCGAAAAGGCAAGCAGGATTTGCCTGGCAACCGCGGCGCGACCGGTTGTAAGGGTCAGCCCCGGCAAGGCAATCATGGTGTCGCGGCCCCAGTCGCCGAACCAGTGATATCCGGCGATGATGCTCCGGCCATCGGGCTCTTCAGGAAGGCCGCGCTTCACGACGAATTGATCGGCGGCGAGGATGAGTTGCCAAAGCCACGGGGGCGCCGATTCGGCTAGGACTTCGTTTTTCGCCTGCCATTCGTGGAAAAGCTTCACATCATGATTGGCGCGCTCCGCCCTGGCGGTTTCTCCATCCAGCAATGCCGCGGCCTCGGTGGTCGCCACAAAGGTGACGCTGGAACCGACCTCAATTCTGGTGCGAAACAGCGCGGCAAATAGACGATCTTCACGGTCGCTCAGGCCACGCTCCGTTTCTTCTCCGAAATAGCAGCCGAGGTACCACTCATGGCGCGGTTCGCACGTCGCTGCATTACATTTCACATAAATTGGTGACGCTCCGTCGAAGGCCAATACTTTTACGCCTTGCTCTACGAGGGCGACATTCATGCGCCAATCACCTGCCCGGGTCAGAGAATGGAAGTCACGATAGTTCACTAGTACTTTCAGATCCATTTCCAGCGCACTGCTACCGCGTAAAAGAGTGTATTGAATGTAGGTCGTGTTTTCTCCCTGTCGCATCCAGATACGTTTTTCCAGAAGCGCATCCGCCAAGGCGTAAGTCCACACCGGCGTCGAGCCTTCCAAGTGAAAATCTTCGAGGAGTAGAAAGCCTTTCGGATCCATGGCCCCACTAGCCCACCGATGGGTGGCGAGGGAGAAATCCGTTCCGGCATAGTGGACGATTTCGTCGATGGCCGAGACGAGTTGCGTGCGGCCCACCGGCGGCTGCAGGGCGGCAACCAGGAGTCCGTGGTAACGACGCGTTTGGCTTCCCGCACCGGTGCCGGACGCATATGCGCCGATTCCGTTGGTGACCAGCCATTCGCGCGATTCCGCGGCGGAGAGGTCGCCGCAAATCTCGCGTCCAAACTGAATTTCAGCTTGTTCTGACACTAGTCACTCCTAGGCCGTTGAAGATTGCCTGCGCCGGATAGCATGGGTCCACTTAGTTCAGATTCATCTCTCGAACGAAAGTTTCAGCTACTGGCGGTTTAGCCATTTCGTCATTAAGAATCGATCGTGGTCCTCGTAACCTGTTCGCCGGTAGAGTTCAAGAGCTGGATCGTTACCCCGGTCCACTTCGAGATGGACGGCGTTCACGCCCATCTCGCGGGCTTTCTGTTCGAGAAACGTGACTGCTCTTTTGCCGTATCCGCGGCGTCGAAAAGGTGCGTCAATGTACAACTCGTCGATGAACGCATCGTGGCCGTGAAACTCAAAACTGAAGCCAATCGTCAACACGATGTAGCCAACCGACAAGTTCCCTTCACAGAGAAGCCAGACTCGCCCAAACGCGGGAAGGGACAAGAAGCGCCGCAAGGTCGCACGAGCGGCGGACTCGTCAAACTGAATTTTGCCCGGCTCCTGCTCGGCAAGAAGCCGCATCATGCGCAGGAGTTCGGCTTCATCCTGGAGTGTCGCTTCCCGGATCATAAGCTCGGGCGCGTTACTCACCGCTTTGTTCGATTAGTTTTGCAACCAGGCCGGTCCAGCCGGTTTGATGGCTTGCGCCGATCCCGGCGCCATTATCGCCGTGAAAGTATTCGTAGAAAAGGATGAGGTCGCGCCAGTGCGGATCGCTCTGAAAGAGCTCGGTGCCGCCCGCTACCGGCCTCCGGCCATTCGGATCACGCAGAAAAATGTGAATGAGCCGCCGGGAAATCTCCGCCGCTACCTGCCAGAGATCGGATTCACTGCGGGAATGTGTGGGGCACTCCACTTTGAAATCTTCGCCGTAATAGTGGTGAAATTTCTGGAGCGATTCCACAAGCAGATAATTGACAGGAAACCAGATGGGACCGCGCCAGTTCGAATTCCCGCCGAAGAGGCCCGTGGAAGATTCCGCAGGCTCGTAGTCCACACGGTTCGTATTTCCATTCACATGGACTTCGTAAGGATGATCCTTGTGAAAGCGCGAAAGGGCCCGCACGCCATACGGCGAGAGGAATTCCGTCTCGTCCAGCATGCGTCCAAGCACACGCTTAAGCTGTTTGCGGCTCACGAGTGAAAGCAGCCGGCGCACGCCGCGCGCGGAGCGCTGCGTCATTTCTATGTGTTCGGGCACATCCGGATGATTGTCGATGAACCATTGCATCCGCCGCTTGAAGCCGGGAAGGCGATCGACGATTTCCGGTTCGAGGGTCTCCACGGCAAATAGCGGAATCAGTCCAACCATCGAACGAATTTTCAAGAAGTGCTCTTCGCCGTTGGGTAGCTTCAATACGTCGTAGAAAAAACCGTCTGCGTCATCCCAGAGCGATCGCCCGCCGAGGCCGAAATCATTCATGGCGCGGGCGATGTAAACGAAGTGCTCGAAAAATTTGCTGGCGACATCTTCGTAGGCGGGGTCCTCTTTCGCCAACTCAAGGGCGATCGCCAGCATGTTCAGGCAATACATGCCCATCCAACTCGTACCGTCCGACTGTTCAAGGTGGCCTCCGGTCGGGAGAGGCGCCGAGCGGTCAAAGACTCCGATGTTATCGAGGCCGAGGAATCCGCCTTGAAAGATATTCGCGCCGTCCGGATCCTTGCGATTCACCCACCATGTGAAATTCAGCAGCAGCTTGTGAAACACTTTTTCAAGGAATCCGCGATCGGCGACGCCACGCACGCGCCGTTCGATTTTGTAAACGCGCCAGGCAGCCCAGGCATGAACGGGCGGATTTACATCGCCGAAGGCCCACTCGTATGCCGGCAATTGCCCGTTGGGGTGCATATACCATTCGCGCAGAAGAAGAATGAGTTGTTCCTTGGCAAAATCCGGATCAACGAGCGCCAGTGGAATGCAGTGAAACGCCAGGTCCCATGCGGCATACCACGGGTACTCCCATTTGTCTGGCATGGAAATAATGTCGTCGTTGTACAGATGCGCCCAATCCTTGTTGCGGCCGTCCCAACGGCTGTCCGGCGGCTTGGGACCGGCGGGGTCTCCATCGAGCCAGGTACGTACGTCGTAGTGATAAAACTGTTTCGACCAGAGCATGCCGGAGAACGATTGCCGCATGATGGCTTTCGAGTCATTAGAAAGCTCATTCGGAATGCGCGAGGCGTAGAATTCTTCTGTTTCTTTTTGGCGCAAGGCGAAGAGACCGTCAAATCCCACGGTGAAGTCATTAGTAGCAGGAACACCTTCCGCGCGCTCCGCATGTCCCGGCGAATTGATCGTGCCGACTTTTCCCGAGTTGGGATCCATTCCACCAAGAGGCTCTATGTCGGTTAGCCGTAGCTTGAGCGTGACGGATTGGCCGGGGTCAAGTTGCAGCGGGTAACTCGCGGCAACCTTCGTCCCCATCTGATCGGGATTCACCGCCGCTTTGTTGCCGTGAACCACATATTCGTGGAAGGCATCTTTCACGTAGGGCGAGCGATTTCTTCCGCCGAATAGGCGCTCGCTGTTGGTCTCATTTTCCGTGAAAAGCAAGTCCGGCTGGCCTGCGCAGAGCAACCAGCGCTTGCCGTATTGCCAGTGCTGCAATTCCGCGCAGACGCTTCCAGGGATAAAAGTGGCTGTTCGCGCAACCGGGCGGCGAAGGTCCTTGCCCCAGGACCACGTATTGCGAAACCACAGTTGCGGCAGGATATGCAACATTGCCACTTCCGGTCCGCGATTCACAGCGGTGATTCGAATGAGAATGTCTTCGACCTCGGCCTTCGCATACTCGGCAAAAATGTCAAAATAGCGGTTCCCAGAAAAAACTCCCGTATCAAGCAATTCGAATTCCGGCTGCTCCCGCCCGCGGCGCTGACTCTCCTCGACCAGCGTCTCATACGGAAATGCAGCTTGCGGATACTTGTACAGCATGCGCATGTAACTGTGCGTAGGCGTGGAATCCAGATAGAAGTAATACTCCTTCACGTCCTCGCCGTGATTGCCCTGATTTCCAGTCAGACCAAAAAGCCGTTCTTTCAGAATGGGGTCGCGCCCGTTCCATAGCGCCAGACCGAAACACATCATCTGATGACGGTCGCTGATCCCGCCGATGCCGTCCTCTCCCCAACGGTAAGCGCGCGAACGGGCGTGATCGTGCGGAAAAAACTCCCAGGCCGTGCCGCCGGGACTGTAATCCTCGCGCACCGTTCCCCACTGCCGCTCGGAGAGGTA
>JBGPIX010000239.1:0-8492 GCA_041485085.1 Candidatus Acidiferrum sp.
TTCGTTCCTCGAGGGGAGGGTCTTTGGAGCGACAGGTCAACCCTACACGGGTCGCCTGTCAAAACGTTTGGCAGGTTCTCAGTCAGAGGCCCAGCCGCCTGGCGCAAGGATGGCGGTACGGGAAAAAACAGTAACACGATGCGCATCGTGTGTAAAGCCCTACGCTACAACTTGTGGCCGCTTAGCCAGCGCCACAAGGAGCATGCCGGGGCCCGGCCTGCAAGGCAGGAGAGTTTTCTCCAAGTTCTTTTTAATTTCGCGACTTGAGTATGGTATAACAGTTATACCATCGTGCGATTCCACTTCGATGAGCGGAAGAGCAAGAGCCTTCGGCGAAATCCGAGGCGAGGAATCGGTTTCGAGGAAGCGCAGGAGGCTTTCTTCCATCCGCACTACGTTGACGAGCGGTCCGATCTTCCCTCTCAGCATCGCGCGATCGGGTGGGTAGGTGAGCGTTTGTATTCGGTGATTTTTGAGATTCGCGAAGACACAGAAGGGGAGTTCTACCATCTGGTGACCCTATGGAGGGCCACCAGGCAAGAACGAAAACTCTATGAAGAACACTGCACCTAAGAAAAAAGCCGCATCGGCCGAATCTATCGCCCGCCTGGCGGATCGCGGCAAGGATGTCTCGCAGTTTTTCACCAATTCTGGCCAAATGAGGAAGCCCATCCAGCGAGTGAATATCGATTTCACGGCTTCCATGCTGGAAGAGCTGGAAAGCGCCGCGAAAGAATTAAATGTCAGCCGCCAGGCGGTCATCAAGACCCTGATTCGCCAAGGATTGGACCAGCGCCACCTCGCAAGGACTTCCCGCATCCGGACGAACCGCTCCTGACTATTCGGAGGAGTCGAACGGAATCTGTACTTCTCAGTGGTCACGGATCACGGTTTGTTTCAAATACTTGTCGTACCACGCGAGGATGCGATTCAGACGGTCCAGCAAATGTTTTTCTTCATGGAAGCCGTGGGGCTCGCGCGGATAGACGACCAGTTCGGTTTCGACGCCGTAGCGCTTGAGGCCGCGGTAGAGTTCCTGGCTTTGGCCGAGGGGATCGGTTGGATCAGCGTCGCCTTGGAGAATCAGCGTGGGAGTCTTGGCGTTCTTTAAGTGAACGAAGGGGGAGCTGTTCAGGAAGCCGGTGACCTTGTCCGGCTCGTAGGGGAGGCCGTAAAACCATTCATCGTAGGAGGGGCCCTCTTCGGTGCCGTACTCGGAGATGAGATTTGAGAGGCCAGCGCCGGAGACTGCGGCTTTGAAGCGCGTGGTTTGCGTGATCGCCCATTCGGACATGTAGCCGCCGTAAGACCATCCACCGATGACGAGCTTATCGGGATCGGCGATGCCTTTGGCAATGAGGTCATCGACGCCGGCCATCACGTCCCGATAATCGCCACCGCCCCAGTCGCCGCGATTCGACTCGATGAATTTCTGGCCGTAACCACTAGAGCCGCGAATATTGGGGTAGAAAATCGCATAGCCGCGGGCCACAAGAAGCTGGCCCCAGGTTTCGATGGAATCCTGCCAGGCGCCCGTGGGGCCGCCGTGGATGAGGGCGATGAGCGGCAGCTTCGATTTAGCGTCGGCGCCGATCGGCTTCAGAAGAGCTGCTTCGATTTCCGTGCCGTCGAAGGATTTGTATTTGTAGAACTCGGGCGCCACGAGCGTGTACTGCTGCCAAGAATCATTCAAGTGAGAGACTTGCTTCGGCGCGGTCTTCTGATCCCAAAGCCACAATTCCTGCGGAGTCGTCGCAGTTTGTCCGGCAAAAGCGACTTCGCTGGAATTGGAAAGGCCGAAAGCGTTTGGATTGGCGGGTATCGCGGGGAGATCTTTCATTGCACCTTCCGCCGTGAAGGCGACGAACTTCGTGTGGAAGCCATCCTCGACTACGGCGAGCAGCCCGCCCTCCTTAGACCAGCGAAAGTCAAAGACAGGCCGGTCTACACTCGCGCCGGTAAGGTTTTGCGTACCCTTCTCACCGTGATGGGCGAGTATGAGGTCGTGCGGCGAGGGACCGTCTTCGCGGCAGCCGACGAAGGCCATCCGCTGGCCATCGGCGGAGATGCGGATATTGCCGAATGGCCCACGAGGAGCAAGAACCTGTGTCATGGAGTCGACCTCTTTGCCGACCCGATTCGCGGTGTCCCAAAGTCGGAAGAAGAAAATGCGTTCGGTATTCTGATCCGACTCGGGGTGATCCGTGGCGCTGAGCATCAATCCTGTGCCGGAAGGGTGCCACACGGCTTCTCTGATATCCCATTTGGCTTCGGTGAGTGCTTTTGCTTCTCCAGTCTCTGGGGTAAGCAGCCATAGGCGAGCGTGTTTGTCTTCTTTGTCCACGACGTGTGCGTCGTCTTTGTCTTTTTCCTTTTTTTCTTCCGCTTCCGTTTTTGCGTCTGGAGCGAGAAAAGCGATCTGCTTGCCGTCCGGAGACCAGGAAAAATTGCGGACGCCGCGTTTGCCTTTAGTTAGGGCGCTGGCTTCACCGCCATCGGCGCGCATGGCGTAGACCTGAGTCTGCTCGTCGCGGTCGGAAAGGAAAGCGAGTTGTTTGCCATCGGGCGACCAGCGCGGCAAGAAATCAGACTTTGCGGAATACGTGAACTGCCTAATGGAGCCGGACTGCTTTTCGTAAATCCAAATGTGGCGCGCGCGGCGCTCTCCCTTCGCGGGTTCGGTGACCACAAACGCTAAACGGCCACCTTCGGGGGAGAATTGGAGGTCGGAAATACTTCGCAGGTTTAAGGAAGCCTCAGGAGTCAACATTTTAGGCGCACTGGCCTTGGGTGGCTCTTGGGCGAGGATCGGTGCGGCGAAAGTGCCGAAGGCGAATAAAACGCTGGCTGCGAAAAAGCGATTCATCGACAACTCCTTGAGTAGACGAGAAGGAGGACTCTAACCGCCAAGGCGGCCAGCGTCAATTAGGACTAATCAAGTCGCATTGACACAGATTTCGCGCAACATCGAGCAGCTTCGACATTGCTACGTCTCAAATGGCTCGGCTACAATCGAACGCTTGTTCGATTGCGGAAAGAGACCATCTACAGCCCATGGCCGAAATTCAGCTGCACAATACGCTGAGCGGAAAAATCGAGAAATTTGTTCCACAAAAAGCGGGCGAAGTGCGCATGTACACGTGCGGGCCGACGGTCTACGACTACGCGCACATCGGAAATTACCGCACCTTCGTGTTTCAGGATATTTTGCGGCGGTTCTTGAAGCTGCGTGGATTCAAGCTGAACCACGTGATGAACCTAACGGATGTGGACGATCGCATCATTGCGAATGCAGCGGCAGCAGGGAAAAGCATCCGCGATTACACTGAGAAATTCGCGCAGGCATTTTTCGACGATTGCAAGACGCTCAGCATCGAGGCGCCGGAGCACTGGATCCGTGCAACCGATCATATCGATGACATGGTGGAGCTGATCCAGCGATTGCAGAAAAAGACGTTTACCTATCCGGGCGAAGGCTCGATTTATTACCGCATCTCGAAATTCCCCGACTATGGAAAGCTCTCGAAGATCGATCTGACCGGCATTCAGGCCGGCGCGCGGGTGGACAACGATCGCTACGAAAAAGAGAGCGCGCGTGATTTTGCATTGTGGAAAGCGCCCAAACCGGGAGAACACTTCTGGGAGACCGCGATCGGGCCCGGACGCCCTGGCTGGCACATCGAGTGCTCCGCGATGGCCATGAAGTATCTTGGCGAAACGCTGGATATTCACACCGGCGGAATCGACCTGGCGTTTCCGCATCACGAGAACGAAATCGCGCAGAGCGAGGGCGCCACCGGCAAGCCCTTCGTGCGCTATTGGCTGCACGCCGAACATCTGCTCGTCGAAGGCGAGAAGATGTCCAAGTCGCTGGGGAACTTCTTTACGCTGCGTGATTTGTTTGCGAAAGGTTACAAGCCATCGGCTCTGCGATTTGCTCTTGCCAGCGTTCCTTACCGCAAGCAGCTTAATTTCACCTTCGATGGGTTGCAGCAGGCGGCCAGCTCGGTGGAACGGCTGCGGAATTTTGCAGACCGGCTGAAATGGGGGAAATTTCCCGCGGGCCAGCAAGCGGGTATGGCCGCGCGCGTTGCGAAGGCGGCGGAAGAGTTTGACGCCGGGCTTTCCGACGACTTGAATACGGCGCGAGCGCTGGCCGCAGCGTTTGACTTGGTGCGCGAGGCGAATATCGCTGTCGATAAAGGCGAATTCCGCCAGGGCGACGTCCCCGCCGTGCTGGAGTTTCTGGCTACGTTCGACAAAGTCTTCGCGGTCGTGGAGGACAATGATGGCGAAAAGCTTCGTGCGCTCGGATATGGCAGCACGGAGAGCGGACCGGGCGACGCAGAAATCGACAAGTTGGTCGCGCAGCGCAACGCCGCCAAGAAAAGCCGCGATTTTGCGACTGCGGACCGAATCCGCAAAGAACTGGCAGATCGTGGTATAGTTATCGAAGACGCTAAAGATGGCAGCGTCCGATGGAAACGCAAGTGAGCCTTAATCTCCAAATTCGCTCTTCTTTCCTCCCGGGTAACTGCCCGCCGGCCGCCCAGCGGCCAGAACTTTACGGCGTAGACTTAGTTTAGATTCCTTTCTCCTGCAGGCCTTTGGCGGATAAGTCCGCCTGCACGCCTGTGTTTGCCCGCAATTCTTGATTAACTTCGAACCTTTTGTTTCTTCACTGGAGGAAGAAATGCCAACGACATTGGAAGTGAAAACACCCCGGCTCGTGACTGCGCTGCCCGGGCCGAACGCCAAGCGAGTGCTGGAGCAAGACGCCAAATTCATGTCGCCGTCCTATACGCGCGACTATCCGCTGGTAGCCAAGCGCGGACACGGCGCGATCGTGGAAGACGTGGACGGCAACTCTTTTCTTGATTTCGCTGCGGGCATTGCCGTTTGTTCGACGGGGCATTGCCATCCGAAAGTTGTCTCGGCGATTCAGAAACAGGCTGCCGAACTGATTCACATGTCCGGCACGGATTTCTATTATGAAAGCATGCCGCAGTTGGCCGAGCGGTTGGCTCGCACGATGCCGGGCGCGGAAGACAAGAAGGTCTTCTTCACTAATTCGGGCACCGAAGCGATCGAGGGGGCCATCAAACTGGCTCGATACGCCACGAAGCGCGACAAGATGGTTGCGTTTTATGGTTGTTTCCACGGCCGTTCGATGGGCGCACTTTCGCTCACCGCGTCGAAAGCGACGCAGCGCAAGGGATTCGGCGCGTTGCTCAGCGGAATCGAGCACATCCCCTATCCCTATGCCTATCGCTGCGCGCATGGACACACCGCGGAAACTTGTGGCGCGGAAATCCTCGAACAACTCGAAGGGCAGATCTTCAAGCGTTTGTTCGATCCCGAGGATGTCGCTGGCATCATCATCGAGCCCATTCAAGGCGAAGGCGGGTACGTGCCCGCGCCGAAGTTCTTTCTGCAGGAATTGCAGCGCATCTGCCGGCAGCACGGCATCATGTTCATTGTGGACGAAGTGCAGTCGGGCATGGGGCGCACCGGGAAGTGGTGGGCCAGTGAACACGCCGGAATCGAACCGGACATTCTCTGCTCCGCGAAAGGCATCGCCAGCGGAATGCCGTTGGGTGCGATCATCGCGAGGGAGAGCGTGATGCGTTGGAAGCCCGGTGCGCACGGCACTACGTTTGGCGGAAACCCGGTATGCATCGCGGCGGCGCTGGCCACCATGGACCTGATCGAGAGCGAATACAAGGACAATGCCCATCGCATGGGGGAGTACATTTTCGGGCGCCTCGCCGATTGGACGAAGAAGTTCAAGATCGTCGGCGACGTACGGGGACGCGGATTGATGGTCGGCATTGAAATCGTGCGGGATCAGAGGACGAAGGAAAAGGCCGCGGATCTGCGCAACTTGATTGTCGACCTGGCGTTTCATAAAGGACTGTTGGTGCTTGGCGCAGGCGAGAACACCGTTCGCCTTTCCCCGCCGCTTCTAATCGATCAGGAACAGGCGGATTTCGCCGTGCGGACTTTGGAAGATTGCCTCCGTGAAGCAGAGAAAAAGATTTAACACAGAGTTCACAGAGAATACAGAGTTCGCAGTGAAGAAGCAGAAAGAATCCCGTGGCCGCCGCAGAAGAAGTATTGTGGCCACGGGATTTTTGTTTATACTTCACGGTAAGCTGGGAGAACTGGTGCCGAACCATGCCGATCTTTTCACAACTGATGTTTCGCGCTGTGCATTGGGCGGCACGGCGCGGCTTGCGTGAACAGGAAAGTTTTTCCAGCGACGCAAAGAAGCTGGAAGCCAGGCGGACCGGCATTCGCGGAGAAACCTATGCCTACTGGTATTTGCGAAGGCAGGGGTACATCTTCGTAGCCCGTAATTACACTCCGCGCGGCATTAAGGGAGAAATCGATCTTGTCGGTTACGATGGCAAGACGCTGGCATTCGTGGAAGTGAGAACGCGTACCATCCGGGAAGATTTGCCGGCGCTGCCGGAGTTGAGCGTTACCAGGGAGAAGCAACATCTGGTGGTTCGCACGGCGCAGCGATTTCTGGCGGAACGGCACGTCGGCGAATGTCCCTGCCGATTCGACGTTATGGCTATTGATAACTGCCCCGGACAGCCGCCAGTGGCGCGGCTGCATAAGGATGCCTTCAGCCCTAAAATGTGAGGCGCTGACGGGAACATCTTCACAGGAACCCCAGACGCGGTACAATTTAAAGTCTCCAGGTTGCCCACCCCGCAGGTGAGCCAGAACCTGTTCGAGGAGGATTGCTTTGCCGGAGTTGCGTAAAGACCCGATCACGGGACGATGGGTGATCATTTCGACGGAACGAGGGAAGCGGCCGAACGATTTCCTCCGCGAAAGCGTTATCCCCAGGGAAGAAAAAAATTGCCCTTTCTGTGTGGGCAACGAAGCTCGTACACCACCGGAGATTCTGGTCTACGGACGGAACGGCGGCGGCGCAAACACGCCCGGATGGAGCATCCGAGTTGTGCCAAACAAATTTCCCGCGTTGGGCATCGAAGGCGAACTGGACCGCGAAGGCGAAGGTCTCTTTGACAAAATGAATGGGATCGGCGCGCACGAAGTGGTGATTGAGTCGCCAAACCATCTTGCGACGCTAGCCAACCTGCCCGAACGCGCCGTGGAGGACGTGCTCTGGGGCTATCGTGATCGCATGTTGGACCTGAAGAATGACAAGCGCTTCCGCTACATTCTCATTTTCAAGAATCACGGGGAAGCCGCCGGGGCGACCATCGATCATCCCCACTCGCAGTTAATCGCGCTGCCGATTGTTCCGCGCCGCGTGCGTGAAGAAGTCGACAACTGCTGGCACTACTACGACGAGAAAGAGCGTTGCATTTTCTGCGACATCATTCGCCAGGAGCGGGACACCGGAGAGCGCGTCATCGGGGAAAACGAACATTTCATCACCCTTGCGCCTTACGCGCCGCGCTTCCCCTTTGAGATGTGGCTGCTGCCGAAGGTGCACGGATCATCGTATGAGAATAACCAGAGTTCCATGTACGCCAGTCTGGCGCGCATGCTGAAAGATACCCTGATGCGCCTCGACCAAGTGCTGGACCGGCCGGCCCTCAACTTCATGATTCACACCTCTCCGATCGGCGAAGAGACCAACGATCACTACCACTGGCATATCGAGATCATTCCAAAATTGACGAAAGTGGCCGGCTTCGAGTGGGGCACGGGTTTTTACATCAATCCAACGCCGCCGGAAGAGTCGGCGCGATTCTTGCGGGAAGCGAAGATTCCCACTGCCGCGGAGAAAAAGTAGAGTTTGGCAGAAGCAACGCTACCGCGATGCCCGAAGAGTTCCAACAAGTTTGCTATACTTAAAAGTTCGGCGCGGTACCCAAGTGGCCCAAGGGAGAGGTCTGCAAAACCTCCATTCGTGGGTTCGAATCCCACCCGCGCCTCCAACGTTTTCAAGCACTTACGCTTGGCTCTGCACCCGCAACCTGCGTCCTGTTAACAATCCTGCTAACAAAACTCGGCGAATTGCGAGTCTTGCGAGCAGTTCGCATGCGACGCGACACCGTGTTTGCGGCCTCCGCATCTGCCTGCTGCGACAGGTGTACGTAGTGCTTCATGGTCGTTTCAGCGCGAGAGTGGCCTAGCCTTTCCTGCGTCACCTTGATGGATACGCCCTCATCATGCAGAACGGTCGTATGCCAGTGACGTAGCAAGTGCCAAGTCACATGCGTGATTCTCAACTTTTTCACGGCGGGTCGAATAATCCTCTCCAGCACGTTGTCGGCTAGAAAGGGAGCTGTACCGTGAGTGTTTACGAATAACCAGTCTTCTTCCTTCGACAGAGGTCGTGCCTTCCGAAATTCCTTGAGCCTAGCCAGGTCGCTTTTGCTCAGTCGGATCGGGCGTTGGCTGCGGTGCGTTTTCGGGGAATCGATCTCCCCGTTATGCACTGCTTCCCGCACCCAAAGGCAGTTGTGTTCCCAGTCGATGGCACCCCAGCGCAGAGCCAACAA
>JBGPIX010000240.1:0-8490 GCA_041485085.1 Candidatus Acidiferrum sp.
CAATGGGTGTAATGACCACTCCTCAGTCCGAAGTCTACAGTCTGACTTTGCGGTCCTTACAACACCGTTTTCAGGTCTGCACGCACGCCATCGGCGATGCCGCCAATCGCAGCGTGCTGGATGCTTACGCTCAGGCGTCGCACGATACTCCCGAGGCCCACGACCCGCGTTTGCGGATTGAGCACGCTCAAGTGTTAGCACCCGAAGACATCCCGCGCTTCGTGAAGCTCGGCGTAATCGCCTCCATGCAACCTACCCATTGCACTTCCGACATGCCCTGGGCGGAAAAACGGCTGGGGCCGCAGCGCATCAAGGGCGCATATGCTTGGCGTTCGGTGAAAGATACCGGCGCTCATTTGCCCCTGAGCTCGGATTTTCCAGGCGAAACGCTCAACCCCTTTTATGGGATCTATGCCGCGGTCACTCGGCAGGATCCGGAAGGCAACCCTCCGGGAGGGTGGCACCCAGAACAGAAGCTCACGCTTGACGAAGCATTGCGTGGGTACACTGTTGAGGCGGCCTATGCGGGGTTCGAAGAGCAGGTAAAGGGCTCGATTCAGAATGGCAAGCTCGCCGATTTGACCGTCATCTCAAATGACATCACGAAGATTTCCCCGAAAGAGCTTCTTTCCGTCCGCGTTCTTAAAACGTTTGTTGGTGGCAAAATCGTTTACGACGTCAAGACGGACCATTGACGGCGATTCTGGCGGAGTCCTCAGCAAGGGCGATCGACCCGGCGCACCTCAGTACACTCGGGAAGAGACGCCGGCCGTTGCGGTTTTAGTTCGTGCACAAATCATGGTGCCCAAAACAAAAGCGGGCCGCACACAACCGGCCCGCACTTGCTTTCCATAATTCTTTACTTCTCTTTACGCCGTAGCTGCCTTCACTTGGCCCAGCGCGGCCGCAACTTCCTTCAAATCCGGCACCACTGGAATGTCGTAGTTCTTGAACCACGCCACTTTGCCGCCTTTATTAACGATGGCGATCGCCCGGCCCGTGATGCCTTTGTCCGCCAGGTACACGCCGTATTTTTCGCTCGCGGCTCCCCGCGGGTGAAAATCTGCCAGTAGCGAATACTTGATCCCCATTTTCTCAGCGTAAGCCTTGTGCGACCACACGCTGTCAACACTGACGCCAAGCACTTCCGCGTCCAGCGTTTCGAATGCCTTCATCTCATTAACGAAGCAGGTGTGTTCGTTGGTGCACGTCGGGCTCCAGTCCAGCGGGTACCACACCAGCACGACATTCTTCTTCCCCGCGAAATCCGAAAGCTTTACTTCCTTCTTTTCCTGATTCAACAGCGTAAAATCCGGCGCCGTTTGTCCCACCGCGATGCTCATATTCTTTCCTCCTAGGTCTCACATCCACTCAGCATCTTACCCAATCCTCGTGTTTCGCACCAAGTTTCAGTTCTCAGCGCTCTGGCTATTTTCTGTTCCGGCCTCGCGTTGTAGTCGGTTCCCGCCGGCGCTCCCACCGTTAATTTCGTTCCTACTTTTTGTGCGCCGAAGTACACTCTGCTGAGGAGAACTCCATGAGCGCTGAAGCCGCTGGCCGCGCTCCCATCATGTCCCTGCGCGATCTGGTCCGACTATACCTCGCTCAAGCCGGCAAGTTTGGGGCGCCGGTTTCGCTTTCCGCGTTCGGTTTGGCGAAAGCTGAAGCGGAAAGCCTCTTTTCCGGCTACGACGAGGACTATCACATCAGCAGATTTTTTGAATTCTCGGAAAGCGCCGGTGAAAAATTCTCGATCAACGGAATCCTGGTCACACACGTCTCCCTCGACGCCGCAATTCAATCCATCCTCTGAGCGCACTGTTATTGTGAGACCGATTCAAATTTGCCTTACTATCTGACGAGGAGACCCACCAAGATGGATAGCCCGTGGAAGGCGCTTTCGCCAGCTGATAAAGATCGCGAATACATTGCCCTTCTATCCTACTTACCGCTCAAGAGGTACCGCGCCATTCCGCGTTTCCTCCAATTTTCGTTCCAGATTCAAAAGCAGTTGCGCGACACTCCCAGGGTGATTGGCTATTCTCTTCGCGCCAAGCTGGTCAGCCGCAACTTTTGGACGCTTTCGGTTTGGGAAAATGAGAAAGCTCTGATGAATTTTGTGGCGAAAATTCCCCATGGCGAAGCTATGCAAGCCATGATTCCGCACTTGGGCCCGTCAAAATTCACTCAATGGAAAGTGAACGCATCGGCCCTGCCTCTCCACTGGGAGGAAGCCATCAAGCGATCCACAACCTAATTCGTGCCCGTCGCAGGATTGTTCTTGACGTCTCCCAGTCCATGTCTGAGTATTAGGCTCCCAAACGGGAGGTCCCATGGGACACCCACTGAAATCCATCTCGAAGGCTGGCATTCCCGAGGCCATTGCCAAAGCTGAGCTGTATCGCAACCTGAATGAGCCCGAAGAAACCGAATCCATCTGCCGGGACATTCTCGCCATCGATCCCGAGCACCAACTGGCTCGCCGCCTGCTCGGTCTGGCCATGACTGACCAATTTATCGGCGCCGCGAGCGATCGTTACGTTGAGGTGCAGTCCATCTTTCAGGGTTTGCGCGATCCCTACGAGCGGTTCTACTACACTGGAATATTGCACGAACGCCGCGCCAAGACGCAGCTCCTCGTCGGTTATGCCCCGCACACTCTCCGGCCTTTAGTGGAAGAAGCCATGCGCTGCTTCGCGGAAGCCGAGAAGATTCGGCCAGCTGGCAATGACGACAGTATTCTCCGCTGGAATCGTTGCGTGCGGCTGTTGGAAAGCAGGGACGACTTTCATTTCGAGCGGGCACTTAGAGCCATGGATGCGGAGGACATGCCGCCCATTAGCTCGACCACCCGCCGCGTTGGCCGGGTAAACTAGTTTCTGTGAATAGGAATTACGCGTTTACGACGTGCTGGAACCGTCGCGCCAGTTTTTCATGTTCTTCGCTGATTTGCCGCGGCAGGCGCTGGCCGAATTTCGCAAGGAATTGTTTGGAGTCTGCCATCTCCAATTCCCAATCGTCCGGATTTACGCGCAGCAACTCGTTTACGGCTTCCTCTGAAATCTTCATTCCGTCCAACGTTAGTCCTGTCTTTGCCGGGACATAGCCGATAGGCGTTTCCTGCGCCGCTCCCCGGCCTTCCACGCGTTCCAGTATCCATTTCAAGACGCGAACGTTTTCGCCGTACCCCGGCCACAAAAACTTTCCATCGGCACCCTTGCGGAACCAGTTCACGTGAAAAATCTTCGGCGGTTTCGGTATTTTCTTCCCCATCTCCAGCCAGTGCCCGAAATAATCCGCCATGTTGTAGCCGCAGAAGGGCAGCATGGCCATGGGGTCGCGCCGCGTGATGCCCACGTCGCCGGTCGCCGCCGCGGTTGTTTCCGAGGCCATCGTCGCGCCTACGAACACTCCGTGCTGCCAGTCAAAGGATTCGTACACGAGCGGAGCCACTCGGGCTCTTCGCCCGCCAAAGATAAACGCGGAAATCGGCACTCCTTCCGGAGCTTCCCATTTGGGCGAAATGCTAGGCGATTGCTTCGCGGGCACGGTGTAGCGCGAATTCGGATGCGCCGCCGCCCCTTTCGACGGATCCCACGCCTCGCCTTTCCAGCTGATCAATCGCGCCGGTGCATCACCGCCAATGCCTTCCCACCATGGCTCGCGATCCGAAGTCATCGCGACGTTCGTAAACAGCGTGTTCTTGTGCAGCGCCCCCATCACGTTCTGATTGGTTTTCATCCCGGTGCCGGGAGCCACGCCAAAAAATCCCGCTTCCGGGTTGATAGCATGCAAATATCCGTCTTCGCCGATTTTCATCCAGGAAATGTCGTCGCCCACCGTCCACACGCGGTACCCCTGGCTCTCCAGCGCGGACACCATCATTGCCAGGTTGGTCTTCCCGCAAGCGCTGGGAAACGCCGCACCCATGTACGTCACTTTGCCGCCTGGCGATTCTAGTCCCAGGATGAGCATGTGCTCGGCCATCCAGCCCTGCTCGCGGGCCATCACGCTGGCAATCCGCAGCGCAAAACATTTTTTCCCCAGCAGCGCGTTGCCGCCGTAACCCGACCCCACGCTCCAGATCAATTTCTCCTGCGGGAAGTGCATGATGTACCGTCGCGCGGGGTCCAGGTCGCCCAACGAATGCAGCCCGGGAACAAACTCGCTCGATGTCCCCAGCCGCTCCATCGCCACCTTGCCCATGCGCGACATGATCCGCATGCTCGCTACCACGTAAGGGCTGTCTGTTACTTCCACTCCCAATTTGCTGATCGGCGAGTTCACCGGCCCCATCACGTAGGGCACCACGTACATGGTCCGGCCACGCATCGCTCCGTCCAGCAGCGCCCCCACCTTATGTTTGGCGGCGGCAGGGTCCATCCAATTGTTCGTAGGCCCGGCTTCTTCCTTTTCCGGCGGGCAGATATACGTCAGATGCTCCGTGCGCGCTACGTCATTGGAACTACTGCGGTGCAGATGGCAGTTCGGGTAGGTCTTCTCATTTAGAGTGTAGGAATCTCCCGCTCGCAGCATCTCGGCGATCATCTGCTGGTATTCCGCTTCAGAGCCGTCGCAATACACCACGTGGTCCGGTTTCGTCAGCTTCGCCGCTTCGTCGACCCACGTATCCAGTGGAGTTGCCACCCTGATCCCCCTGCAGGCCCAGTATTTCGCCGCCACACGGACCAAAGTGAAACGCCTCGGTCGCTTGCCGCGCCGGAGACACTTTGGAAGCAGACCCAGACCACGTCGGGGTCGTGGAGCGATTGGATTCGGCCATGCCAACAGGCCCATGCAAAGGCGGGAACTTCCGGCCAGGCTGGCAGGCTTTTCTTTGATTCTACCGCCCACAGTCTATGTTACCCTTCGCTACCCACGCAAGTTGGCTGTCTGTAGGTCTTCCCCTGCTGTAAACTTCATCTCTCTTGTCAGTCAACGCCGAATCCGATCTCCTGCGGGTCGTGCTTGTCGCCCCGCGCAATCCCCTCAACATCGGCGCTGCCGCCCGCGCCATGAGCAACTTCGGTTTTTTCCATCTTCGCGTGGTGAACCCCTACGAGCTCGCATTTCGCGAGGCGCGCTCCGCCGTCGGCGCCGCACCGCTGCTTGCCAAAGCCGAAGAGTTCAAGACCGTTGCTGAAGCGATCGAAGATTGCAGTCTCGTGGTAGGAACCACCGCAGTTGGACTGCGCCAAATGCAGCATCCGGTCCGCCGGCTCGATCAATCCGTGCGACTCCTCCGCAAACGTCTTGCCGGCAGCCGTGTCGCCCTTCTCTTCGGTTCGGAGAAGCGTGGCCTTTCGAATGAGGACCTCAGCCACTGCCACTGGCTCGTGCGCATTCCCACTCGCGACGAACATCGTTCCATGAATCTTGGCCAGGCCGTCGCCGTGTGCCTCTACGAACTCGCGCGCGATCCCCAAGCCGCTTCAAAGCCAGAGAGACACCTCCCCGCAACTTCCGCCGATCTCGAGCGTCTCACCGCGCTCCTGCTCGAGGGCCTCCGCTCCAGTGGCTATTTGAAATCGAATCCCGGCGGCCTTCAGAAACGGCGATCTGCTGCTCCTACCGATGAAAAAATTCGCCGCCTCGTCCGCCGTCTGTACCTTTCCGCCACAGACGCCGAACTCACCCTCGGTATTCTTCGCCAAATCCTCTGGAAATCTCGGCAGGATAATAAACCTTCCTAATAAGGTCGCGCGCGGCGAAGTTGCGCAAATGCGCTCCCCCGTGGAAGAATGCCCGCATGCCTACAATGAAAAAGAGTCACCTGTTCCACTTGATCCTCACGCTGATCTTTAGCTCCGCTTCCGTTAGCGCTCAGAACACGCGGCCCGAGGCGGAGAAAAAACTGGCTCGCGACATTTACAAGGAATTTGTCGAAATACAGTCGGGTTTCACCACCGGCGCCACCACTCCCGTGGCCGAGGCTGCCGCCGCCCGCTTGCGCGCCGCAGGCTTCTCTGAAGCCGACATCTTTGTCGGTGGCGCGAGTCCAAAGAAGGCGAATCTGGTCGTTCGTTATCACGGGACGGGAGGCCCCAAACCAATTCTCCTTCTCGCGCACATCGATGTCGTCGAAGCCAAGCGCGAGGACTGGAGCATGGACCCCTTTCAATTCATCGAACGCGATGGCTTCTTTTACGGCCGCGGAACCGGTGACGATAAGGCCCAGGCGGCTATTTGGATCGCCAACTTGATCCAATACAAAAAAGAGGGCTTCAAACCCGATCGCGACATCATCGTGGCTCTGACTGCAGACGAGGAGGGCGGCGGACCTTACAATGGCGTCGGATGGCTTCTCAAAAATCATCGCGATCTCATCGATTCCGAGTTCGCTCTCAACGAAGGCGGATGGGGCGAATCCGTCGCCGGTAAGAGAATCTCCAACGATCTCCAGGTCAGCGAAAAATACGTCGTCAATTTTCGCCTGGAGGTGCGCAACAAGGGCGGCCACAGCTCGATGCCCGTCGCTGACAACGCCATTTATCATCTAGCGGGCGCGCTACAGCGGCTTTCGAATTTCCGCTTAAGACCAACGAAGTGACCGCGGCGTACTTTCAGGAAATGGCGAAGATCGAAACCGGTCCCCTGAAAGAAGATCTCGCAAAGGCGAGTAAAGGTTCGCAAGAATCCATGCAACGGCTTGCGGCAGTTACTCCCGCATGGAACGCCACTCTCCGCACCACCTGTGTGGCCACACTCCTGGAGGGCGGGCACGCGGTGAACGCCTTGCCGCAGCTCGCGGCCGCGACCGTCAACTGCCGAGTCCTCCCGGAAGACTCCGTCGCCTACGTGCAAGCCACATTACAGAAGGTTGTTGCAGACGACCAGGTCAGCGTGAAAATTCTTGGCGAGCCGGCTCCGGGGCCCGCTTCTGCGCTGAGGCCAGATGTGTTGGCAGCCGTCAGCCACTCAACAGAAGCGATCTGGCCGGGTGTGCCGGTGGTGCCCATCATGGTGATGGGTGCGACCGACGGGAAGGCCCTTCGCATCGCCGGCATTCCAACGTACGGAATCCAGGGAATCTTCTTCGACCGCGACGATATTCGATTCCACGGCCGCGATGAACGCGTGAACGTACAGTCCTTTTACGACGGCCAAGTATTTCTTTACGAATTGGTCAAAACGCTTTCAAAGGGCGCGTCAGCCACCCATCCAGGTGGCCGCTAATATCTATTCCTCCAACTGGAGAACAGGAATTCAGCGCAAATAGATTGGGCGAGCATCTCGATTCTTGTGAGCTGCGTCACATCTTCGCAGGCATTTGCTCTGCTTTCCCTATTCACTTTTTATCTTCACTTTTGTACAGTTTTCCAACAAGCGGCCGCTGAATAATGGTATTGTTGTGGCTGCCTATCACGTTCTGCACACCAGGCACTCGCGCATTCAAAAAGCAGATCGCCGGAGAGAATATGCAATTGACCGCAACGCAACAAGAGCGCCCCTGGGATCGGCCCTTCTGGAAACCCGTTCATGGCAAGGAAGCGGTCTTCGCCTACATCGTTCTCATTCACGTTCTTGCCGTCGTCGGTCTGATTCTTTTCCCTGTGCCAAGCCTTAAGGTCGTCGGCATGACTTTGCTCAGCATCGCCTTTGGCGGTCTCGGCACCACGGTCTGCTATCACCGCATGCTTTCTCACAAGACTCTCAAGACCAATCGCTTCATCGAGCAATTCCTGATTTTCTGGGCCGTCTTCAACGGCTCCGGTCATCCCGCAAGCTGGGTGGCGTATCATCGTTTGCACCACGCCGTTACGGACACTCCCGAAGATATTTCCAGTCCAAAACAGGGCGGCTTCTGGTGGGCGCATCTTCGCTGGCTTTATCAAACGCAGCCCGCCGACAAGAAGCGCTGGGCTCCGGAACTTACCGGCGGCATTTACAAGATTTGGGGATGGGCGGAAACGCCAGTCATTGTCTTCTCGATTTGCATTGGACTGATTCTCGGCTTCGGCTGGATGGGTTTCTTCTGGATGGGCGCCATCCGCCTCGTGTACTCGCTGCACATGCAATGTTTGGTGAATAGCCTCACGCATCTGAAGAAAGTCGAAGAAGGCGATTCCAGCATGAACGTCTGGTGGCTCGGTCCGTTCCAGTTGACTGCCTGGGGCGAGAACTGGCACGAGAACCATCACACCCACGCTGGTTCTGCCCGCCTTGGCCTTCGCTGGTATCAGACCGACATCGGCTGGTATTTCATCTGGATGCTCGAAGCCGTTGGCCTGGCGCACTCCGTCAAGCGTCCACGCGCTTCCTAACCTGCAACCTGGTTCGCAACTTTTCTTTCTTCATCTTATTATGTAGGGGTGAGCATTAGTTCGCCTTCTTGATCCCATGTACGCCCAAAAATTCAACGTCAACGTGGTGATTCACGGCGCGCCACGCGCTTGCCCGCTCGATTGGCTCGATCAATTCTGCATGCGCAATTTCACCAACTCCGCTGACTTTGACGACACGCTTCCCATCGCCGATGGCCAGGTCGAA
>JBGPIX010000241.1:0-8411 GCA_041485085.1 Candidatus Acidiferrum sp.
CCATGCTCGACCGCGAGCTGCGCATCTTCGCGCGTGACAATACCCTTGAGCAACAATTTCACGCTAACGGTGTCTCGCAATCGCTTCACAAAATCCCAATTCATGTTCAATGGGTGGGTGGCAGTCACCTTCGACAAGTCGAGGCCGTCAAACATCGGTTTCCTGGCTGCGAATTGGGCGTAGCCTCCAGAGCCTGCCCGAGGCTTTCCCAGGGCAAACCCCGTGTACGCACTCGGATGGCAAGCGGAACATTCCCTCTTGTCCGCTCGTTGCGCCCGGAATAATGTTTCGCGGTTGCTGCCCTCCTGCAGGTCTACGGTGAGGGCGATCGCGGGGCAGCCCGCAGCTTCGGCGCGTTTCACGATGGCGCGCGAAACTTCCCAGACGTTTGTGGGATAGAGTTGCTGCCACACCGGCGCGCCCCGCGCCGCGATTACATCCTCGACAGACGATGTCGTCACGGTGGATAGAATTTGCAGATGATCTTTTGCACGGGCGGCGCGGGCCACGGCAACTTCACCTTCCGGATGAAACGCCTTCTGGCTGCCTACCGGGCAGATCACCAGGGGGCTGCTCCACGTGGTGCCGAAAAGACGCACGGACATGTCTATCTTTTCGACGTCGACCAACCGGCGAGGACGAATCTGAATGCGCGAGTAACCGTCGCGATTCGCCCGCACCGTCCCATCGTCGTCCACGCCGGTAGCGAGATATCCGAAATGCGCGGGAGGCAGTGCCTTGCGCGCGGCGGGCTCAAAATCCATCACGTCGAACGCCTGATCCGGAGAGGAAATCACTTCGTCGCTTTGCGGAAACGAATCGAGCCAGCCAAGAAACCTCTTCTCTGTAACTTCACCCGCCGCCAGAAGATTGGCGAATGAACCGGCAAGCAGGCTTGGGCTGGCCAGGAGCGGACTCGCCGACAGCATCTGGAGAAATTTTCTTCGAGTCTTCATCTGATCGGTGGCACGGCTCATGCTCTCTCCTGTTCCTACTCGGGCAACGATGTGAACCGCACCAGCGGAAAAAGATCGCGAAAGACTTTCCCCGCTTCGCGCGGAAAGGACGCGCGCGAGGCCGCGGAAGGCGCGAATTTGCGGCGAACAATCCACGCCAGTATCTTTTTCCAATCCTCGGGAGCAGTGGGCCAGCCTTCGTGCTTGGTCCATTCTCCCTTCACCGTCGTGTACCAATAACTGTCGAAGCGGCGACTGAGTCTTTTCTTTTGTTTTGCGACCCAGCCGGAGTCCGCGTTTACGCGCGGCTCGGCAATTAGAGCGAGAGTGGAGTCCTTTCGTTTTCCACCTGAATAGATGCGGAAACCCGCCGTGACCGTGTCCGTTGTGAGGCCAACGTAGAGCTGGCCAGTTTCGCGCTTGGCCGGCGGGGGAACCGAAAACTTCAGGTACATGTGTGTTTTATAGAGTGTCTTGTCCTTCGCAAAGCGGATATCGCGATTGATGCGCGAAAAATTAGCGCCCGTTCGGCCGGACGTGTCGAAGCGCGAATCAAGTTCCAGCACCGCTGGCGCAAGTTCTTCCAGCAAGCGCCGGAAGGGTTGCACAAGAGCCGCCTGGTAGCGCTCGCGGTTCGCGTCCATCCACTCCTTGTGGTTGTGGCGGCCGAGGTCTTTGAAGAACTTAAACGTTTCGCGTGTGAAGATGGGTTTTGCGGGAGCCATGAATCGCCTCGGCCTTTTCTCCTGCTCGATTGCGCAGCGCCCATCAGCCTACACGATTCCTAGCCGAGGTCAATTCACCCGGCTAATCCAGATTGGCTCTTGCTGCACAAGTTCAGGGGGATTAGCCTGCCATGATGAGCCAATTCACTCCTACTGACAGAACCAAGGTCCGCCGCAAGCCCGATCGCGGCAGCTACGATCGCGAGTTGATCTACTCCATCCTCGATGAAGCGTTCGTCTGCCAAGTGGGCTTCATTGCGGATGGTTTGCCATTTGTTGTGCCGACAAACTACGTTCGCGTCGGTGACAAACTCTACCTGCACGGCTCAATCGCCAGCCGCCTGATGAAAGCCCTCGCCAGCGGCGCGCCCTTCTGCCTCAGCGTGACGCTTCTCGACGGCATCGTGTGCGCTCCCACGGCCGTCGGGCATTCGGTGAACTATCGTTCCGTCGTTGTCATGGGCAAAGCCGAACCGGTCGAGGGCGAAGCCGCAAAACTTGCCGCCATGCGCGACTTCGTCGAATACGTGATTCGCGGCCGCTGGGCGACCGTGCGTCCGCCCAGCGAGCAAGAGTTGAAGGGCACCATGGTCTTGGCCGTGCCGCTCGTCGAGGCTTCCGCCAAAGTGCGTACGGGTTTCGCCGTCGATGAAGGTAAAGAATACGACTCGCCGGCATGGACTGGCGTCATTCCCATGAAGTGGACGGCGCAAACACCTGTGCCTGATCCTCGCGGCAACCCGAAGAATCCAATTCCACAAAATTTGTTGAAGTATTCGCGCCCGCAATAGGCGCGTGGTGCGCCCGATCTACTTTGATCGCGATCCGGAGAACGCCGACGCCAGCCCCAGCGCGATCAGCGCTCCCCCGGAGAGGTTGCGCTGGGCGCGGCGAAGCCGCAGGCTGCCGCGAATGCGTTCGGCCACAGTACCGGCGATCACAGCATAGACCGAGTCGCTGCACCAGCCCATCAGCGCAAACAAGATTCCTAATTGCAGGATTTGGAGCGTGACGTGTCCGCGCGCTGGATCGACGAATTGCGGCAGAAAAGCCAGGAAGAAGAGCGCCGTCTTGGGATTAAGCACATTCACCAGCAATCCCTGGCCATAGATGCGAATCAACTTTGTTTCACCGGTATCGGCTTCCAGGAGCTGCTCATCCTTGCGCCGCAACGTCTTGATTCCGAGATAGATCAGGTAGGCCGCGCCGAGATACTTTACGAACTGAAATGCCACCGCCGAAGACGCCAGCAGTGCGGAAATTCCCAGAGCCGCGGCAACCACGTGGCACAATGTTCCGGTCACAATCCCCATGACCGAAATGAGGCCCGCCGCGCGCCCATGTCCGATGCTCCGGCTGACCACATACGTCACCGCCGGGCCTGGGATCACCAGCAGGATGGCACCGCCGGTGACAAACAATAGCAGCGAGGAATAGCTAATCAACACGGGACAGGGGCTCCTTCACAAAGTCAGTGGCAGCCGCAACCGCCGCCGCAGCAACTTCCGCCACCGCCCGAGAACCCGCCGGATGACTTGGCCGAAGAGCCATTGCTCGAGCCATTCGCCGCGCTGAACACCGAAAGCTGAATCGCGTTCTTCTTCCCCGCGCACTTCGGGCAGGCAATCTCCTGCGTCTTATTCAGCACAATTTTCTCAAAGTGCGTCTGGCAATCCTCGCAAATGTATTCGTAAATAGGCATGGTTTGGTCCCTTATGGTAGTGCTCACGAACTATTCTATCGCAGGAGCGGCAAAACCTGCGAGATCAGCGAGAAGTTTGTCTAGAATTCGGAGCAAATCGCGCGAGGCTCGATTACAGATATCCTCAGGCAATGCTAATTCTCGATTTATATGAACGGTGTCGCGATACTCAACAATTAAATCCGGAAGTTCTGAACCTGGTATTGCCCGACCGAAGAATCTGTTAAAAATCTCTTTATAGTTTTGCAGACTCATATCAGGATCGAACACAAATGCGGCACCACGAATCGCCGCGATGTACGATTCTTGCCCGCTCAGAAAGCTAAAAAGTACGGCCTCTAGGAGACTGCCAGCTAGAAGGACAACGGACCTTTGAAGCTCTGTGGACGCTGCAATGACGAGTTCGTTGAGGTCGCGGCGAATGATTTCTCCGTGCCGTACGGCCTCAGCAGGGACAAAATCAAGCTGCGGCGCTCTCAGTTGGGAGCACTGCTCGCAAATAGATTTCAGGGTATCTGTCATCGGGCAGTTTCGCTAGCAACTGGAAGCGAGTCGGATATTCCGGGGCTGTCTTCACTTCGAATTTCACAATCTGGTAGAGAGAGCCTCCCTCCACCAACAGATAGCCAGGTCGCCTTGCTTGCCAGTCGTTGTACCAGGTATAAGATCCCAGAGCCCCAGGGGAGAGCGGTACCCAGCGCTGATTAACTTCTATTTGGGGAAGTCCTTTGGCGTGGGAGAAATCGGCTGATTCCTCCGTCTTCACTATCCCAATCTCGGGTCGGCCTTGCATGCGAGATCGCAGGTTCAATTCCCCTCTTGCGGACCTGTCATACACTTCAGGTTCGATGTACCATGCCCGAATTAAGCCTGAGGGTGCTGTCACCAGATTGAAAAATTGGACAATCTCATCAGTGAGGAGTTTCTTGTCGAAGTAAAGCACCTCAGCACGGTCGCGGTACCTAGACAGGTGAGCCGGCTGATTTCTCAACACTTCCCCAAAATGCTCCACTGAGGAAGCATGCACCTCCACGTAGGGTGGGCCTTCAACTCCCGTTTTCCATCGCAGCGACTGTCGAGGCGTGATGGTGATTTCATCTCTCAGCTTTCCCGAGAAAAGGGCCAATAGGTTCTGTTCTGGACGGTCGATCAGCTTCTCAAACCAAACTACTAAGGCTAGAGGGCGCTGCGGAAGCATCTGCATGTAGACGCCTTTGTAATGCTCCGCAAGGTCTTCAAGGAGAGCCCTAAGCCTCGCCTCTCCTCCCCAGGTCTTCAGATCAAGACTCGAAAGATTACCCATGCAGATAGTCTAACTCGATTTACTATGTTCTTCCAGAAGCCAAGTCTCAGAATGTCGTCCAGCCTAAAGACAAGGTAAGCCAAAGAAAGATAGCCCTCCGACAAGGTCGGAGGGCCGTTGAATCTGCGGAGTTGGACAGGATACCTTAGTCGCCGGCGACGGCCTCTGCAGCCTTCTCGTCCTTCTTGGCTGCGGCACCGTTGCCGTTGGAATGGCCGTTGCCATTCCCATTCGCCGGAGCGATGGTGACCGGCTTGCCCGCGTTGGCGAAGTTGGCCGGAACCGCCTTGGCGATGTCGCTGACCGTGCCAATCTGCACCACCGTCGGCTGAGGCTTCTTCAGGACCAGCTCTTCGTAAATCGCGCGAACCTTGGCTTGCTCTTCGTAGGCCTTCTTGCGGCGAGCGCGGTCTTCTTCGGCAGCGGTCACCGGAACGTCGTGTTCCAGGTGGCGGACGCGAGCGGCGTCTTCGGAGTCAATCTTCAAGGAATGCTCGAAGCTCTGGAGGTTGACGTTCTTTCCCTTGGCGTAGATTTCATGCTTCCCGTGGTTCTTGTACCACTCGGCCACGGTCGCGTTCTTGTGCATGTTCTCGATGATCTGCCGCCATCCCACGCCGGTGTTGTACGCGCAGAAGCTGATCTCGCCCTGCTGCGTCGCGTAAGGAATGATGCACATTTCCGTGCGGCGGAAGTCGTAGTTGAACAGATCCTGGAACCACATCCCGGCGATGAACAGGAAGTTCCATGGATCCTGCTGGCGGCGCTTCATGGCGTCTTCATAGGTGCGATCGGGAGAGGTCCGGCCGTATTTCGTCTCGGACTTCTTCGTCAGCGCCCAGGTCTTGTCGAATTTCTTGAAGAGGTCATACAGCTTGAGCCCCTTCGGCCCTTGGAACGGGTGGTAGTTCTTCAAGAGAGCCATGGCCATCATGAAGTTCGAAAAATTCTTGCTGCGCGCCGCGTCCGTAATGGCAGTCACGTCTTTGGTCAGTTGCTCGGCGTCCAGGAAGCGCGGAACGGGAGCCCATTCCTTCGTTTCCTTGTTGATCATCAGCGCCGTGCCCACGCCGCAGTTCGGGTGGCAACCGCAGGAGAGCGAGCCCCAGGTCGACTCTTGCCCCTTGACCATGTCCGAGAATCCGGCAAACGTGCTGATGAACGAAATCGGGAACCAGTCGCGCGTCGGCTCGACTTTGCCTACCTGAGTGCTGACGTCCTTCGCCAGATGCGAGAGCGTGTAGCGCTGCCGCAAGCGGCGTTCCGGAGTGATATCTTCGTCGCGCCCGGTAAACGAAACCGGCTGGAAGCTGACAAACGCGATTTTCTTGGGGTTCTCCATCGCGAACTTCACGATGGTGCCGACCTGATCGTTGTTCACGTTATTGACGATGGTCACCACGAGCACGATCTCGATGCCCGCTTCGTGCATGTTCTCGATGGCACGCAGCTTCACGTCAAACAAGTTGCCGATCTGCCGGTGGCTGTTGGCATCGTTGCCGATGCCGTCGAACTGCAGGTACGCGTAGCGCATGCCCGCTTCAAACGCCTTCTTGCAGAACTCCTTGCTCTTGGCGAACTCGATGCCGTTCGTCGCGGCTTGCACGCTGTTGTAGCCGATCTTGCGAGCGTAGGCGACCGCATCAAAGAAGTACGGGCTCATCGTCGGTTCGCCGCCGCTGAACTGCACGGACATCTGCCGGCGCGGCTTGATTCTCAACGCGTTGTCCAGGATTTCCTTAATCTCGTCCCAGCCCAACTCGTGCACATATCCAACCTGGTTGGCGTCCATAAAGCAGGGATCGCACATCATGTTGCAGCGGTTCGTGAGGTCAACGGTGAGTACCGACCCGCGGCCATAGCGCACTGTCGAGGAACCATGCTTGTGAAGATCCTCGTCGTTGTGCGCGGGAATGTCGCGGCCGGGGAACTGCTTCTCGATCCAGTTCAGGAACTTGGAATCGACGGCCATCATGTCTTCGTAGTGGCCGTGGAGCGGGCAGTCCTTCACCATCCAGACCTGACCGTCGCGCTCGATGATCTGCGCTTTGATCTCGCCAACCTTCTCGTGCATCAGGTCGCGCCAATCTTTTTTGCCTGCGATGATCGCCTCGCGTGCTTCTTTCACGCACGCGGGACATAGAGAATCTGTTTGCCGCGGGAAGCCCAGCGTCGGCTTGGTCTTTTCCCACGATTTCAGAAGTGGCTTATCGGACCACTTCGGGGTGACCGAAGGATTGGGATTGCGCTTGTTGAAGTACTGGATGGTGTTGAATGTAATTCCAGCAGCCTTACAAATTACCCAATCAAACGTCCTCGCGATTTGCGTGCCTATTTGATTCGGCATAAACCTCTATCCTCCACTTTCAAAAATGCCTGCTACTTGGCCCTTGAGTTTTGGAGCCCAATCAATCGTCGGACCCAAGCCCAAACGACTGCCCCCGGGCTCACTTTGTGTGCCTAAAAACCGTACCACGAACACCAGGTACGTCCAATAAGTCTTTGGACTCCTATAGTTTGAAGGTTACCGGGAGCGAACGCCAGTACCTTGCGCTGAACGGTCATATTTAGGGGTCGAACGGCAATATGGCGCAGCGAACGGCAATTCTCCGGGTCCCAAAAGGGGGTTACTAGTAGTGCGAATGGGCTGGAACTTCCCCTCTCTCGGGAGAATTCGTGCACATTTCTGTCGAGGTTTTCCTACTCGTTGAGGGCTGGTCGTAGAACCGCGATGACAAAGTGCGCGAAATTCGAGGCGCCTTCATCCAGTTGCAGCCATCGCACCACGCAATGGTCCGCCAGATACTTTGCAACACGCGCTTCCTGAATGCCGAGGTGCTGGGCTAGCTGTGGCTTGATCGAATCCCCCCCACGTCCCCTCGATCCGCCACGCAGCAAATTGCCAATCGCGATGCGCAGCGTCTGGCAAGCCTCGACATAGTAATAGCTGGTCAGATCCGAATCCGTCAGCACAAACACGCCAGGTCCTGCGGGAGCGTGATCTGCTTCTTCGAGTTTGGCGGGCGGACAGGTCATCAGCCGGCGGAATTGCATTTCCAACAAGGAAATCCGGGAAGAGAGCCCCGGATCGCCATAGCGTCCTTTTACATTCGCTCCACCAGGTTCTCCAACCGGCTCGACCGGCAAGCTGGGGAGAGCGCGGCTGTGCGTTATTCGCGGAGGAGTTGGTTCAGTCGATTCATCGAATACCGCGGGAGGCAATCCGCGTCGTGGCGCGGCCACTTCCGTGGAATGTTGATCCGGAGCGGCTACTGCTTCCTTACCCATGCTGCTCTTGCGCCGGTTCCGGCCCCCGCGGCGTCCCCTCCGGCTGCCTTTTTTCTCAGGCCCAGCAGGCGCTGGGGTGTTCCCGGAACTTTCCACTGCTTGCTGGATTTCGCTGGAGACCGCCACGGACGATTCCAACGCCTCAGGATTCCGTTCGAATGGCAATTCTGCCTCCGGCTCCGTGACCGGCGGAGGCGTCAATGCAAACTCTCCTGCCGGCGGAGCCCCCGCTTCCATTGGAATCTCCCCCGGCGCTCCGCCAAGCCGCACCGCCGCTTCCTGCGCTTTGACTTTCCAATCCGCGCGTCGGAATCTCTCCGCAGCCGCGGAATACCATTTCGCGGCGTCGGCATTTTGCCCCAAAGTTTCGAAATATTTTGCAAGTTCGAACGCCACCATGGCGTCGCGCGTCTTTTGGTAGAGATTCGATAGTTGCG
>JBGPIX010000242.1:0-8339 GCA_041485085.1 Candidatus Acidiferrum sp.
CCGTGCAAAGCCTCCGCCGCGTGCAAGAAGAAGGATGGAGTTCCCGTACTGGAAAGCGTTGCCGAAATTTTCCTGCCGATGAGGCCGGATTTTCCCATGCCCGTAACCACAACACGGCCTTTGCAGGCGAATAAGAGGTCCACGGCTTTTTCGAAGCTAGCGTCGAGACGCGCGAGAACCTCCTGGATGGCCTGCGCCTCAATGCGAAGCACGCGCCGGGCCGTATCGAGGCTCATTGTTGTCCCCACCGGCGAACCATCGCGCCCAACTCTCTTAGTTTTGCGAGCAGGGCAGGGAGCTGCGCGAGCGGAAGCGCGTTTGCGCCGTCCGACAAAGCCGCGGCGGGATTGTCGTGCGTTTCGAGAAAAAGTCCATCCACGCCCGCGGCTACTCCCGCGCGCGCTAGCGGCTCGATAAATTCCGGCTGGCCTCCGCTGGCATGGCCCTGCCCGCCGGGAAGCTGCACGGAATGCGTCACGTCGAACACGACGGGGTAGCCGATTCTCTGCATCACCGGGAACGAGCGCATATCCACGACAAGATTCTGGTAGCCAAACGAAGTGCCGCGTTCCGTCAAGATAATGTTGGTATTTCCGGTGCTCGCCACTTTTTCCGCCACGTTGCCCATATCCCAGGGGGAAAGAAATTGGCCTTTCTTCACATTGATGATCCGGCCGGTCTTACCCGCGGCGATCAGCAGATCCGTTTGACGCGCCAGGAACGCGGGAATCTGGAGCACATCGCAAACTTGCGCTGCCGGTTCCGCCTGCGACGCGTCGTGAATGTCGGTGAGAATCGGCAGGTTCAATTCGGACTTGATCTTGTCGAGAATCCGCAAGCCTTCTTTCAATCCCGGGCCGCGGAAGGCTTTCACCGAGGACCGATTAGCCTTGTCGTAGGATGCCTTAAAGATGTAGGGCACGCCTGCGTCAGCGGCGATCTTGGCAACCTTCTCCGCCATCATCCGCGCGCGCGCTTCGCTTTCAATCACGCACGGCCCCGCAATCAGAAACAGGGGATTGCCGCCACCGAGGCGCAGCGAACCGAGCGCAATTTCGCGAGTGGTGTTCATACGAAATGGGAGCAGGTCTGCAAGCTTCTTAGGCTACGCAGTCGGCACCGCGTTTGCAACGATTTAGGCAGTAGCGCGAGGCGCAGCACGCAACGCAGGCGCAGGTTGACGTTCCGTGACACTGGCGGGAGCCGGACGCAAACGTTCCTTCTTGTGCTCGAGCGCGGCGCCGATGAAGGCTGCAAAAAGTGGATGCGGCTCCAGCGGCTTGGACTTGAATTCCGGATGGAACTGGCAGCCGAGGAACCACGGGTGGTCTGGCGCCTCGACGATTTCCACGTAATTTTCATCGGGCGTACGGCCGGTGATGCGCAAGCCCGCGGCGACCAGCGCTTTTTCGTAGTCGCGATTAAATTCGTAGCGGTGGCGATGCCGCTCGCTGATTTCCAGCTTGCCGTAGGCTTTGTGCGCGAAGGAGCCTGGTTCCAGCTTGCAGGGCCAAGCGCCCAATCGCATCGTGCCGCCCATTTCGTCCACGCCGAGCAATTCGCGCAACTTGTAAATTACGCGGTGCGGAGTCTGCGGATCGAATTCCGTGCTGTCCGCCTGCTTCATTCCGGCCACATCGCGCGCATATTCGATAGTGGCGCACTGCATGCCCAGGCAAATCCCAAAGAAGGGCACTTTGTGTTCGCGCGCGTACTGAATCGTGTGGATCATTCCCTGAATGCCGCGCTTGCCGAAGCCGCCGGGAACGAGAATTCCATCGTAGCAGTGCAGGCGCGCCGCCGCCGTTGCCGGTGAATCAATCTCTTCCGCTTCAATCCATTCGAGAACGGTTTTGTGATTGTGGGCAAGGCCGCCGTGAAGAAGGGCTTCGCGCAAACTTTTGTAGGCATCTTCGAGCTGCACGTATTTGCCGACAATCGCAATCCGCGCTTCGCCCGCCGGATGATGCATGCGGTAGACGAGGTCCAGCCATGGCTTCATGTCCGAAGGGCGCGACTCGAGTTTCAAGAGCCGCAAAATCTGCTCGTCCAGCCCCTCTTTACTCAGCTCTGTAGGCACCGCGTAAATCGTGTCCACGTCTTCCATGGAAATGACGCAGGCTTCGGCGACGTTGCAGAACAGCGCAATCTTTTTCTTCAGTTCCGACGGAATGTGATGGTCACTGCGGCAAAGCAAAATGTCCGGCTGAATTCCGATGCTCAGCATTTCCTTCACGCTGTGCTGCGTCGGTTTGGTTTTCAGTTCGCCGGCCGCGGCGATGAACGGCACCAGCGTGACGTGCACGAAGAGCGTGTTCTCCGCGCCCAGTTCCAGCCGCATCTGGCGGATGGCTTCGAGGAAGGGAAGCGACTCGATATCGCCGACCGTGCCGCCAATTTCGACAATCACCACATCGACGGCGTCAGAGACTTTCCTGATCGTCGCTTTGATTTCGTCGGTAACGTGCGGAATGACTTGCACCGTTTTTCCGAGGTAATCTCCGCGGCGCTCCTTGGTCAGGATCGTTTCGTAGATGCGGCCGGTGGTCCAGTTATTGTCGCGGGAAAGCTTGGCGTGCGTGAACCGCTCGTAGTGTCCAAGATCGAGGTCCGTCTCCGCGCCGTCTTCGGTCACAAACACTTCACCGTGCTGAAACGGGCTCATCGTACCGGGATCGACGTTCAGGTACGGATCGCATTTTTGCAGGGTGACTTTGAAACCGCGACTTTCGAGGAGACAACCTATCGAGGAGGCAGCTACGCCTTTTCCCAGTGAGGATACAACTCCGCCGGTTACAAAAATATATTTTGGCGCCATCCGTGCAGCCCGGGTTCTTACGCCCGGCTTGTCAGCCCTCCACAGGAGTGACGTACGCATAATTATGGACGGGACTCGTAATTCTGTCAAATCGAACTCTTCGAGCCGCAAAATCGCCATTTCTTCTCCCTGCGATCGCGAAACCTTTCAACCGGGACCGGGTTTGTAAACAACGGGGAATACTTTCTGTTGTCCGGCGGTCTTCGCGGTTGTTGCGGGTCAGGAAATATTCTGCAGCAAACGGGAACCGCCATGAGGGGATTCGCCATCTAATCAGACGAACCTTGGCCTTGCGCTCCGGAATAGTTGGAGTTCACCCCGACCGGGTCGGGGTTTCGTCCCCGCAACGCAAAAAGGTTCCGGGTGGAATTCTTGCAGGTGGAAGGGAACATGATCAGCACGAAAAAAATCAGATCAGGAATTCTCGCGCTTGGGATGGTTCTGGGCTTCAGTTCGTTGGCCCACGCCCAGCAAACAAGTCAGGCGGATATTCAACAGCTTCGCTCCTATAGTATGAGCCGCGAAGTTTTTCTTCTCGGCACGGTCGTAAAATTCGACTCCGCCTCCGCGACGCTCCCCACGGGCGCGCACGTAATCCTTCAGACCGCTTCCGGCCAAGTCGACGTTCATCTCGGCAACGCTAAAGTGCTCCAGGCAGCGCATCTCACGTTGAACCCCGGCGATAGCGTGCGCATCGCAGGAGAACCTATAGCCCTCGGTGACAGCACTTACTTCGCCGCCCGCATTGTGCAGAAGGGCATGCAAGCCGTGGCGGTTCGCAACACGAGAGGCTTCTTGACCACTCCTGCCTCGCTAATGACGCCCGCACAAAAGGAAGCGCTGCGAGGTGTGCGATGAAACGCCTCCTCCTTGCTTTTTCAGTAGTAGCAGTTCTTTGGAGCTCCGCCTGCAACGGCGGCAACGGCATTGTCAATCCTCCGCCTCCAGTCGGGAAATACGGCAAGGCAAGCTTGAACGGGCAGTATGCGTTCGTGACCAACGGAGAAGTGTTTGCGGGCACGGTGGTCAATCCGCTCGCGCGCGTTGGGAGTTTCACCGCGGACGGAGCAGGGAACATTACGGGTGGCATTGAGGACGTCAATGAGGCCTCGGTCGGAGTGACTCCAGCGATCGCCATCACCGGCGGCAGCTATACGGTCAATGCCGATGGCCGCGGAACGCTCACGCTACAACTGGCGCAGACCTCCATCGATTTTGGGATTACGCTGACCTCCATAAATGACGGTCTCATGATCGATGAAACGTCGAACGCCAATCAATCCTCCACGGGCAGCGGAAACTTTGTTAAACAAAACGCAGGTTCGTTCCAGGTTTCGGGGATTGCCGGACCCTATGTTTTTGATTTTCCCGGGTTGGATGCCAACAACAATCCTGAGTCTTTCATCGGCGAATTCACCGCAAACGCCGGAGCGATCACCAGCGGCTTTTTCGACGACAACGTCAACGGAACCTTCAGCAATGGACCGTTTATTGGGACCATTGCGCAGGATCCCCTCCAGGTCTCGACTCTGACTAGTTTTGGCCGTGGGGTCGCTCTCATCGCCGGACAAAATTACGTCTTCTACATTGTCGATGCCACTCGCGTGCGCTTCATCAGCACTAATGGAGGAATGCTCTCCGGCGACGCTGTGGCGCAAAGCAATACTGTTCCGACCAGCGTCAGCAGCATCAACTCCAGCTTTGTCTTTATCGTTGCTGGCAGCTCAGGAAGCGGCGGCATAACGCGGGTGGGCCGATTCACTGCCAACGGCGCGACGGTGACGGCTGTGCTTGAGGACACCAATGACGGAGGCCATTTCATCAAAACAAATACCACGACCGCCGCGAGCATCAGCCTCGACGCGGCGAATCCGGGCCGCGGTACGTTCACCTTCACGGACCAGAACTTCCCCAACGCGCCCTCAACCTTTGTGTTCTATTTAAGTTCCGCGACGCAGGGCGTCATCCAGGAACAGACCGCGAATAAGGGTGGCGCAGTCGACGTCGCCGATGGCACTATCGCCGCCCAGACGGGCAGCCCGTTCGCCACCAGCAACATAACGGGGACGTATGCGCTCAGCTGGAGCGGGCTTAGCGTCCAGAACGGTGGCGGGTTCTCGGTTCAAGATGAAGAAGACCTGCTCGGCCAGGTGACGGTCTCCAGTCTGAACTTGAACGGCGCAGCGGACATTTTCCAATTCCAGAGTGGGCTGCCCGTTTTCGATCTCGTGGCCAGCGGTTCCATCTCCATCAAGGGCGATGGAACTTCGAGCACTAGTTCGAATCGAAATACCATGACTGTAAAACTCGTCAAGGGCAATTCGACGACAGTCAACTTCGTCGTCTACTTTGTGAATCCTCAACTGGCTTTCTTTATGAACAACCAGGACGCAAACCGAACCGTGGCGGGCATCTTGCAGACGCAACAATAGCAGCACCCCGATCACTGATTTCTATTGAAAGGTGCCGCCCGGCGGAGTCCCCGCCGGGCGGTTTCACTATTTTTGCAGGAGTTTTTCTACCCGCGCCACGTCCTCCGGCACGTCCACGCTCACCGCGTCATGTTCCACTTCCGCAACGCGAATTTTCCATCCATTTTCCATCCAGCGCAGTTGCTCGAGTTGCTCGATGCGTTCCAGTTCGCCCTGCGGCAGCGTGGGATATTCCAGCAGGGCGTCGCGCTGAAAAACGTATAAACCAAGATGCTTCATGTGTCGCACGACGATCTTGCTCGCCGTATCCCGAACCCAGGGAATCGGCGCGCGAGAGAAATAAATCGCATTCTCGTCGAAGTCCAGCACTACTTTCACCACGTTGGGATCCATGATGTCGCCCGGCGTCTTGATGGGCGTCGCCACCGTGCTGATCGAAGCCTGCGGCTCCTCCAGCAGGGAATTGACCGCCACATCGATGGCGTTCGGATCCAGCAGCGGCTCATCTCCCTGCACGTTCACGAAAACGTCGCCCTCTTCATGCGCCGCCACTTCCGCAACGCGTTCCGTTCCGGTGCGGTGCTCGCTGCGCGTCATTCGTGCCTCACCGCCAAATCCTTCCACAGCTTTCACGATGCGCTCGTCGTCGGTTGCCACGATCACGCGGTCCGCCCGCTTGGCCAGCTTGGCGCGCTCGTAGACGCGCTGAATCATCGGCTTCCCCGCGAGCATCACCAGCGGCTTCCCCGGCAGCCGCGTCGAACCGTATCGCGCGGGGATAACCACCACGACTTTAGCCAAGCGCAGCTCCTCTTGTTCTTCATCAGCGCGGAATAAAAGTGCCCCGCGTATAGTCTACAAACCAACGGGAGATTCCTCGCTCGGCGATGCTACCACACGCCAGATACTCCGTCCGGCCCATCAAACTGTTCAATAGTGAACATCAAGCAATTGCGCTTGTTTTCGGGAACCCGAGTGATAGAATCCCAATTAGTCCGAACCGCGCGGCCATCCCGGTAGGCCGGGATGACGGGGGTGCCGTGAAACGCGATTTACCTGGTTTTCGCGTTCTGTCTTTCTCGTTTCAAGTTCCGCTGCTCGTTTGCCTGCTCGTCTTTCAAGCTGTACCCCCTGCCGCCGCCCAATCTCCAACCGACGAAATCAAGCCCAAGGACGAAGCGCAACAGGTGGATGTTAAGCAAGTTAAGATAGGCGATGTGCGGAAAGATACCGCGGGCACGTCTTTCAAGCCCGGCAAGACGATCAAGTTTGATGTCGATCTAGCCCTCGTCAACGTGACCGTCACCGACCCCTACAATCGCCTGGTCACCGGCCTTGAAACCGACAATTTCCGCATCTTCGAAGACAATATCGAACAGGAAGTCGTCACCTTCTCAGCCGAAGATGTTCCCATCTCCATCGGCGTGATCTTTGATTTCAGCGGCAGCATGTCCAACAAAGTCGGCAAGGCGCGCGAAGCCGCCGTGCAATTTTTCAAGACCGCTAATCCTCAGGACGAGTTTTTCCTGGTCAGCTTCAACGAGCGCGCCGAATTGACCAGTGAGTTCACCAACAGCGTGGAAGACCTGCAGAGCCGCATGATGCTCACGGTGCCCAAGGGCCGCACCGCGCTTCTCGACGCCATTTATCTTGGTCTCAGCCAGATGCGGGGTGCACACAACGCCAAACGTGCCTTGCTCATCCTATCCGATGGGGGCGATAATCATAGTAGATACAATGAAAGCGATATCAAGCGGCTGGTAAAAGAAGCAGACACCCAGCTCTATGCCGTCGGCATCTTTGACCCGCTTGGTTATCGCAACCGGACACCGGAAGAGCTGGGCGGCCCGTCGCTGCTCGGCGAAGTCACGGAAATGACCGGGGGCCGCGTATTTGCCGTGGAGAAGCTGGATGATCTTCCGGATATCGCCTCAAAAATCGGCATGGAGCTGCGAAACCAATATGTCCTCGGCTATCGACCAAGCAACAAGGCTCACGACGCGCGCTGGCGCAAGCTCAAAATTAAATTGCGCGCGCCCAAGGGACTTCCGCCGCTCAGCGTCTATTCCAAAACCGGATATTACGCGCCCAGCCACTGAGTTTTCCCGGCGTCTTTTTCCTTCTTTGCGCAATCTCGCTTTGATGGCCTGCGCCGCCACTGTTTTTGCTATCCCGGCCTTCGCTCAGATTCCCATTCCCAATTCCGCGCCGCCGCCTCCTGGCCAGAATCCCAACGCCGGCAAGCAGGGTTCGAGTATCAAAGTTGACGTTAGTTTGGTGGTCCTGCACACGACGGTCATCGATGACCGGCAGCGCTTCGCCGATGGCCTGAAACCGGAAAATTTTCGCGTCTTCGAAGACAAGGTTGAACAGAAACTCTCTGTCTTCAAGCGAGAGGATGTGCCCGTCAGCATGGGGCTGGTCATCGACAATAGCGGCAGCATGCGCGACAAGCGTCCCCGCGTCAACGAAGCCGCCATCACTCTCGTCCAGGCCAGCAACCCCAACGACGAAGCCTTCGTCGTCAACTTTAATGACGACTTTTATCTCGATCTCGACAAGGATTTCACCAACAGCGTTCCCGAGCTGAAGGAAGCCCTGGAGCGCATCGATTCCCGCGGCAGCACCGCCATGCGCGACGCCATTCTCGGCTCACTTGACCATCTCAAAAAAGCTTCCAAGGACAAGAAAGTCCTTCTCGTCGTTACCGACGGCGAAGACAACGCCAGCCGCAATTCCCTGGAGAAAATGATTCGCGAAGTCCAGAAGACCGATACGGTGATTTACACCATCGGACTCCTCGGACAGGAAAACAAGAAGGAATCCAAGCGCGCCCGCAAGGTGCTCGAACAAATTGCTGCCGCCTCGGGCGGCTTGGCTTACTTTCCGGAAAATGTCGATGATGTGCACAGTATTTGCGAACAAGTCGCGCACGACATCCGCAACCAGTACATCCTGGCGTACTATCCCACCAACACTCTCCGCGACGGCACTTTCCGCTCCGTTGCCGTGACGGTGGTTCCCCCGCGGGGCCGCGGCAAGCTCGTGGCCCGCACTCGCAACGGCTACTACGCTCCGATGGAAAAAAC
>JBGPIX010000243.1:0-8250 GCA_041485085.1 Candidatus Acidiferrum sp.
AAAAACCGGGCGCGGACAATTCATCGACATGGCGCTCTTCGATTCGCAACTGACGTGGCTGGCAAACGCCGGAAGCAGTTATCTGAACGCCGGCGTTTCACCGAAGCGCTGGGGCAATGCCCATCCAAACATCGTCCCGTATGAAGCTTTTCGCGGAAGCGATGAAAAGTATTTCGTCGTGGGAGTGGGAACCGATGCTTTGTGGAAGAGATTCGTCCAGGTGATGAACGCCCAAGACGGCATCGGCCGAGACGAACGATTCTCCACCAACGCACTCAGAATCAAAAACCGGGAAGTTCTGGTCCCGCAGCTACAAAAAATCTTTCAGCAGAAACCAGTGGCAACGTGGTTGGAAAAATTCGCCGCTGCGGAAATCCCCGCCGGTCAAATCAACACGGTTGCCGAAGCACTCGACGACAAGCAGACGCGTGGCCGCGGCCTAATTGTCCAGATCGAGCATCCCACAATCGGCACGGCAAAGAGCCTCGCCAATCCCATCCGTTTTTCAAGCACGCCAGTAAGCTACCGCCTGCCCCCGCCGCTGCTTGGCGAACATACCGCCGAAATCCTGCAGAGCCTGGGCTACGCCGCAGCCGAAGTGAAAGCGATGGCCGCCGAGTCTACGACTTAATGCGACCTGCCGCGGACAAAGCCATCAGGATTAGAACAGGGACGGCCGCCCACCACCACCAAGCAACGAAGTGTTCACGTTCGCGATTGTGTGCGTGCCTTCTTTGCCTCCCCAGGCAAAGAGCAGGAAGACTTGGGGGAAGCCGCCCGCACGCAAGGTCAAGCCCGCGGAAAAGCTATGGACCCATGGGTTGGAACCAAGATCACCGCGTGTCAACCCGACCTTGCCTTCATCGGCCATGAATGCCACACCCAGCGGCAAGTTCCAGACCGAATGCTCGAAGCTCTGACGAAAGAACATGACATTCGGGGCGCGAAATCGAAAGTCCTGATAGCTGCCGAGCGACGGGTTGCCGTTGAGATCCACACCACCAAGTGTTGGTTGGAAGTAGAACGGAACCAGGTTCCCCCCAGGTGTCATGGACTCGGCAAGGAAAAAACGAAGGCCGATGCTGCCTTCAAAATTCCGTGTCACATAAGGGCAAGGATGCTCCTTCGCCTTGCTCCGTTCGTCTTCGGTCATCGTTGATTCATCTTTGTTAGGGTTGTCGCACTCGTCGGGGCCATTGGGGTTATTGTCCCTGGGCAATAAGTAAGACCGGACGGTCTTGCTATGGAGCACGTACTCATGGGAAAGATCCGCGGTCAATCGTTGGAAAGAGAAATTCGAATTTCCTGGCGTGAAATATTGTTGATAGGCAAGCCTGTAGTTCAGCCGGAATACATCGTCGAAGTAAGAAGGCCGAATCTGAATGCCCTCCCCGAGCTGGAGCGTTCCTGGCTGGCTGGTCAAGCCCGGTGCCGTGGCTTCTGTGTAGAGGGTTCCAATCGATGGGCTTGCCTGGCCAGCGCTGGGACGAATGTCCACGAAGCGGCCGTTGACTTCAGCGTAGAGGCTGGCATTCAGTGGCTGGTAAAAGGGCTTCACCGCGCTTCCACCCACGATCGTCTGCGTCATTCCGTAAAAGGAGCGACCGGCAAGTGTGCTCGCCGGGCCTAGGCCGAAGTAGGTGAGCTTGTTGAGGGATATCGCCTGCGCGTACAAATTGAAAACCGGATGTTCTGGGAGCTCAGTGAGAATGCGCGGCTTCTTCTTTCCCTTTGTTCCCATGTGGCCGCCGATGGCCTTCTCGTGCGAATCGACAAACTTCAGGTAAAATCCGGCGCGCCAAGAGCCGTTAATCGACCCGACGGCGTCCGAGTTCCAAGTAATGCGCCAGTTGTCCGTGGTCTTATGACCAAGATAGCTGAGGCCCGCTCCAAATCCATTCTGTGGAGCAATGCTCCCCACGGCGATATGCACGGGCTTCCCGGTGAAGAGTTCCTCGGCGCAAGGTAAGATTTTGAAAGCACCGCAGCTTTGCGAAAGCTTGTCGAACTCGCCGGGAGGGTCAATTTTGGGTGCGGCGGTAGGTGGCTGGGCAGGATTGTCCTGGGCTCGAACCGCTACAGCAGCAAACAAAAGCAGGGCTAGAATTAAACGTCGCACGGGGCCTCCTTCACCGACTCTTCCGCTTACCCTTCTTGGTCTTCGACTTGCTGACGGCAGCGTTCGTCGCACTGCTGGTCTTCTCGGGCGCAACCACTGCTCCCTTTGCGCGGCCGCCTCGCTCATGTGCGAGCGCCGTCATATGCTTCAAGTATTTGCTGGCCTGCAACTCCGTTTTGATCTTGGTGTAGTCGGTCAGTGTTTCTCCCGGCTTCAATAGGGACCTTTCGATCTCGCTGAAATGCTTAATTTGATGTTCAATCAAGCTGGAGATGAATCGGCCGTGATCGTAAGCGTTCTTCGGCGTTTTGGGGACCTTCATCATCAACTTATATTTTTTCAGCATGTTTCGCCTCACAGGTCAAAAACCCAACAATCATCATCGGGCCGCAATGTATCGGTCAACGGCGTAAGAAAGTTCCTGGAATTCTTCTCGCGAACCGTGCGTTGGTCGTAGTTCTTCAAAAAGAAGTCTGTCACCGTGCCGGGAATGCAGGCGTGTTCGAAAATGAGGCCGTTGGGGTCTTCTGTCCCTGGAATGACTGTCCCTCTGGGAACATAGGGCGAGACAAGAATGGCAGGCACGCGAATGCCAAGACGGTCAAAGTTGAATGCTTCACCCGTTCCAGTTTTGTCGGCGGTCGCGCTGTATCCGTCCGGCTGACAGGCGGGGGGTACGACGTGGTCGTAGATTCCACCGTGCTCGTCGTACACGATCAACATCGCGGTCGTTTCCCAAAGCCTCTCATTTGTGCGAATGGCGTTGTAGGTGTTAGCGATGAATCTTTCGCCTTCTTGCACGTTGTGATCGGGGTGCTGGTCGGAAGCAAGAATTTGGCCGCCGCCGGGTCCAGGATGGTCGTTGTAGCAAGGCTCGATAAAACTGTACTCGGGCAGGGTGTTGCCATTGCAATCAGCGACGAATTGGCTGTAGCTTCCAAAGATCTGCGGCTGGTTTTTCAGGAGATTCACAATCTCCATTGTCGAGCTCTGCTGATCGTAGTAGTAAATCTTAGCTGTGTGGCCGCCATTTACCATCCGCTCATAAATACTCTGAATGGGGTCCTGGATGTAAAAGAGGTTCATGTCCACGTTGCCGAAGGACGTTCCATAGTGCGCGAAAGCGCGGTTGCAAATGGTCGGTCCCGGAATGGAGGAAAACCAGCCGTTGAAGACGGCGAACTCCGTTGCGAGCGTAGTGAGCACGGGCAGGCTCTTAGGTGGAAAGTAGGACATGATGGCATGGGAAGCGTTGAGGCTGGTGCCCTGGGTTGCATAGCTCTTGATGAAGCCCTGCATGTTCGCAACGCGGCCCGGCCCTGGGGGAGTTCCGCCGAAGATTTGGAGGTCAACGCCGGGAAAGTGATGATCGGGGTCATGATCCAACTGGCCCTGGAACTTTGCATTGGGCTGCACTTTAACCATGGTGCCATTCATGTCGGGATTTGATTCGTTGCCGGTGAGGCCATTGATTCTCGGATATTGCTTCATCAAGCCACCCAGCATGTGGTCGAACGAACGGTTCTCCATCATCAGGACGACAATGTGTTTCAGGTTATCTAGACCGGCCGGCGGCATATACACCCCCAATGAAGTCGCGGAAACAGGTTGGCTCTGCGTTACGTGAGTAGTGGGCTAGGAGCGCAAATCGTATCACTGCCCGCGAACCAATGTCCACGGAAGCGGAAGCACACTCAATTCCCCCGCAAGTCGCCCGAATGCGGCGAAGGTTCCGCCCATTAAGACGCAATTGCCGGGGTAACGTCGCTGCAGCTCGGCCTATGGCGTTGCCTTCAGGCCTCAAGTCCGGGATGCCGTCGTGCTTCGTGCTCGGATGCTCAGAATTTCCATGGCGCGTTGAAGAAGCAGTTCAAACTCACAGGCGTCGATCGTCTTAGAGTCACGTCTTCCATCGGATTGCGTTAGCGCGAGTCCAGCGACTCGATTCATCGTTGTTTCGACAACTTCGTTCACAGTCATGACAGTCGGTTCTCCGGGGACAGCGGTCCACTCAGACATGGTGACGCGCGCCCTGAATTCGTTTCATCAAGTATGACCGCCCCAACTGTCCTGATATTCCGCCTTGCATTAGGGGAGCGAGACGGTTTCGACTACGATCCGGCGTAGAGCTGGAATGGCGCCCAGTAGAACGGCTTCCGGAAAACGTTATTCGGTTTCGTGGAATGGAGGAGCGAGAGTTTAGCCGAGCGCAACGCGGCGGCCGGATCCTTGCCCGATCTCAATTCACGATAGAGCCCATCCATCAGCTCTGGGGTAGCGGGGACATCGGCTACTTCCCACAGGGCCCCGATAACGTTGTGGGCCCCTGCGCGCACGAAGGCCCAGGAGAGTCCCACCAGTCCTTCGCCTGAATAAGCGCGCCTTCCCGACCCATAGCAGGCCGAGATGGTTACCAGTTCAGCCCGCAAGTGTCGCGTGACAATATCCCGTGCATAGAGCTTGTAGGTATCGCCGCCTGGTTCTTTGCTTAGCACCACCGCGGATTCCAGCGGCCTTGTGCGGCTGGCAGTACCGTGCGTAGCGAAATGCACATAGGAAAACCGCTCCGGATTGCTAGTCAGATAAGCGTTCGGCGTGGCGCGCTCCCCTTCCAATACCGCCCGTTGCGGCTCCGGGAAGTATTCTTCGACTTTCTTCATCTCGTTGGGAGCCTGCATCAGCGGCGGAAACTCGCTATTCGCTTCTTTCGGACTTCCTACTAGCAGCAGGTTCTTTTCCTGTGCCGCAGGCCGGTTTGGAGAGGATCTCAGTAGCGTCAACGAACTCCCCGTCGTCAACGTCACATCTTCGATCCAATAGTGCGGTTGTGGCTCCGGCACGACTAACGTCTCGAAGTTCAATCCGTAGAGGCTTCCATCCGGCAGCAGAATCACGCGCGAATTCGCCGGGATCAGCCTTTGCGCCGGCGCGACGAGGATTGCGTACAGTTTTTCCCCGGTCTGTCGGTCGCTTGTAGCTAAGACATCTTTGGAGTTAACAATCGCCTCCGTGTAAGCCTTAACCAGCGCATCGATTTCCGAAGATGGGGGTAGCGTGAAGTATGTTGTCTTGCTCGGGGCAATCGCCCACAGATAAGAATGCTCTTCACCAAGCCAGTAGAATAGGAGCGTCGCGTGCAGCCGCTGCGCCAATTGCTGCGGCGGCACGCCTCGCCCAGTCGGCAAACTCGATTTCGCATCCGAAGACACCCCTTCCGCAAGAGTCCGCGCGCGGCTTAGCTCGGCTTGCTTCAGAGCATCACCAGGTCTGTTGCGCCGAACCAAAAAATTAATGTACTTGCCGTAGACGGCGATGCCGCTGGAAAGAAAGCTGAGGCGCAACTCATCGTGGTTAATGGACTGTCGCGCCTTTTCAATGATGTCGATTGCCTGGAGGTACAACCGCTCTGCTTCGACAGGCTTTCCCTCACCGTCTCGAACCCCCGCAAGCCCAGACTCGGCTTGCCAACGCAGCGGAGCATCGGGACTGGGTCCGGAAAGGACGCGGTGAAAAAACTGATCTGCATCGCCGAACCGCTTCTCGGCGGCTGCAATGTGGCCAGCCCAAATCAGCGAATCAGGAACGCCAAACGTGTCCCCACCGGAATCCTCTATTCTTAGTGCCTCTTGGTTATACTGCTTCGCCTCACTGAGACGACCCGTTCTCAGCGTGATTTCAGTAAGCGTGTTAAGACACTCTGTGATTGTCTGCGCGTTGTGGAGAGAACGGGCAGATCGAAGCGTCGATTCTGCCAATGATTCGGCAGCTTCGAGGTCATGCACTGCCAAATAGGAATTAGCCACTCCGGTAAACCAATAGAGCTTGTAGCCGGGTAAACCGAGGCGATCGGAGGATTCTGCGGCCTTCCTGTAGTACTCCAAAGCGTTGTCGAAGTCTCCAAGTTCAGAGTAGCTCCAGCCCAGGTTGCCAAGCGCAGTCGCTACGTAACTTTGCATGTCTAATGCACGTGAGAAATTAACGGCGGACTGCCCTTGGTCGATGGACTCATCAAAGTGCCCTTGGCTCATTGCAACCCAAGCCAGGCTTACCATGGCCATCCCCTCCTGGTCGGACCGATGATGCTGACGCGCAAGCGACAGAGCGCGAGAATAGGTCGCCTGAGCGTCAGCGTACCTTTTTTCGTTAGACTCCAGCGCTCCCTTCGCGTTCAAAACTTCGCACATCAGTTGCATCTGAAATCGCGCGGCGAGATCTTCCGCTATGACAAACTTCGCTGCTGATTTATCAAACTCTTGTCCGATCCGGTAGGCTACCCCCTCAACCACATTCTTCCGCACGCCTATGTCAGTCGAAACCAACGCAGGTGGGAGGTCGCCATGTAGGAGATCCAAAGCTTCTTTGTACGCCGACTGAAAGACGAGGATACGTGCCTTCAGAATGCGAAAACGCCAAGACCATTCGGGACTGCCCCGCCCGTATGTTGACAGGCCTTGGTCGGCTTGAAGTGACGCGGCATTCCAGTCGCCGTGTACGATAGTCTGTGTGATCCTATCAGCTGCGGCTTGAGGGGGAACGGTCTCACTGCATCCACAAAGGGATACAATGACAAACGTCAGGATAACGACCAAATGCGTCAAGGGCCTGGCGGCGGCTGTCCGTTGGTGCGAGTTTCGGCTGCGGTGATGTCCGCCACGTGGGGTGAGCCGAGTTCCAGACGAAGCATCGTCAAGGTCCGGGTTCCGTGCTCGGCGAGAATTTCGGCCAAAAAGATCTTTCCAAAATCGGGCACGGTGATGACGTGGCTCTTGGGATCGACGCCCTTCAACTTCGTTTCGATTTTTTCCACCAGAGAACAAACCGCCACCCCGCCTTTGGTCGCCGCTATTTTCCCCGCTTTGGCGTCACCCGCAATTCCTTTCGCCAGGTCATCGAAGGTCTTGCATTTTACCAGCAAGTCGTGCCGAAGAATCACCTTTACGTCTTCGCCCTTGATGCGCAGGCCCTCGAAGCGGCTGTCCTCCGCCGTGATGTGGCCCTCGGGCTCGTTCGGGTTATGGATGGATGTTAGGCGACTGACGATGAGATCCGCAGTTACAACTCCTAGGATGTTCAAGCCATGAATGGTCGTCGTGGCGTGAGTGGCGAAAGTTTCGTCGCGTCGTCGCTTTCCAGAGATGTGTGTATGTGCAGACTTGAAGGACACAAAATCCTGAAAACGGAAATTGTCGATTTGGGCTGTAGCGTGGCCGCCGATCGTGGGTAGAGACGCCGAAGCCTGCGCGGGGATCGGACACCACGTTGGGTGCCGAAACTCTCCACTAAAGGCATGGCCTTCGGCGTGAAAATAAAACGGGATGCGGTGCAGCGTAGCCATCGGGGACACCTCAAGTGCTAGGATGTGGGGCTAATCCTTATTCATTTAGGGACGAAATTCAACTGTAAAAGGTAGCCGGCCGGCATCATTCTGAGGATTAGCCTTGCCGCTGGCGCCGGGATCACCATAGAACGCCAAAACGTACTTGCCTGGCTGGAGCATTCCGGCAGGAATGGCAAGATGCGCCTCTTGGTTGGCGTTCCCGCCCGCAATCCTGGACCGCAGGAGCACGCGCCCCTTGGCGTCCTCGAGCTGGCCAATGTAATTGTCATAGCTTCGCGTGGGTACAAAGTCAAAATCCAGAGAGAAGGCCTCCGCCGGACGAATCGCGAGCGTTCGCCCCTCTTCACCGGCCGTATTGACGCCGCGCAGTGGGTACGAACTAAACGCGATTTGGGTCGCCCCAGAAGGGGCCGCTTCCCTGGCATGCGGAATCGTGACCGTATTCTGGTAGGCGATAATCAACAACAGAGCCGCCATCGCAGGCACAGCCACCACGGGCTGCAGCCACCGCAGCCAACCGCCACGCGCCGGAACGAGATCCTTCGCGAACTGCTCCGCCCGCTCTTGCCGCAAGACCTCGCGGGTCGTGTCCGCAAATGTCGCCAGCGCCTTGATGTCGACCGCGCATTCCGCGCAATCGAAATAATGCTCCTCGTACTCCTCCCGCTGAACCGGGGAGAGTTCGCCGAGTACATACTTCACTGCCGCCTGCAGCCGTATTGTCTCGTTATGGTCCATTTGTGCCATCCGAAGGGTAGTGCAGGGGGGAGCTAAAACGTTTCACTAGTTCCCC
>JBGPIX010000244.1:0-8198 GCA_041485085.1 Candidatus Acidiferrum sp.
CGGCGAGGCAGGTGCAAAGAGTGAGGAGGAATAACACGCACGCAATGATGAGCATCTTTCGCGGCGGGCGGCCGGGAATGGAAGTGTGGCGCGAGCCGTTGATGGCAACGGCGCGCCAATCGATATTGACGGGAATGGCGCGTGGTGGGTCCTCTGGAAGCGGTGTGGTCACGAAATGTTCAAAGAGCGGGAGATGGCCAACACTGGACAGTATAGCGCCGTAAGGCTATTCCGCTTTCTTGGCGCCTTCGAGGCCCTGCAGCTCTTTGCCGGGCTTGAAGCGCACGGCCTTGCCGGGAGGAATGTTGACCTCTTCGCCAGTGCGGGGATTACGGCCGATGCCCGTCTTGCGCGGCTTGACGCTGAAGACGCCGAAGCGGCGGAGTTCGATGCGTTGCCCGCGGCCCAGGGCCTGCTTGAGCGATTCGAAAACGGTTTCAACGGCCTGCTCGGCCTTGGTGCGGCTGATGTTCGTCGTGGTGACGACGGCGTTTACGATGTCCAGCTTAATCACACGAGCCTCCGAAGAATCCGTGGGCAGATGCTAGAGGGTGCGGGGTGGGTTGTCAAGACGTGAGGGGTAATCTACACTGAACATCTTTTGGCGCTCTGGTTGGAAGCAGTTTGCTGCAGCGACGAATCGAAAAGACAAATTGAAGGTAAATTTTGGGGAGGAATGGATGGCCGTCAAGCCAGACCGCTGGATCCGGCGCAAAGCGCTGGAGAACAAGATGATTGAGCCGTTTACGGACCGGCAGGTCCGGGAGGGAGTGATCAGTTACGGAGTGTCGTCGTACGGCTACGATATCCGAGTGGCGGACGAGTTCCGGATTTTCACGAATGTGAATTCGACGATCGTGGACCCGAAGCATTTCGATCCGAAATCATTCGTGGAGTTCAAGGGCGACGTATGCATCATTCCGCCGAATTCGTTCGCACTGGCGCGTTCGGTGGAATATTTCCGGATACCGCGGAACGTGCTGACGATTTGCCTGGGAAAGTCGACGTACGCGCGATGCGGGATCATCGTGAACGTGACGCCGTTTGAACCGGAGTGGGAAGGGTTCGTGACTCTGGAAATCAGCAATACGACGCCGTTGCCGGCAAAGATTTATGCGAATGAAGGTTTGTGCCAGGTGATTTTCTTCGAGTCGGATGAAGATTGCGAAGTGAGTTACAAGGATAAGAAGGGGAAGTACCAGTCGCAGAGCGGGATTGTGTTGCCGCGGCTGTAGAAGACGTGACTGGTGATTGGTAACTAGTGACTGGTCTTGGCCAAGCACAATGTCAGTGACAGCGGGACCCGTGCTCTGCAGGATTAGGGGAGCGCGGGGGTGTCGAGTGGGTAGCCGCGCTTGCGCCAGGCGTCCAGGCCGCCCTGGAGCGGGCGAATACGGGTGATGCCGTTTTTTCTAAGGAGCAGCGCCACACGGGCGCTGGTGGCTTCGTTTGGTCAAGTGCAGTAGAGGATGATTTCGCGGTCGCGCGGCAGGCGGTCATTCTTCTCTTCCAGTTCCTTGGAGTCCATGCGGAAGGCGCCGGGAATGGTTTCGGGATCGGCTTCGAAGTCCATGGAGTGGCGCAGGTCCACGATGACCAGTTCTTCGCCGGAGTCGAGTTTTCCTTTCAATTCATCGACAGTAATGCGTGCGATGCGCAGATCACGCAGGAAGCGCTGGCGGGCGACAAATTTATTTGCGATGTAGGCGGCGAGGGCTCCGAAGATCAGGACCAGGAGCCAACTGCCGAGAGAAGCGAGATGCTCGGCTACGCGTTCGATCTGACCACTGAAGACATAGCCAAGGCCGAGAAACGTGGCGGCCCAGAGAAGTGATCCCGCGGCATCGAAGAGCAGGAAACGCCGGGTGCGCATGTGAAAGATGCCGGCAAGGGGAGGCGCGACGGTGCTGAGGCCGGGGATGAACTTTGCCAGCAAGAGCGAGCGGGCGCCTTGCTTCGAGAAGACACCCTCGGTGCGGCGAACGCAAGAATCCGGCTGTAGAGAAATTTTGCAGAGAAGCTGCAGGATGCGGATGCCTTTGCGGCGGCCGAGTAGATACCAGATCGAATCCGCCGCGACGGCTGCGAGCATGACGTAGAAGAGCGAGGCAAAAAAACTCAGATGACCGGTGCCCGCGAGCGCGCCCGCGGCTAGCAACAGCGGCATGGAAGGCAGAGGCAGGCCGATCTGCTCGGCGAAGACCCATCCGAGCAGGACTACATACCCATGATGGAGGAGGAATTCGAGGGTGCGGTGCATGTCAGGCCGGGGGCAGCGATCTCCGATTATTTCTTTACGAAAGGAGCAGTATGCCCCCACTGACCGGCCATGACAAATTCGGCGATGGGCTTGCGTGTTCTGGGGGCCATCTCGCGATCTTTGAGCGGCTGAGGCAAGGAAGCGGGGTCGCCGGCATAACCAATGGCTAGCGCGGCGATGGCGTCCCAACCCACGGGGATTCCAAAGACCTGACGCGCTTTTTCGGGATCGAATCCGGCCATCTGATGGACGAACAAGCCGTTTGCAGTGGCTTCCATGGAAAGCAAAAGCGTTGCCGCGCCAGTGTCGTATTGAGCGTTGCGATTCGGGGCGTTGTTTTTCGCGAAGGCCAGTTCCGAGACGGCGATTGCGAGCACGGGAGCGCTCTTGGCCCAGTTGGCGTTGAATTCCACGAGAACGCTCAGCATTTTCTCAAAATTGTTCTTGTCTTCTTTTGTTGCCACCAAATACGCCCAGGGCTGTTCGTTGTTGCTGGAAGGCGCCCAGCGCGCAGCCTCGAAAATGCTGCGGAGAAGGCTTTGTGGAACTGGTTTGTCGGCGAAAGCCCGGGGGCTCCAACGCTCCAGAATCAGATTGTGGACCGGATATTCGCTCTGTGCCGTTTTCTTCATGATGTTAATCGCCTCTGCATTCTTATTTCGCAATCCCTTGTTTGATGATTCAGGCGGAGCTGCCGGTGCACGCGCACCGGCCACTCCCGACCCGAACTGTTCGAGAAGAGCCAAGTCAATTGGCGGGCTTCGGCGCTTGCTTGATCATCTCCGCATCGATGGTGATATTGACGTCATCACCGACGACGACACCGCCGTTATCCAAAGTGGCGTTCCACTTCACGCCAAAGTCCTGGCGATTGACCTTTGACGAAGCGTTCACGGCGACACGCTGGTTGCCCCAGGGATCTTTCACGGGAGGGGTCGGGCCATCGACGTCAAGCACGACTTCCTTGGTGGTGCCGCGGATGGTGAGATCGCCGGTGACCTTGAGCTTTCCGGTTGCGATCTGCTCAACCTTCTTGGATTTGAAAGTCATAGTGGGAAAGTGCGCGACGTCAAAGAATTTGTCGCTGCGCAAATCGTTGTCCCGGGCGGGCTCACGAGTGTCCACGGTGGAGACGTCAATGGTGACGTCGACGGTGGATTTAGTGATGTCCTTGTCGTCCAACACGACGGTGCCGGTGACCTTGCTGAATGCTCCCCGCACAGTCGAGATGGCCATGTGACGGACGGAAAATTGCGCGGACGAATGCGCGGGATCGATTTTCCATTCGGATGTGGCGGCACCGGCGGGCAGCGTGAGAACAGCTGCGAGCCCGGCGGTTACTGCGATTCGAGATAGATAGTGGCCCATGTTTTTTCTCCTCTTCGTTTTTGATTGGATCTTCGAAACTCATCCTGAAAGGTCTGCTAGGCAGGTTTACGGACGCGTACTTCCTCCAGCAGATCGGAAAGAATCTTCAAACGCGCGGAAGACATATGCCGGAACTGGCGTTTGTGAAGTTCACGAACCGGCTGGTCGAGGGTTTTTAGAAGGCTGAGTGCTTGCGACGTGATGCGCGTCTTCACGACGCGGCGGTCGTCGGTTTGTCGTACCCGGGTAATCAGGGCGCGCTTCTCGAGACGGTCGAGGAGGCGGGTCATGTCCGGGTCGTGGGAGATCATGCGGTCCCCGATGCCCCGGCAGGGCAAACCTTGCGGTTCGGCTCCACGGAGGATGCGAAGGACATTGTATTGCGCGCCGGTGAGCCCCGCGGCTTTCAGCAGCTGTTCCGCTTCCTGGCCGAGGGTGTCGGCGGCCTGCAGAAGGGCAATGAAGATGCGGTTCTCCAGGGAGACTGCGGGGCCGGGGGGCTTGGAGCGCGAGTTCATGGTGTGAGTATGGTTGTTGCAACGATGATTGTCAAGAGGAAAATATTCGTTTCTTACGAGGAGCCGGTTTGCTTAGGGTTTGCGCAGCGGCCGAAGGTGAATTTCGCTGAGGAAGCTTTGCGGGCCTTGCGTGACGATGGCTTTCACGGCGTGGGCCACATCCTCCGGGCGCAACACTTTCGAGGCATCCTTGGCGCCCCGCCCGGAGAATCCGGTGGCCACGCTTCCCGGGCAAATCACACTGACGCGGATGCCATGTTCGCGGAGATCTTCAGCCATGCAGCCGGAGAGGCCGACGACGCCCCACTTGGACGCGCAATAGATGCCGCCGCCGGCGAAGGTGTTTTTGCCGGCAAGGGAGCTGATGTTGATGATGTCGCCCGAGCCGCGGCGAATCATGGAGGGCGCGACCGCGCGGGAAACCAGGAAGACGCTCTTGAGATTGGTGTCCAGGACGCGGTCCCAATCGGATTCGGTTTTCTCGTGGGCCGGGCCGAAGAGACCGATGCCGGCGTTATTGACGAGGATGGTGATGGGACCGAGGGTGGTTTCCGTTTTGGCGACGAGATCGGACACATCTGCTGATTTAGTGACGTCGGCGATTTGGGTGTGCACGGACACGCCGAGCTTTGCCAGGCCGCGAGCGGAATCTTCGAGCGCGGTGCGATCCCGACCGCAAATTGAAACGGAGGCGCCCAGCAATGCCAATTGGTGCGCGATGGCGCGGCCGATCCCTCGACTCCCGCCGGTGACGAGGGTCACGCCGCCCGTGAGGGGTTTCGCTTCGCGGGTACCTTCATTTGTTTTGCTTATTTGCGCCATGAGAAATCTTCCTCGTACGGACCACTCTTTTTGTGCGACACTCATCCTATCATTAGAGTTTTCCGCAGTACTTGGGAACCCCTGGTGGCCGTGAGGGAAAAAAAGAGTTGCTGCCTTCTCGATGAAAAAACTTCCTCAGGTCATCAATTCAATGAATGGGAACGTCTTGCAGATACGGTGCGGAGTTCCCTATAATCCCAAGGTTTTCCGAAACAGAGCGATTCCCGGCAGAAGCATTCCGGGGTGCACCGGAAGCAGAAAACTCAGGCTTGAAGTTTGAGCGAGGAGAAATGGGAATGAATGCATCAAGAAAATTGGCGGGGCTCGCGACGATCGCAACCCTTATCCTAATGGCGGGAATGGGGCTGAGCGCATACGCGCAAGCACCGGCAGCGGGTCAGGACACCGGAGCGGCCAAGGGGCCGAAGTACACGCAGGCGGAGTACAACGCCGAGCAAGCCTGCGCGGCGGAGAAAGTTCCCGCTGCGGTGGTCAAGTGCGCCGATGATTTTGTAGCGAAATATCCGAATTCCGATCTCCTCGTCTATATTTATCCGCTTTACTACCGGGCGTACACGCAGACCAAGAATCCCCAAAAAGTGATCGAATTCGCGGACAAGCTGGTAGCGCTTGGTGACAAGGCGGAAGCGGGAATCCGGTACGAGGCGCTTTACGCGCGCGCTCTTGCCTACGCAAGCTTGGGTGTTAAAGACACGGACCCGGCGGCAAAAGATCTCGCGACCAAGGCCAGGGAAGCGGCCATGCTCGGATTGAAGACGCTCGACGAGTTGAAAAAGCCCGAGGGTATGTCCGCCGAGGACTTCGCAAAGCAGAAACTGCAGCCGGCCATCTTGTTCAACTACACAGCGGGTAACGCGTCGATGACGCTGAAGGATTATCCCGCCGCGGTGACTTCTTTCAAGGCAGTCTTAGTACTGAATCCTGATGACCCGATTGCCTACTACACGATAGGCCGAGCTTACCAGGCGATGACCCCGCCGCAGCAGATGGATGCGTTCTGGTACTTTGCCAAGGCGGTGACCGCCAAGGGCGCGACGGAAGCTCAGTCACGGCAGATTAAAGGATACTTGCGGAAGCTGGTCGCGAACTATCAAGGCGGAACGGTGTGCGACAGCCTGACGGATGCGGAACTGAATGAACTCCTGCAACTCGCCGGAAGCTCGGCAGAGCGTCCCGCCAGCTATTCGATGGCGAGCGCGGCTGACCTCGGCGCGGCCCAGAAAGACATGACCATTGCTTCGGTGGTCGCGGACCTAAAGGCAGGAGGCGACAAGGGCAAGTTGACCTGGCTGGCGTCCTGCGGCCTGGAGTTTCCGGAGGTGCCGGGCAAAGTCATCGAAGTTGTGCCTGCTGCGGCAGCCACGGATCCGATCGTGTTAAAGATTGCATTCGTCACCAGCGATGCGGAGTTCGATGCCGCAACAATACCCAACATGGACGTAAAGGTGGTGGGCCAGCCGGCAGCGGCGCGCGTGGAAAAAGACAGCGCCGTACACTTCACGGGCACGCTGATTTCCTACGACCCCGATCCGGCGTTCTTCCTGCACTGGGAGAAGGCCAAAGTGAAGGCAGAGGACATTCCGAAGGAGAAGGCGGCGCCGAAGAAGCCGCCGGTACGGAAGCCAGCGGCGAGAAAGCCGGCCGCCAAGCCGTAATTTTTCCGACACTCACGTAATCAAGAAAACGGCTCCCCGGTCACCGCGGGGAGCCGTTTTCACTTTAGGAGGCAGCTAAGAGATTGCTCACCGTGAAGACCGGTGGTGACCGTTGGAATCGAGCTTGTACTCATCGATCTTGCGGCTCAAGGTATTGCGGTGAATGCCAAGAATTCCGGCGGCACGGGACTGGTTGCCGTTGGCGCGGTCCAGAACGCGTTTGATGAAGCGCTTTTCGAATTCGCCAACGGCTTCGTCAAACAAAATCCCGCGCTCCACCATCTGGTTGACGAGCCCTTCCAATTGATCTTTCACGATGGCACGCTCCGCTAGAGAACTTTCGGTGTGAGGGGCCGGCCTGCTAGTCCAGTTCGCGCCCGACCAGGATGCGATAGGCTTCCCGGTACTTGGCGCGAGTGGCTTCGACAACCTCAGAAGGCAGTTCCGGGCCGGGCGGGGTTTTCGGCCACTGCATGCGTTCGAGATAGTCGCGAACAAACTGTTTGTCAAAAGAGGCCTGCGGGCCGCCTGGGCTGTAGTGCGCGGCGGGCCAGAAGCGGGAGGAATCGGGCGTGAGGGCTTCGTCGATCCAGATCAATTCGTTATTGAGCAGGCCAAATTCGAATTTCGTGTCGGCAACGATGATGCCGCGCGGTTCGGCGTAGGCGGCGGCGCGGCGGTAGAGTTCCAGGCTGACGGCGCGGACTTTTTCGGCAAGTTCCTTGCCGATGATCGAGGCGGCTTGCTCGAAAGAAATGTTTTCGTCGTGGCCGGAGGCCGCTTTGGTTGCTGGGGTAAAAATGGGCGTCGGCAAGCGATCGGATTCGCGCAAGCCCGTGGGCAGCGGGATGCCGCAGATTTTTCCCGTGACTCGATAGTCTTTCCAGCCGGAGCCGGAGACGTAGCCGCGCACGACGCATTCGATCGGCAGGGGCTGCGTTTTGCGCACGACCATGGAGCGGCCGGCGAGTTCGTCCTGGAACTTGTCGAAAGGCGGAGGAAAATCAGTAGCGCTGAGGACGTGATTGGGAATGACGTCCTTCAAGAGATCGAACCAAAAGAGGGAAAGTTGCGTGAGGACGCGGCCCTTGTCGGGAATGGCCGTGGGAAGGATGACATCAAAGGCGGAGAGACGGTCGGTGGCGACAATCAGGAGCTTGTCCCCGAGATCGTAGATGTCGCGGACTTTGCCGCGCGCGGCGGGCGTCAGGCCGGCGAATTGCGTTTCTCTTATAACTTTCATGGCAGGCGCAGAAGACACAGAGAGCGTTCCCCCGACAAAGTGAGAAGCATTCTAGCGCAGCGGAACGCGAAGTCAAAGCCGCGGGCGGTGGAAAATTTTAGGGGCTGTCGTAGATAACGGGAGTTATCTAGGATGGTCGAATGGGGATGAGGCGCTGTAAGTTGTCGAGAAAGCTACAGTTACGGTTGCTGGAGAATTTTGTCTTGCAAGTGACGGCGCGGTCCGCGGCCGATATGCATGGAATTCAGGCCAACACCGTGGCTCTTTTCTACCGAAAAATCCGCCTGGTGATTACCGAAAAACTAGAAGCC
>JBGPIX010000245.1:0-8195 GCA_041485085.1 Candidatus Acidiferrum sp.
ACGCCTTCGCCGTCGGGGACGAGTTTGTGCTCCTCGAAGCGCACGAGGGCGCCCCGCACCTCAAATTCGACGATCGGAAGGTACACGGTGCGGCCGAATATGCCGGTAGAGGTGGGAGTGCGATACCTATGGATTTGCATCGGCTGGAAGCCGACGATTTTGCCCCGGGTGCGAGCACCATGGAAGAGGAGGTGGACACCGGTTTTTCCAGTGAAGTACGCCACGCTAAGCAAAGCCACCGCGGCGAGCAATTGAGGCACGAAGGCGAATCGGAGAATTTTCGCCCGGTTGGCGAGGAGCCAGTCGACTTGTTGCTGGGGAGAGGGCATCAAAGTGCACCGCGCGACACACCAAAACCGCTATTTGCGGGCGAAGCGCTCGAAGTCGGCCATTTGCGAGGCCATTTCTTCGCGGGCGGCGTCGGCGGCGGAGCGGATACCCTGGATGCGCAGCTTGAATTCGTCGGCGTTGGACGCGCGAAGCAGAGCTTCATCGAGGGTGATGAGCTGCTTCGAATAGAGGTCGAAGAGCGATTGATCGAAGGTCTGCATGCCGTACTGGCTGGTACCGGCGGCGATGGCGTCATGGATCAAACGCGTTTTGTCGGCGTTGATGATGCAATCGCGGATATACCCGGTGGCGATCATGATTTCGCAAGCGGGAACGCGGCCTTTGTCATCGGCGCGGCGCACCAGGCGCTGGGAAACGACCGCTTTCAACGTGGCGGCTAACTGCAAGCGAATCTGTTTCTGCTCGGGCGGCGGGAAGACCGCGATAATACGCTGAATCGTTTCCGTGGCGTCGAGAGTGTGCAAGGTCGAAAGAACCAAGTGGCCGGTTTCGGCGGCGAGCAACGCGGTGGAAATGGTTTCGAGGTCGCGCATTTCGCCGACCAGAATCACGTCGGGGTCCTGCCGAAGCGCAGCGCGCAACGCGGTAGAAAAGTTTGCAGTGTCCACTTCGACTTCGCGCTGATTGATGAAACTTTTTTTGTCGCGGTGCAGAAACTCGATGGGGTCTTCGATGGTGATCAGGTGGTCGGCGCGGTTGGCGTTGATGCGGTCGATCATCGCAGCGAGTGTGGTGGACTTACCGGAACCGGTGGTCCCCGTGACAAGCACCAAGCCGCGTTGTTCTTCGCAAATTTTGGTGACCACTGAGGGGAGATTCAATTCTTCGGTGGTGCGAATTTTTGTGGGAATGACGCGCAGCACCATGCCGACGTTGCCGCGCTGCTGGAAAACGTTGACGCGGAAGCGGCCCAGGCCCGCAACGCCGTAGGCCATGTCCAATTCCGCCGTTTCCTTGAACTTTTGCTTTTGGCGGTTGGTCATCATGCTGAAGGCCATGGAGAGCATCTCTTCAGGCGTGATGCGGGGTACGTCGGTGATCGGGGCGAGCAAGCCGTCGACGCGCAAGTACGGGTGATTGCCGACTTTCAGATGCAAGTCGGACGATTTGTTTTCGACAGCGCGACGCAGCAGATCATCAATGCTTACGGCCATATAGTGTGAACCCCGCAAGAATGCAGCTAATGTGCAACCGTAGCACCGGCTGGAGGGGTGGGCAAGCAAGCCGCGCAAGCAGGTTGCGCGCTAGTTAACTGTACGGAAGGGAAGGCAGTTTTAAGTTGTTAGTTGTAAGTTTTTAGTCGCGGAATGCGGAACAGTCGCTCACGCCCCAGGCTTCACGAACCCAAGCGGGATCGTCTCACAGAGAGTCGTAGCCTTAGTCGTAAAACTGACAACTTAAAACTTATGACTTAAAACTGACTCAGGCTTTCTTCAGATAGAGCGTGTCGTAGAGCAGGCCGGCGACAAATCCTCCGGCCAGCGGGCCGACCCAATAGACGCCATGATTGGCCCAATGCGTTGCCGCGAGAGCTGGCCCAAAGGCGCGAGCGGGATTCAAAGCACCGCCCGTGAGAGGACCGGCGACGAGAATGCCCAGGGTAATCGAGAGGCCGATGCCAAAGCCGGCGATGGACTTGAAGGCGCCCTTTTCGTCGACGGCGGTGGAGAAAACGGTGAGAACAAGGAAGAAAGTGGTTACAGCTTCGAGAGCCATGCCCGCCCAGCGTGGAAAATCGCGCGCGAGTTCAGGAGTGCCGAGTGCAACGGCGCGCCAAGTCTCTTCGGGAACGACGGACTTCAGCAGGAAAGCGGCAGCGGTGGCGCCGGCAAGCTGCGCGGCCCAATAGAGAATGGTGTCCACGGTATTCACGCGCTTGGTGACCCAGAAGCCAATCGTTATGGCAGGATTGAAGTGCCCACCGGAAATGTGACCGAGCGCGGAAACCATAATGCCGATGGCGAGACCGTGGGCCAGCGCGAGTCCGAGAAGACCGAGGCCGCCGCCGGCGCCGTGCAGATACTGATCCGTGCAGATGGAGCCCGCGCCAAAAAAAATAAGCGCGAACGTTCCCAGAAATTCAGCGATCAGCTTTTGCGATGTATTGTACATCGTTGGTCCTCCGCGCAAGGAAAGGGAAGCGCGTCCGATTCGAACGGCTGCATTCTAGCCGGAATGCGGTGCAGAGCGCCAGCCTTCCACACGAAATTTGCCGGGCTTGCCGGAGAGCGCCATCAATTCAGCGGAGGCAGGCCAATTTTTTTCAGGAGCTCGGCAAAACGCGGATCAGTCGCCCACATTGAATCCACTTCTGTTCGTGCCCGGATCGTGTCCATTCGAGTGTCGCCCTGCTGGTAGGCCAACTCGAGCGCGGCAAGCGCGTGATCCCTTTCACCTAGACCTGCGTAAATCTCCGCGATTCCCAACCAGGATACGTATTTCGTTTTCGCTTCCTCGATCAGTTCGCCCAGGATTTTTCGAGCCTCTTCAGTCCTGCCAGCCCGGCCATAGGTGTATCCGAGCAGGCCGCGATAGTAGGACGATTCCGGCATGGATCGAACGGCTTTCTCCATTTCGGCGACTGCTTCACCGAACTTGGATTGGAGAATCAGGAATTGGGAATACCGGTAGTGAGTAATTGGGAAGTTTGGGTCCATGTCCAGGGCCTTGCGGAATTCTTGTTCGGACTCCGCATAGTGCTTGGCGAGCTGCAGGCACAACGCCAGGCCGCTTCGAAGAACGGGGGTGTATGGTTCGAGGTCGACTGCTTTACGGTTTTCCTGGACGGATTCTTCGTAGTGACCCCTGGCAAGCAAGAGTTCGGCGTACCATTGGTGAGTGTAGGGGTAGCTGGGATTGAGATCAATCGCTCGCTGGAACTGGCGCTCCGCTCCTGGAAAATCCCATTCGAATATCATGTGCACTAGTCCAAGGGAAGCATGGGCCTCGCCAAGCGAGGGATCGAGTTCGACGGCTTTTTCCGCGGCTTGCCGGGCCTTTGCACCAGCTTCTCTCGGCGAGAGTGTGGCGCTGTTGCGCGCTAAAGAAAAATAAGAGTCCGCGAGCCCGGAATAGGCGAGCGCGAAATTGGGATCCTTATCAATGGCTTGCTGAAAAAAGTCAATCGCCTTTGTAGTTCCTCCGGCGGTGCGGGGGTTCCAGTAGAAGCGGCCTTGCAAGTACAACTGATAAGCTTCCGAGTTTTGCGTGGAGCGCTGGGCAACAAGATTTTGTTGGGCGCCAGAAAGTTTCAGCTTCAGGTTTTCTGCGATGTCACGCGTGATATCGGATTGCAAGGAATTTACATCGGTTAGCTTTCGTTGATACTGTTTGCCCCACATCTGGCGATCGTGCTCGGCGTCAACCAATTCCGCACTGATGGTGAGGCTGTCTCCCTGCTGCGTCATTCGCCCGGTCAAGATGGTGTGAACGCCGAGTTCGCGAGCGACTGCGGGCGGATCGATGGCTTTGCCTTTGTAGCGGTAGGCGGACATCAGCGAAACGACCTTCAACCTTGGCAATTGCGCAAGCGTGTTTATGAGGCCTTGCGTGATTCCTTCGCTGAGGTATTCGGCATTCGCGTTCCCCGTGGCGTTGACAAAGGGAAGCACGGCTACCGAATCCATGGAGGATTCCTTGATTTTGCCGCCGAAGAGCAAAGCCAGTGCGAGGACAACCGCGATGGAAAGGCCCGCGGCGAGCAGGCCCATGCGCAGCTTCATGTTGCGCGCGGGGGGAGCGACTACTTTGGCCGCGGCAGAAGCAACAGTCACGCGCGTCGAGTCTGTGTCACGTTTGAGCCGCTTGAGGTCGGCGCCGATTTCGGCGGCGCTTTGGTAGCGCAGGGCGCGGTCCTTCTCGATAGCTTTCGAAACGATTTCGTCGAAACGATGGGGGAGATTGGAATTGGCGGCGCTCGGATTCGGCGGCGTGCGCTCAAGGATGGCGTGGAAAATAACGGCGGAGGTGGAACCGGGGAAGGCGAGGCGCCCGGTGGCCATTTCGTACAGCACGGCGCCGAAGCTGAAAAGATCGGTGCGAGCGTCGAGTTCTTCGCCACGGGCCTGCTCGGGGGACATATAGGCAACAGTGCCCACGGCGATTCCGGGGCTGGTGAGGGCTTCCTCGGTGGTTATACCTTCTAGAGATCCCACCGTGGTTGCGGGCAGGTTGCCGTCGGGGGCAAGTTTGGCCAAGCCGAAATCCATGAGCTTGGCTGGGCCGCGAGCGGTCAAGAAAATATTGGCGGGCTTGATGTCGCGGTGAACGATGCCTTTTTTGTGGGCGGCGTCGAGCGCGTCGGCGACCTGAACCCCGACTTCGAGAAGAGCGTCCATGCCGAGAGGACGCCCGGCGATACGATCCTTGAGCGTTTCACCTTCGAGCAGTTCCATCACGAGGAACGATCTTCCTTCGAACTCTCCAACGTCGTGGATCGTGCAGATGTTGGGATGATTCAGCGCGGAGGCGGCGCGGGCTTCGCGGCGGAAACGCTCCATTGCTTGAGGATTCTGATTCAGTGCTTCGGGCAAAAATTTTAGAGCGACGCGGCGGCCCAGCTTGAGGTCTTCGGCGGCGTAGACGACGCCCATGCCGCCGCCACCGAGCTTTTCGAGAATGCGATAGTGGGAGACGGTTTGGCCGGTCATGAGAAGGATTGCCGCTGCGCGAAATGATAGGGGGTAGCGGGAAGCCAGTCAACGCCGTGAAAGCTGCCTGAGAGTTGGAAGTTAACAAAAATGGAGTCAAGGATGGGGATTTACACAGAGTGCGCGGAGAGCGCAGAGGTCACAGAGAAGAAAGAATAGGGCAAGAACTCACCAGATCGTGGGCACCAGCTTGGAGCGACGGATTTCACGGTCGGCAGTAATCAGGGGGAGCCCCTCGACGAGGGCGGTGGCCCCGATAATGCGATCCGCTGGATCTTTGGGATAAGTTGCTGGAAATCCCATGGCGTGGGCGCATGACCGGCCGGTTATTGGGAGAACGACAAAGCGGGCTTCGATTTCCTGCAGGAAGGATTCGAGGCTGATACCGAGGTGGATGCGACCCCTGCTCGCGAGGGTCCCTACCTCCCAGAGCGTTATATCAGAGACCGCCAAGCCGTCTCTGAGGTTGCGGGCTTCGTCGATGGCGGCTCTCGCTTTATTCGAAATCTGGGTTTGGTCAAAGGCGAGCCAGACGACCACATGCGTGTCGACAAGAATCAATAGAGTTCGCCCCACTCTTCCGGTGTAAGAGCAGGCGAGACGATGTCGCCGGTGATCGTACCCTTGCCAGCGAGAAAGCCGAAGATTTCATCCTTGTCCGTATTGATCGGGACGAGCTTTGCCACCGGCTTGCCGTGTTTCGTGATCACGACGGTTTCACGCTTGGACTGAACTTCGTCCATGACGGCAAGACAATTTGCTTTGAAGACACCCGCTGCCATTGTTTTCATGCTGAGACTCCCTTATGGCTATGGTCATTGTACCATGGTCATATTCACGGAGCAAAAGAGAAAGGCGGAAAAAATATAGCGCGAGACGCAGAGATGCGCGGGGAGTTTGGACAGTTCCCGGCAGGAGCAGAGAATCTGTAATCGGCCCGGTAGGGGCGCAGCATGCTGCGCCCCTTCAAAGATAACCGCAACGACGGATGGCTAGCGCGTGGCGGCGCCTACGGGGGCGTTTACTGGCGTAAGCCAGTTGTGGCGGTCGGGTTTGGTGCCGCTGGTGATGGCGAAGAATTCTTCCTGGAGCTTGCGGGTGATGGGGCCGGCGACGCCTTTGCCGACTTGGATGTGATCGACGGAGCGAATGGGTGTGACTTCCACGGCCGTGCCGACAAAGAAAACTTCGTCGGCGATGTAGAGCATCTCGCGCGGTATGACGGTTTCCTTCACGGGGATATGCAGGTCTTCCGCTAGTTTCGTGATGGCGTCGCGAGTGATGCCGGGAAGAATGCTGGTGGCGAGCGGCGGAGTGTAAAGCACTCCGTCGTGCGCGAGGAAAACATTCATGCCGGAGCCTTCGCTGACGTGGCCATCGACATCGAGAGCGATGCCCTCGGTGTAGCCGTTGAACGTAGCTTCCATGCGAATGAGTTGCGAATTCATGTAATTCGCCGCGGCCTTGCTCATGGCGGGCAGAGTATTTGGCGAGATGCGCGTCCAGGAACTGACGCCGACATCCACGCCCTTGGCCAGGGCTTCCGGGCCGAGATATGCGCCCCAAGTCCAGCACGCCATATAAATATCAATCGGCGAATTCAGCGGGTTCACTCCCACTTCGCCGTAACCGCGCAACACGATGGGCTTCACGTAACAGGAATTCAGCTTGTTCAGGCGCACCAGTTCGCAAGCGGTGTTGGAGAACTGCTCGACGGAATAGGGAAGCTCCATGCGGTAAATCTTGGCGGAGTTGATGAGCCGCTGCATGTGCTCGCGCAAGCGGAAGATGGCCGAGCCCTGCTTGGTTTCATAGCAGCGGATGCCTTCAAAGACCGCGGAGCCGTAACTCACCACGTGGGAGAGGACGTGAAGTTTGGCGTCGTCCCAGTTGATCCACTTGCCGTTGCACCAGATTTTCTCGGTCGCCTGAATCGGCATAGATGCTCCCTATTCGATTGTGCCACTCGCCGTGGTGCTGCTCGAAATTGCAGAATACGGTACGCGGGACGGAGCGTCAATGCGCGGTGCACAGCAATTGTCGCAAGCGCGGAACCAATTTGGCGCGTCGGGCGGGTCTGCGACCTTCTTAGTGGCTACTCTTGTTTGGCTGATCCGAACTCGCGGGCCGATCCAGAGATCGATACGCGGCTTGCGCCTGTTTCAAGATGTCGCCGCGGCCATTTTCCCAAATGCCTAGAAGAAAGAAGGGCAAAGCTGTCCCCAAGGCCCAAAGCTTGGCGTTGCGCGGAATTTTGGCCTCCGGCTCCCAGCGAAAGAGCTGCACCCCGACGAAGAAGGTGAGTACGGCCCAAGAAGCGAGCGCGAGAATCTGAATCAGGAGCTTCCAGATGGGAAACGATTGGTAGAGAGCGCTCTGAAGCGCGGTGACAAGATAAGTAGCGGGCAAGAACAGGCCGAAGTGTTGCACGGATTCAGGCAGATACGCGAGGGGGAACGTGGCGCCAGAAAGGAAAATCAGCGGCAGCCAGATGATTTGATTGAGCACCTGAGTTTCCTGCATGGTGTTGGTGACGCTGGCGACGACGAGGCCGAGCGACCCAAACGAGACCGTGCCGACGGTAACCAGAACAGCGAGAGAGAGAAGATTGCCGAGATTCGGAACATGAAAGACGACGCGCGCCAGAAATAGCTCGACGGAAATTGTGGGAATGGTGAGCACAAAATTTGCCAGCAGGCTGGATGCCAACATGTCCGCGGCAGTGACGGGCGTGACGTGGAAGCGGCGCAAAATTCCTTGTTCGCGAAACATCACGAGCGTGGCACTGAGTCCCCAGAAACTGCCCATTACGTTGAACGCAATGACCGGGCCGAGGAAATAACTAACCTTTTGAGGATCGCTCCTACCAAAGATTCCGCAATACAGGAAAAACATGCCGAGCGGGAAGATCACGCTGAAAAAGAAAAACATTTTGTTGCGCAGAGCAAGCTGAATGCGCGTACGAGTCAAGCTGGCGAAGTTGCTCAATCGCGCAACCTCCTTCCGGTCATTTCGATGAAGACGTCTTCGAGAGAAGGTGTTGCGATTTCGAGACTGACGAGTTCGTTGCCTTCGGCTTCCAGATGTTTGACGAGGGAAACTATGGCTTGAGGCGGCCGCATGGAGTGAAGCACGTAAGTGCCGTCCACCTCGCGCGCATCGGCCACGCCTTCGAGATTTTTCAGGGTGCCGTTC
>JBGPIX010000246.1:0-8144 GCA_041485085.1 Candidatus Acidiferrum sp.
GGGCATCAACCAGCAGGTGAAAGCAGACCGCTCGGCCAACGGCGGGAAGCTGACCACCGGCGAGAAGAAGCAAGTCAACAAAGAGCAGAACGCGGCGTCAAAGAGCATCTACAACAAGAAGCACAACGCCAAGACGCAGCCGCAAGCTCAGCCAAAATCCAAGTAAGTTTCCTCCACCCCCTGGACAAGTGAGGCGTCCCGGTGAAAGCCGGGGCGCCTCTTTTTTTGCGGTTCAACGATGAGTCTTCCGTCCTCAAAGGAGAAGGGAAGACAATGTGTTTAAGCTTCCAGAATCCTTTCCCACGGCGGAGGAACTTTAACCGAAGCCATTCCGGCAGCCGTTGCGGCCTGGATACCCATATCTGTGTCTTCAAAAACCAGACAGGACTTGGGCGCAACTCCGAGATTGGCGGCTGCCAAGAGAAAGGCTTCCGGATCGGGTTTGCTCTTCTTATAGTCTCCAGCGCAGACCAGGGAATCGAATCGATTGAGGAGCTTGAGCGTGGCAAGAGATGCGGTCACCGATTCTCTCGTGCTTCCGGACACTACAGCAAAAGGAATCCGGCCCTGCTTCTCTTCGATGTGCTCCAAGACTTCAGGAACGGCCTTGAGTTGCGGCAGCAGCTCGTAATAGAGGCTTTCCTTGCGATGCGCGACCTTCTCTACCGACATGTTGAGCCCATGCTTTTCGTTTAGCGTGGATACGATTTCGGCTATGGGCTTGCCACCCCAGGCATAAAAGAGCTTTTCAGCAAACTCGCAATTGCATTCGCCGAGAGCTTGCTTCCAGGCCAGGTAGTGAAGCGGCATGGAATCTGCAATGGTGCCGTCGCAGTCGAATAAATAGGCTTCAAATGAGCCGTGCGGTAATTTCAGTTTCATGCGGCGAAGTAATTTCCCCTTCTTTATTCTACTCAAACCGCGCGGATCGACGAAGCACCTGCCGGGCCGTCGAGCGCAAAGGAGCGGGTGCTAATGGCTCCGGTGTTTGGCGATGATGAGGGTGATGTCGTCGTGCTGTTCGTGGGGGCTGAAGCGCTGGACTTCGTCAACGATGGACGCCAAGACGGCTTGTGAAGACGATGCACGATGGCGTTGCAAAGATTCGATGAGGCGTTGCTCGCCGAATTGTTCGTCGGCTGAATCGTAGGTTTCAGTGATGCCATCGGTGTAGAGGGCAAGGGTGTCGCCTGGGTGAAGCTGGCATTCTCCAATTTCACAATCCCAATTCTTGAAAATTCCGAGCACGGTGGCGGTAGCGTCGAGGCGCTCCACGGAGTTATCGCCGCGGAGCAGCAGCGCGGGGAGATGCCCGCAATTGGCGTAGCGTAAGCGGCCAGTAAGGTCGTCATATTCGGCAAAGAAGAAGGTGGCGAAAGAGCCGTCTGGCGTATTTTCGCAGAAGAGCTGGTTCACCGAGCACATCAGGCGCTGCAGTTGGTCCAGGGCGATGGCGCACTGGCTGCGGACATTGGCTTGCAGATTGGCCATCAAGAGGGCGGCGGCGATTCCTTTTCCGGAAATGTCGCCAATGACGAAGCCGAGGCGCTCCTGGCCGAGATCGAGAAAGTCGTAGTAGTCACCGCCAACTTTGCGGGCTTGGATGCACACACCGGCGTATTCAAGCGTTTTGAGCGGCGGCTGAGTCTGCGGGAAGAGGCGGGCCTGGACCTGCTTGGCAATTTCCAGTTCCTGGGCGGCGCGGCGTTCGGATTCCTGTTTTTGGGCAATGGTGCGGCGGTGCTCTTCGACGGCGTGAGTCACCTCGTCGAAGCTGACTAGCCCAAAAGAATTTCCATCAATGTCACGGAAGCGGGTGAAGACTCCGCCCCAAATCGGGGTTTCTTTTCCGAGAAGAACTGACGGAGTGGGCGAAGGCGGAGCTTGCGCTTTGGGGTCGTACTTGATGCGCCTGAGGCGCGGGGTGTATTGAAAGCGAACGCCGCGCATGGACCATTCCTGAAATTTGGCGGCGACGTCCTCCGTGACAAAAACTACCTGCGTGGAACGGCCGATGAGCTTGTACTCCTGAGACTTCGGCTTGGGAACGACGAGGGAAAGGATGGCGCTGCCATCGGGAGGGGCGACGGCTACCCAGCGGTCACCGGATTGGAGGCGGGCGTCGAAGGCGAGATGGAAGCCGAGTTGATCGAGGTAGAAGCGCAGGCTGCGATCCTGATCGCGGACGTAGACGTTGACGCAGTGAAGGCGAAGGTGCAAGTCCGGATTGGACGGTGAAGGGGAGGAACCCATGGGCGAGATTATAAGGCGGAAAGCCGGGCGTTAGGGTGCGTCTCGAAATTGGTCTTCGGACCAGCCGAGAGAGGTGAGGGCGTGCTGGAGGCGTGCGAGGGGCAGGCCGACGACATTGAAGTAGCAGCCTTCGATGCGTGAGATGTAGCGGCCGGCGCGGCCCTGAATGGCGTAGCCGCCGGCTTTGTCGTGGGGCTCGCCGGTCGCGAGATAGCGGGAGATTTCTTCGGCGGAGAGCATATTGAAATGGACCAAGGTGGATTCAACGAAAGTGAGGCGCTCGGCGTCGGGGAGGCGAATGAGGGCGACGCCGGTAACGACGGCGTGGGTGCGGCCGGAAAGTTTTTCGAGCATGTGGCGGGCGTCGTCGGTGGAGCGGGGTTTGCCGAAGATGTGGCCTTCGAGGGTAACTTCGGTGTCGGCGCCGATCACGATGGCTGGGCCGACGGCGCGCGCGGCAACGAGTTCGGCTTTGGCAAAAGCGAGACGCTGGACGAGATCGTGGGCGGATTCGCCGGGGTAGGGCGTTTCATCGATGGCGGAGGAGAGTACGGTGAAGGAGAAGCCGGCGTCGTGGAGGATTTCGGCGCGGCGGACGGATGCGGAGGCGAGGATGAGTCTCATGATGAATCCCGAGATTACTGGAGGGGAAGAATACTATAGCGCGAGCGAGGACGCAGCCTTCCTGCCAATTCACGTTCCCCTCAGAAAGTGCTTGATTCGTTGCTTTACTCGTTCTAAGTCTTCGAGTTGACATTCCCAGACAGTAAGTGTCTTCCAGCCGAGATTTCGCAATCGCGCGATATTTCTGCGGTCTCGTTTCTTGTTTCCTTTCAGCTTTGGAACCCAGTATTCCTGCCTGGACTTAGGGATGCGAGCGATGGAGCATCGACCGTGGGAGTGCCAGAAGCATCCGTGAAGAAACAAAGCCTTCCGTTTTTTCATGAAAACAAAGTCCGGACGACCAGGCAGGTTCTTAGTGTGCAAGCGATACTTGTATCGAAGAGACCGAAGAATCCCGCTGAGTATTTTTTCCGGGACAGTATTCATACTTCGAATACGCCGCATGTTTTCACTCCTCTCTTTGGGAGAGAGTTTGTCCATAGCGATTGGCTAGAACGCCAGATCGAGCGGCAAGTCAGAGATATCTCGAAGTCGTCTTCCTTCGATCAGCGTTTTCAGCATATCTTGAGCATCCGGATAGTTCAGTTGAGAAAGCGTTTCGGACAGTTCAGTGAGGGCAAAGTGATACACGCAATCGATATCTCCTGTTCCCAAACAGATTGAAGCCAGTCGGCTCGGAAGCGGCTCAGCCGTAACAACCATGATGTGAGGTGTATGTCCTTTGCGATTTCGAATGAGGTTCAGTGCCTCGGAACGGGAATTCTGAGTTCGGTCGCTTCGGATCGTCCATTTGCACGATATGCTGGCGTGAAGTGTTGAAAAACTATTGTTCTTCTTGCGCAAAGGGGCAAGACGCGAGCAGGTGTCATCGACTAACACTCCTTCGCGGTTTATTTCTGAGTCTTCCTCGGGCGCACGGAACACCACTATATCTGGCTTGATGAAATAATCTCCTCCCAGGATTGTCTTCAGTTGAGGGTGTTCCTGTGCGAGACGTTCAATTTCGCGCAAGTGCGAGTATTGTTCGAACTCCGCTATCTCCATTTCGGGACCCGAGACTTGAGCAACGGTCCATTTTCCAGGGCGAAGATGGGTCAGGCCTGCGAACGCAGTTTTTGCAAACTCAGCACAGATGCTCTCAAAAAGGTCTCCGGAAGTCTGGCCTGCTCGTCTGTTTCCTGAAGATGCTCCGAGTTTTTTCGCTAGAACGTGGGCGATCTCTTTGCTTGCAGGATTGCTGCTATCGGCATTCGACGCCACATGATCCGCGTTGATGAGGAGTACGTCGCGGCAAAGGCGCGCGTGGAACGCGTCCCTTGCTTTACGAAACTTAGGCAGCAACTTCATTGGTGTCCGTGAATCAAGAAGCAGCTCTTGCCAGAGCTTTCGACATTAGGCACCTACGAATATTTCTACCTACGGCAGCAGCGACGGGCGGGGGAAAGGCATTTCCAATCTGTCGATAAGCACTTGTTTTTCCCCCATAGAATTTCCAGTCTGGCGGAAAACCCTGTAGAAGTGCTGTCATCTCCAAGGTCAGCTTTGGCATTCCTGCAAAGTCTCGGCCCGGAGGTTCGTTCGCGATGCCCAAGCCATCCACGCCGAGCTGCGCCCATGCCTTTCGAGCTCTCGTTGGGCCGAGATCTGGCCCTCCATGTTTCTTCGATCCTCCTACAAGAGTGGGGGCTATGGTGCTCGCTAATTTGGCCCATTGCCGGTAACCTCTCCAGCCCCGGGAGAGCAACAAGTCCTTCAATACTTCACTCACGGGATGAGGTGGCGCAAAGGATTTCCTGGGCCACGAAAATTGTGCGGCACAATCCAAAGTGACGCCAACAAGAATTGCGCGGGGGCGTAGCTGAGGGACGCCGTAGTCGGAGGCGTTATGCAGCTTCCACGCAGATTTATACCCAAGCTTAGCGAGGTTTTCTTTTAGGTCGAGCCTAAAGTGATCGAAAGCAGGATCCAGAATGCCGCGCACGTTCTCTATCATTACAACACGTGGTCGGCACTCTCTAAGAATTCGCAATGCATCGGGAAACAGATTCCGTTCGTCGGCATGACCCAATTGTTTACCCGCACGTGAGAAGGGAGGGCATGGCAGGCCCGCAGACAAGAGATCCACGCCACGGTACGGTGATCCGTCGAATTTCTTTATGTCTTCTTGAATCACTGTCCATGATGGGCGATTCAAGTTCAAAGTAGCGCAGGCATCAGGTTCGATTTCAACTAGGCCGACGTGAGAAAAGCCGACTCTCTCAAGACCAATTGCTTGGCCGCCGGCGCCAGCGCAGAGTTCCAGGCAGGTAAGATCATTCATACGAGGCTGTTTTTGTTCGCTCCCGCAAATCAGTCAGGAGAGTATACCACCCGATCGTTTCGGTACTGAATCAAGAAGCCCTTTGGCCTGCAAGTCCCGGCTTAGATGACGACGGATTCCAGGTATTCGCCGAAGACGCGGCGGAGGACGTCGGAGATTTCGCCGATGGTGGCGTAGGATTCGACGGCGGCGAGAATGGCGGGGAGGAGATTTTCGGTGGTGGTGGCGCGGCGCTGGAGTTCAGCGAGGGCAGATTTGGCGCAGGCGGAATCGCGCTTGGCGCGCAAGGCATTCAAGCGGGCGATTTGAGTGCGCTCGATTTCGATGTCGATGCGGAGGGTGGGAATGGTGCGGGGTTCTTCCGCGATGAAATCGTTCACGCCAACAACGATTTGGTCTTTTTTCTCTACGGCGCGCTGGAATTCGTAAGCCGCTTTCTGGATTTCTCCCTGGACATAGCCGGCTTCGATGGCGCGCAGCATTCCGCCCATGGAATCCAATTTCTCGATGTAGGCGAGGGCGCCTTTTTCGATTTCGTTGGTGAGGTGCTCGATGGCGTAGGAGCCGGCGACGGGGTCGACGGTGTTGGCTACGCCGGTTTCGTTGGCGAGGATTTGCTGGGTACGAAGAGCGATGAGCGCGGCGTCTTCGGTGGGAAGAGCGAGCGCCTCGTCCATGGAATTGGTATGCAGGGACTGGCAGCCGCCGAGGACGGCGGCTAGCGCTTGAATCGCAACGCGGACGATGTTGTTTTCCGGTTGCTGGGCGGTGAGGGAAGAGCCGGCGGTTTGCGCATGGAAGCGCAGCATCAAAGAGCGCGGATCTTTTGCACCGAAGCGTTCCATCATGATTTTCGCCCACAGCCGGCGGGCGGCGCGGTACTTGGCGATTTCCTCGAGGAGATCGTTGTGGGCGTTGAAGAAAAAGGAAAGTTGCGGGGCGAATTCATCGACGCGGAGTCCGGCGTCGAGGGCGGCCTGGACGTACGCGATGCCATCGGCGAGAGTGAAGGCGACTTCCTGGACGGCGGTGGAACCGGCTTCGCGGATGTGATAACCGGAGATGGAGATGGTGTTCCACTTGGGAAGATGGTCGCGGCACCAGGCGAAAATATCGGTGACGATGCGCATGGCGGGGCGCACGGGATAGATGTAGGTGCCGCGGGCGATGTATTCCTTCAAGACGTCGTTCTGAACAGTGCCAGAAAGTTTTTGGAGGTTGGCGCCCTGGCGCTTGGCAACGGCTACGTAGAGACAAAGAAGAATCGCGGCGGTAGCGTTGATGGTCATCGACGTGGAGACCTTTTCGAGCGGGATGCCGTTGAAGAGCGTTTCCATGTCTTCGAGAGAGTCGATCGCGACGCCGACTTTGCCGACTTCGCCGAGGGCCAGAGTGTGATCGGAGTCCATGCCGATTTGCGTCGGCAGATCGAAAGCGACGGAAAGGCCGGCCTGACCTTTGCTCAGGAGATAGCGATAGCGCTGGTTGGATTCGAGGGCGGAGCCGAAGCCGGCGTACTGGCGCATGGTCCAGAGGCGGCCGCGGTACATGGTGGGGTAGATGCCGCGAGTGAAAGGAAATTCGCCGGGATAGCCGATCGAGTCCTCAGCGTCCCAGCCAGCAAGATTTTTTTCAGTGTAAAGACGATCGAGGGGAAGGCCGGAAAGCGTGGTGAATTTCTGTTTGCGTTCGGGAGGAGCGGCGGGTTTGGTTTTGGCGTCGGACATGGAAGACGGAAAATCGAAACTCGCTTTGAATACCAGAAAACTCGCTTGCTTAGCAATGCCGGGCTTAAGCCCGGCTTCTACAAAGTCTACGGAACGGGCTTACAACTTCCGGGACTTGCGGAACTGAGTTACGGCAAAAAACACGAACAAGATTGCGACGGCGATAGCGATGACGATGAGCCAGCGAGCGGTGTCGCGTGTCCAGGCACGCAGAGCGGCATTGAGCCAAGCCAACGCGAGCACGGCAAAGACGGCGGCGGTAACTTCGTGAAAAATCTGGCGCAGCGTCCGCCAGAAACGCCGAAAACCGCCTTGCTGCTGAGGCGCGGTAGCTGCGTTTGCGGCCGTGGACATAAGAGCATCTTAACGCAAAACACGGCGAACATCAGAAATCGGAGCCCGGATTCGCTCAGCAGGAGGGCTTCAGAACCTGAACGAAGGTACTGTGAACGGATTGGAGACAACGGAACGAAGCTCTCTTGTATCCAACAATACGTGGGCCTAGAATGGCCAAAGAAGTACGGGAGAACCAGCCTTGCAACTCGACGATCACCTGAAAAACTTGCTCCGGGAACTGGGACACGCGATCAACGACACGGTGTCCGATTCCGACCGCATCACGGGTGCGATTGCGGGAGTGCGCGCGCATGGGTATGACATCGTGCTGAAGCTGGATGCGACCATCGGGCTGGCAAAACGCGACGCGGCCGCGGCGGAAGCAGCAAAACTGACGACGCAGGACCGGCGCTTCCTGGAGTCGCTGCGGATTCAGGTGGATCAGGAATCCTTTTTGGAAGAAAATGACAGGAAGCCGGCACCGAAGCTGGCCATGACGCCACAGGACGTGAGATTTTTGAAGTCACTGCGGATTGCCACGGACGACGTGGAATGAAGAGAGTCGCCAAAATTGCCGGGATCGGATTGCCGCTGATGCTTGCGGCCGCGGGCGTTTTTTCTTCGCCAGCCGCGGCGCAATCGCCGGCGACGGTTGTCCCGATCGTAGTTGATACCGCGGCGCCAATTGTCATCGCGGCCGTGAAGCCAAAGCCGAAACCGACGGGCCTGGGAAAATTTGAAGGTTTCGTGATGCACGCGAACAACGCGCAGATTACCGTGCGCGCGAAAGGCAATGATATGGGCATCCGGACGTTTCCCCTTTCGGAAGCCGCGTCCGCGAAAATGCAGAAGATTGTCGACAAGGGCGGCTACCAGTACGGCGA
>JBGPIX010000247.1:0-8035 GCA_041485085.1 Candidatus Acidiferrum sp.
CACCGCCAGCGAAATCGTAGCCGCAGAAGGCCTGGGCGCCCAGGTGAGCGATTCCGCCATTGAAGAAGCCGCCCGCGAAGTCATCGCCAAGAATCCCGACAACGTGGTCAAATTCAAATCCGGCAACGAAGGCGTCTTCAAGTTTTTCGTCGGCCAGGTCATGAAGGCCACTCGCGGCCAAGCCAACCCCCAGTCCGTCAACGACATCCTCCGCAAACTTCTGTCTTCCTAGCTTTTGTAGTGGCCGGTCTTCAGACCGGTTCAGGTCCCACTGTAGCTCAGGCCGGAACTTGTCCCGACCCGGTCGGGAGGCCTGAGGCTTCTTATCGAGGAGGTCATCCGCTCTCGATTCCTGCTAAACTTCCAATATCCAACGCGAGGAATTTCCCATGCTCAAGATCGGCGCCAAAGCCCCCGCCTTCCGCCTCCCATCGGACGAAGGCAAAACTGTCGCCCTCAAAGACTTCGCCGGCCAGCTCGTCCTCCTCTTCTTTTACCCCAAAGCCAACACCAGCGGTTGAACCATCGAAGCGTCCGAGTTTCGTGACGCAAAAAAAGATTTTGACAAGCACGGCGTGGCCATTCTCGGCATGAGCGCCGATCCCGTTAAAGGCCAAGCCTCCTTCAAAGCCAAGCAAAATCTCAATTTCCCCCTGCTCAGCGATCCCACCCACAAGATCATCCAAAAATTCGGCGCCTGGCAGAAAAAACAATTTATGGGCCGCACCTTCATGGGCATCGTCCGCAGTTCCTTCCTCATCGGCAAGACCGGCAAAATCGAGCACGTCTGGCCCCTCGTCAAAGCCAAAGGCCACGCTACCGAAGTCCTCAGGGTCGTCTCGAAGAGTTAGGCCCTTGCAAAAGGTTTGCCGACCGCCTCTATCGCGATATGGCGTTACGGAGGATTGCGATCACCCATATCAACCAACCAAGGGCCATTACAAGCAAGAGGATGGAAGATGCTGACGTCAGGAAGTTGTTCGGCGGTTTCTCGGTAGACTCTGGCCATTGGTGTCGACAGGCATCGCATTCCCACAGACTGCGGTGAAGCGGCCGAGTCCCGCCCACGAGAGCGCTTGTGTAGTCCACCGCCTTGTTTAATCCACGGAAGGAGATCCGCAGAGACTGGCACATTGGGCAGCGGGGCTGCTCGTACTCTCCCACTCCATCTACGTCAAACTTCTCTGGTACACCTTGATCTAACAAACTCGAAGCGGACTCGGCATCCGCTTTTCTGACGCAGAGTTTGATGCGGCCAAGAAAATCGCACCAGAACCAGTCCATCCGAATGGTGTTTTCATCGGCGAGGTAGCATTCGATGCCTGCCGAGTCTAGAACGCTGCTGAAAAGGAAAGCGTCTGGCGTATCCCGAAACCGGCGTAGGACTATAAACCGTTGATTCTCGTATTCGGAGTCAGTGGTGGCCATCCGAGCCAACTGTATATGCCTGGAAGCCTTTGTCAAAGCCAAAGCTCACTGAATGTCAGTTTTCTGTTGACAACCCGGTCACTACTCTTGTACATTACTTGCATCGAGTAGTGCGCCTCGTCTCCCGCGAGTCACTGTTACCACCACAAGCTGCCTTTGGGGGAAACTTCCATGTCCAGCAATCGATCCGGCGAGTTCTGAACTTCGTCTACGAGGGGAACCGGGTGCTTTTCTTCGGAAGTCCAGGCGAGCGAAACCGCGCTTTTCAAACTAACCTATTTAGAATCAGCACTTACAAAAGTGCCTTAAATGTGCACCTCTAACTATCTTTAGAATCAACACTTACAAGCCAGCCCACTAGCGTTGATTCCAAACCACTTACAGCAACACTAAACCCTTTAGATGCAACACTTACATAAAACCCCGGGGAGGGGGCCGGTGATTGTTGACTAGAAATCTCCACTCTTCAGTTCGCCGTCTTGATGGTTTCGTGGCTGCCTTCGCCCGGGCCCTCGCGCCGCGCGACTCGCGCTAGTTGATGGCTACGGCCGTCCGCGTGGTAAAGGCCAGCTTTGTCTCAGCCGGGAACTCGATGTCTTTCTTCCCGGTGGCAGCTGCTCCGGCCGTCCCGGCTCCAGCACCCGCCGCCGCTCCAATCGCTGCGCCCTTGCCGCCGCCTGCCAGCGCTCCAATAACCGCGCCGCCCGCCGCGCCGCCGCCGATGAACCCGGCATCCCGTTTGCCTTTTCCGCCCTCTGTTCTTCCGGCGGAGCTCGCTGCAATCGTGTAGGTCTTGCCGCCCACGGTCACCGTGCGCAGCCGCAGGTAGATTTTTGCCGGCGTAGACAAACGGCCCGAAGCCTGGACGCTGCTCACCGTCAATTTCACTGCCGAGCCCTTGGGAATCACCACTTTGCCGCCCGACGTTACATCCTGCGCGACCGTGCCTGTAACAGTCTGGCCAATCTTGGCCGTCTTGGAGCTCACCGCTTGGTCGGTCACCACCGAAATCTTCGCTCCTCCGGGAACCGTGCCGCTGGCCCGGGCCAAGGCAGGCACTAGAAGCCCTAGCGCAACAAGAGTCGAGAAAAGTCGAACTCGTGAATTCATCTCCGTCACCTCAGAATGGAATTAGGGGCTGTAGAAAAAGCTTAGCAGAAGGAATGGCGAGAGCGGGACAAGAGCGCTATCACGGCGCTAGAAGTGAAACACTAGTTCATCCGAGACGGAGGATTTCGGCTCGATGTACAGATTGTCGATCAGGCGGGTCTTACCGATGAAAACTGCCAGGAGCAAATAGCTGGATTTGCTCACCCGAACTATCGGCTCAAACGATTCGGCATCAACGGCTTCAGCGTAGTCCACCCGCGCATGACGCTCCGCGCCGAGCACACGGTGGAGTACAGCTTGCAACTGCAGCGCATCGCGAACTCCCGCAGCAAGCTCGCTTCGGGCCGCGTCCAGCGCGCGATGCAAAACCTTCGCTGCCTTGCGCTCCTCCGCATTCAAATAGACATTTCGCGAGGAAAGCACAAGACCATCCGGTTCGCGCACCGGCGGGCAAACCACGATTTCCGCATCCAGATTCAAGTCTCGCGCCATCTGCGTGATCAACCGCGATTGCTGCGCATCCTTGCGCCCGAAGTATGCAAAATTCGGCTGCACGATTTGCAACAATTTCATCACCACCGTTGTGACGCCGCGGAAATGCCCGGGCCGCGAGCGTCCTTCGAGTTTCTCGCTCAAGCCATCGACGTTCACGTAAGTTGCAAATCCATCCGGATAGATCTCCCGCGGTTCCGGCGCAAAAAGCGAATCCACGCCCGCGCGTTGGAGTTTTTCACTGTCGTTCTCAAACGTGCGCGGATATTTTGAAAAATCCTCGTTGGGACCGAACTGTTTCGGATTCACAAATATGGAAGCAATCACCGGCGAGCATTCCCGCCGAGCCCGCTCGACCAGCGACAAATGCCCGGCGTGCAGCGCACCCATCGTCGGCACCAGCCCGATGACACGGCTCTCCGCCCGCGCTTGCCGCGCCTGTTCCTTCATCCACGCAATGGTTCGGATGGTTTCCACAGTGGTTGGATGAACGCTGGAGACTAGGCGCTAGCCGCGCTGGCGCGCTCACGATAAAAGTGCATCAAGTCCGTCCCGATCGGCTGCGCCCCAAGCTGCCGCAGCAGGGTGGTGACCTGCCCCCGGTGATACGTCCCGTGATTCACCAGATGCTGCATCGATTCGCAGAGAGGATTTTTGTAAACGCCAAATTTCAGCGTCTTGTACTCCATAACGCGCTCGAGGTCCGTTTGCGTCAGCCCGCGCACGAAACCGAGCAAGCGCGCCTCAAGTTCGTTCCAGCGCTCTCGTAAGCCGACAATATCCTTGAACTGCGTTGTATCGGGAAGAGAAGATGGCGAGCGGCCTTGGAACCGTTCCAGCCAGACCCATTCGCCCCCGTAGATATGCGCCAGCGTGTCCCGCACGGAGCCAAAGCTCGAACCCATCGGCTGCACCAACTGCTCCGCGGTAAGCGCCGAAGCTGCGTCCAGCGACCGGTGATTGGCCCAGACGTTGTAATCGTACAGCACGCGCATCTCTTGTGGCGTCATGTCTGGTTCCTCTTCACGTCTTAATAGGATTTGCGGACAGCTCAGCTGTCGATGAAAATGGTCTTGCGATCTTTCGTGGATTGCGGCGCGTGATAAGACTCGGCGTCCGAAGGAAACCCGCCTTCGCGCACATCATCGCAATATTCGCGCACAGCTTTGGAAATAATCTGCCCGACGTTGGCATACTGCCGCGCAAATTTCGGCGTCTGTCCAAACGTGAGTCCCAGAAGATCATGCGCGACGAGAATCTGCCCGTCGCAGTCCGGCCCCGCGCCGATGCCGATCGTCGGAATCCGCAACTCGCGCGTAATCTGCGCCGCCAATTCGCGAGGCACCGCTTCCAGCACAACCGCAAAAGCTCCCGCCGCTTCCACTGCGCGCGCATCGCGAATCAACTGCTCGGCCGCATCCGCCGTTTTTCCTTGCACGCGATATCCACCCAGCGCATTCACCGATTGCGGCGTCAAGCCCACGTGCCCCATCACCGGAATTTCCGCTTCCGTCAGCCGGGAGATCAGCTCCAGTCTGCGTTCCCCGCCCTCCACCTTCACCGCCTCGGCGCCGGCTTCTTTCACAAAGCGCATGGCGTTGTGCAGCGACTCGCTCAAATCGGTGTGATAGCTGCCGTAAGGCATATCCGCCACGACGAGCGCGCGCCGCGTTCCACGCCGCACCGCGCGTGTGTGGTGCAGCATCTCTTCAATCGTCACCGCCAGCGTGTTCTCGTGCCCCAGCACCACCATGCCGAGTGAATCGCCGACAAGAATCACGTCCACGCCGGCTTCATCGAGCAAGCGCGCAGTCGGATAGTCGTACGCCGTCAGGCAAGTAATTTTCTTAGAGTTGGAGTGGGAGCCCGCAGCCTGAGTTTTGCGCTGCAGGAGATCGGGCACGGTAACTTTTCCGTTCCCGGAATTTGGGACAACGCTCATGGTGGCCTCCGGTGCCGTTCCTTTAAATGCGGGATACAGCCCTGTACTTCACCTTTGCGCAGGATAACAAATTTCAATGCGCAAGACTAGAAATTTGGATGCGGCACCACGCGAATTAGTTTCCACGCGGCGCTTGCGCACGGCCTTTCCATTGGCCGCCGCGGCCTAGCCAATAGCGCACGGCGGAGACACAGGTGGCGTAACCGTAGTAGATGGCCGCCAGCGGCAGGGCTAAAGCCCAGGGCCAGGCGAGACCGTAGAACCTGACCGTGACGCCGAAAGTTACGGTCATCAGGCAAATGGCGGTGCTGGCGAGGAACCACGCGGGATCTTCGCCGGAGAGAAAAGAAAACCACGGTAAGAGAAACGTGACGAACAAACCGGCCAGAACTACAAACAGGAAAAGAAACGAGTAGTGCAGCTGTGTAAAAGCAGCGCGGGCGATCATGTTTCGAATTTCGGCGAAGCTGCCGTAGCCACGCAGGCTGACGCTCGCGCGTGTAAGTCCCATCCAGATTTTCCCGCCGCTCTTCTTCACCGCTCGCGCTAACGCGCAATCGTCAATTACTTCACTCCGGATGGAGGCGATTCCGCCGATGCGAGCCAAGGCGCTGCGGCGCAATAAAATACATCCTCCCGCCGCGCCCGCGGTGCGGGCTTTTGGATCGGCGATCCAGCGCGGCGGATAAAGCATCAGGAAGAAATACAAGAATGGCGGGATCAGCAGGCGCTCGGGAAAGGTTTTCGCTTGAAGCAGCACCATCAGCGAGGCGAGATCGAGCGATTCTTTTTCTGCGCGGAAAACCAGACGGCGCAACGTGTTCGGCGCGTGCTCGATATCCCCGTCTGTAAACCAAAAAAACTCCGCCGAATGATTTGCAGCAACTTGAACGCCTTCGTTCAGCGCCCAGAGTTTCCCAGTCCAGCCCGACGGAAGATCGGTAGCCGAATGAATCGAGACTCGTTGTGCAGTTCCGGAAACTTCTGCCGCGTTGCGAGCTAGCGCGGCGGTACTGTCTTCGCTGTGATCATCCACAACAATGGCATGGAACTCTCCGGGATAGTCCTGTTTCGCGAGAGAGCTGACGGTTCGCGCGATAGTTTCGGCTTCATTGCGCGCCGGAACAATTGCGACAACGTGAGGCCAGTTGTCGAGAGGCTCCGGAACGATATCGTCTTCGTGCAACTGCCAGAAACTGCCGCGCGCGAGAAAAAGATAAATCCAGATCGCCAGCGGGATCGCAGCGACAAGAGTCGGTGTCCAAGGCACGCGTTATTCTGCAATAAGCCGGGAACGAAACGCTATGCCAGATCTTCCTTGCGAATGGGCAGCCGCCGGATTGGTTTCCCAGTAGCCGCGAAAATAGCGTTGCACACGGCCGGAGCGATCGGCGGCATTCCGGGTTCGCCGATGCCACCGGGCGGTTCGTTGCTCGGCACAATGTGAACTTCAACGTGCGGCGTTTCATTCAGCCGGAGCATTTCGTAATCATGGAAATTGCTTTGCTCGACGCGGCCATTTGCAATGGTGATTTGGCCCTTCAGGGCGGCCGTCAGACCGAAGACGATGGAGCCTTCCATTTGCGCTGCAATCGTATCGGGATTCACGTAACGGCCGCAGTCCACGGCGCAGACCACGCGATGAACCTTCACTTCGCCGGAACTGCGGTTGACGCTGACTTCGGCGACCTCCGCGACGTAACTACCAAACGACTCGACAACCGCAATCCCGCGCGTGCGCCCTGCGGCCAGAGGCTTTCCCCAGCCGGCTTTCTCCGCGGCAAGCTCCAACACACCGCGATGGCGGGGCGCGTTGGCCAGCAGCTTGCGGCGAAACTCAAATGGATCTTTGCCACCCGCTTTGGCAAGCTCCTCGACAAAACATTCCGTGATGAATCCGTTGTGCGAATTCCCGACCGAGCGCCAGAAACCCACCGGCACGCCCGCTTCCGTCAGCGCGTATTCGACCAGAAAATTGGGAATCCCATACTTTGCGTTCGCCTGGCCCTCCACGGAAGATTCATCGATGCCGTTCTTCACCGAGCCGGGGAAAAAGCGCGACATGATCGAAGGGCCGACGATGCGGCTTTTCCAGGCAACGGGCCAACCGTCCGCGTCCAGTCCCGCGACAAGTTTGGTGTACGCGGCAGGCCGGTAAAAATCGTTTTGGATGTCGTCTTCACGGGACCACGTGACCTGCACCGGTGCGCCGGTTCCCTTGGAAATCTCCACCGCCTCGGAAATAAAATCCTGCTCCGCGCGGCGTCCGAATCCGCCGCCGAGAAACGTGGTGTGAATGCGAACTTGCTCGGGCTTCAGGCCGGTGATTCTCGCTCCCGTCATCTGATTGATGGTTTGAAATTGCGTGGGCGCGTAGATGTCGCAGCCGCCGGCTCGCACGTCGGCGGCGCAGTTCATGGGCTCCATGGTGGCATGCGCGAGGAACGGCACTTCGTAAGCGGCTTCCACTTTTTTCGCGGCACTGGCGAGGGCGACGTCCGCATCGCCGTCTTTGCGCGCGATGGCGCCGGGCTTTTCCGCAGCAGCCAAGTAGAGCTTTCGAATAGCCTCGCTGGAGTTGGCGGCGTTCGCGCCTTCGTCCCAAGTGATTTGCAATGCGCGCCGGCCTTCCATCGCCGACCAGGTGTTGTCCGCGACCACGGCCACGCCCGAAGAAATCTGCAAAACTTGCTTCACGCCACGAACGGTTTTCGCTTTCGAGTCGTCGAAGCTTTTCACTTTGCCGCCAAACACGGGACAGCGTGCCACGACCGCATGCTGGATATTCGGCAGGCGCACGTCGATGCCGAATCCGGCTTTGCCGTTCACTTTCGAGGGCGTATCGAGCCGCTTCGTGGGCTTGCCAATGTATTTGTAATTCTTGGGATCCTTCAGCGCGGGATTGGCAGGCACGGAGAGTTTCGCCGCTCTTTCGACCAACGCTCCATAGCCCAATCGCTTGCCCGTGGCATTGTGCACCACGGCGCCGTTGTCCACGTGGCACAATGACGGCTCCACGTACCACTGCTGAGCCGCGGCGGCGATGAGCATTTCGCGCGCGGC
>JBGPIX010000248.1:0-7988 GCA_041485085.1 Candidatus Acidiferrum sp.
GCGCTGCGGACAGCTAGTTCGAGCGTGTTATATGCGGCGCGGGCGTCACCATTGGCGAAGGAGGCGATGCGGAAAAGAATGTCGTCGGGAGCGGTGATGGATTCGTTTCCAAAGCCATGTTCCTTGTCGTTGAGGGCGCGGCGGAGAAGTTCAGCGATTTGCGGTGTTGCGAGGGGATCGAGGACGTAGACCTTGGTGCGGGAGAGAAGCGGGGAAATAACCTCGAAGGAAGGATTTTCCGTGGTCGCGCCGATGAAAATAATGTGGCCCGCTTCGACGTGAGGAAGAAAGGCGTCCTGCTGGGCTTTGTTGAAGCGGTGAACCTCGTCGACAAAGACGATGGTGCGATGGCCGGAGCGGGATTTTTGTTCGGCGACGGCCATGACTTCCTTGATTTCCTTGATGCCGGCGAGGACGGCGCTAAAGGAAACGAATTCGGAGCTTGTGAGTCGCGCGATGAGGCGCGCGAGCGTGGTCTTTCCGCAGCCCGGTGGTCCCCAGAAAAGCATGGAACCAAGATTGTCGTTTTCGATTTGAACGCGAAGGGATTTACCGGGACCGAGCAGCCTTTCCTGGCCGATGAACTCATCCAGCGTGCGCGGGCGCATGCGTTCGGCGAGCGGCTGGTTGGCGGCGGGAACGTCGGGCTCCGGGGCAGGTGGCGGCAATTTTGAGAAGAGGCTCACGTTATTTTTGGATGTCCGATGAGGGCACAGAGTTTCTTTGACGTGCGGCCTCGTAGAAAACCACTGCTGCGGCAGCAGCGGCGTTCAGCGATTCGATGCCGCTGGCCATGGGAATGCGGATGCGGGCATCGGCGCTGCGCTCGATTTCTTCGGGAAGCCCGGCGCCCTCGTTGCCAACGAGAAGTGCAACTGGCTGGCACCAATCGACTTCCCATGGAGCGAGGATCGGCTGTTCCCCGTCGCGCGGTTCGTGAACGCTCGAAGCCAGCGTTCGAACGCCCGCGACCTTTAATTGCGCAAGTAGAATCGAAAGCGACATTCCAGCGAGGATGGGAATATGCAGAGCGGCGCCGGCAGAGGCGCGCAGAGCTTTCGGCGAGAACGGATTGGCGGTGCCGCTGATTCCGGACGCGGCTGTCGCAGCTCCAGTCGCGCCAAAGGCGGCTGCGGTGCGGAGTATGGTTCCCACGTTGCCAGGATCCTGGACACCGGCGAGGATGACGAGCAATGGAGCGCAGGCAGAAACTGGGGAGCGAACGAAATCATCGAAAGTTGTTTCGTGAGGCTGCACTAGCGCCCCGACCCCTTGCGGATGTTCGGTGTCGGCGAGACCCTCGAAAAGGCGGTCGGTGGTGCGCAGAACCGGAAAAGCCATTTCGGGCCGGTCGATGAAGGATGACAGCCGTTGGTGATGGCGTTCGCCGGATTCGCTGAAGAGCACCGCCTGAATGCGGCACCCGGAACGCAACGCTTCTTCGACGAGCCGAACACCCTCGACGCCAACAAAGCCGCTTTCCGTGGGCAAACCGCCGCGGAGGGCCACGCGAAACTCCTTGAGCCAGCGATTGTCGCGGCTAATGAGGAGCGCGGGCTCGCCCGCAGAGCGAGCGTTGCGAGCGGTTTTGCCAGGCGTTGCCATCAATGTGGAGGGTAGCAAATTTCTTGCTAAGGGTGGTAATTCTGGCATCCTTAACTATGTTGTTTGCTTCCAAAGTAGTGCAGTAAAGCGGCGGGGTTGCTGTCCGGGGCGATACTGATGAAGAATGGTGCTCAGCAGGGTATTTGCGTTCGTCTTTTGCGACTTATCGCATTTGAATGTGCTCTCGCTCTCTCGTGCGGGGCTGCATTGCCTCAAGCGCGTCCGCCCGTGCCGGCTCCTCCGACTCAATTCGAAATTGGACTGCATACTTTTTTCGATTTTGGTCCGCCGTTCAACTTTTACGAACTGTTCCTGGTGCGTCCGTCGGCAAGCGGTACCTCGGTCGAGAGGATTACACTTACCCCCGCTGGAAATGAATGCTTCGCGCCAGCAAAGGTTGAGACTGCATCCGGGTCGTTGGGCGAGTCCGTCGCGACGCTGCTTGGTTCGACAAACCCCTGTGCGATCCCGGAAAAAGAGCTGCGCCGCGAATTGAAACGATGCAAACACTGTATGGTCTTCAGCGGTGCCAACGTTGTGATGGAAGTCCAGTGTGGAGCCCAGACCCGCCTCATCCGTGCGGATATTCTTGAGAAATACTGGTTCGACCGGACTGCGAAGGCACCTCAGAACACTTCCTGGATGATGGGATTATTGGAGCGTCTAGGCCGGGCAGTAGGGCCTGGAGTTATGGAGAAACCAGCGTTTGCGACTCCCGCCGGAGACTCGCCTCCCCCGATGTTCTTGGATTCGGCAACTCTGAGTGACCTGAGCGCGGGCAAATACGATCCAATGTTCAAAGGTGCCCCGGATAAACCATCTGACCTGTATCGTGCTTCTCAGAGCCACCCGGTTCCTCCGAGTGTGCAGTTGTTAAGTAGCGCGCCGATATCGCCGGAATTGTACGTGCCGCCTGAGTATCCTCCCCTCGCGAGAGCGGCTCGGGTGGAGGGTGAGGTCTTCTTCAAATTCGACATTGACTCATCCGGGGGTGCGATCAATCTTTCCTTCGAGAGTGGACATCCGTTGCTTCTCGAGGCGGTGAAAAAAGCAGTCAGCTCCTGGAGATTCCCAAAGGACGCCGCAAATCAGCAGATTAGCGCGACGGTTGATTTCACCTTAAATTGCCCGAAGCAAGCTGGGAAACTTTGACCGGCGATGTCACTCCAGAGCACCTCCGTCCTCAGCAGGCGGACAACACTCTGGGGAGAAGTCATATTGTCGGGACCTGTCACCCCTATGTCCATATTTGTCTATTTGCACTTCGCCTTGAATACGCCAAGAGGCTCACTAGCAGGCTCTTATTGCGCGAGGTGAGGGGGTATGGTAGCGTCGCCCAAATAAGGGCAGCGCTGGCGAGGCGCTGCAAGGGTGGCGTCACGACTTCGCCAAAGGGCCAAAAATTGCCAGCCGAACTGCTGCGCATCAATGCAAAATCCCCAGAGGCGGACTTGCTGCGTTATGCGGCGGATTTTATCGCGCGCGGAAGTGTCATTGCGATTCCCACGGACACTTTCTATGGGCTGGCCGCCGATCCGTTCAATCTTGCCGCGGTGGACGAAATTTATCGCGTGAAGGGGCGCCCGGAAACAAGGGCTCTCCCCATTCTTGTAAATTCAATTGAACAAGCAATTTTGCTCGCGCGGGAAGCGCCGCGAAAATTTTTGCGGCTCGCCCAGGCGTTCTGGCCCGGCGGGCTAACGCTGGTCGTGAACGCGGCGCAGCGCATCCCCCTGAAAGTGACCGCAGGCACTGGCCGCATCGCGCTGCGCTGGCCGAATAGCACATTGGTGCGGCGCCTGATCGACGAATTCGAAGGACCCGTCACGGGCACGAGCGCCAACATCTCCGGATTTCCATCGTGCTCCAACGCGGAGCAGGTGATGAAGCAGCTGGGGCCGCGTGTGCCGTTGGTGTTGGACACGGGCGAAACCGGTGGAACGCTGCCATCCACCATCGTGGAGTTGACCGGCGACACTTGGAGAATCGGCCGCGAAGGCGCAATCCCCGTGGCGGAGATTGAGAAGGCGCTAGAGCAAAGTCAGTCGTAGCGATATCGCCGGTAATCAAAACCGAGCTGGCCTGGATCCTCAGGGAAATACCCCACGACTGAGCGCCAAATCCCCGCCAAAATAGACTCTCACGAAAAGTATAGATCGCCGTCTAATGGGCCAGCAGACGGAAAAGGGCTCGCATGAAGAACTTCATCGCTGGCTTCATTGCTGGCACATTTCTACTTATCTTTGGTGTCCTTATTTACCTGAGGCTGGGCTTGCTTGATATCCGATCGGGCATCCCCGTCCCGGCTTTGACGGCGCGCTTCCTGTATTCCGGCATTCACGCTTCCGTTCGACGCACGGCACCAAAGTTACAGAACCCCTTGCCACAGACCGATGAAACGCTGATTGCCGGCGGAAAACTTTATTTGAACGATTGCGTGGGATGCCACGGCGAGCCCGGCAAACCATCGAGCGATTTTGGCGCGACCTTCTACCCTCCCGCGCCGCAGTTTCCGATCCATGGGACAAATTATTCGGAAGCAGAAGTGTTCTGGGTTGCGAAGCACGGAATCCGCAGAACGGGCATGGCCGCGCAGGGATCGTCCTACACCGATCCAAAGCTTTGGTCGCTGGCTGCGTTCATCAGCCGGTTCCCCAATTTGCCGCCAAAGGTGTTGGAAGGGATTCAACAAAATGCACCTAAGTAACTACGCTTCACCGGAGTTCCCAGCGTGAAAAAGTTCGCACTTGGATTTGTTGCCGCGATCGTCGTTCTTCCGATCGGATGTATGGCGTACTTCGCACTTGGTTTCTCCCAGATTCGAGCCGATGCAAAGCCTTCCGCTTTGGAAACCTCAATCTTGCAATCGGTGGTGCGCGCATCTGTCCGGCGAAGTGCTGCGGTAGTTCCCAACCCGCCAGCAGCAAATGAGGACGCAGTGTTAGCAGGAGGAAAACTCTACGTGGCCGGTTGTCAGGGCTGCCACGGTGAATTGGGCGGGACTTATGAACAGGATCGTGACCATTTTCCGCCGGTGCCTGAGCTGCCGCACACAGGAACGCAGTATTCGGAGCCCGAACTCTACTGGATCGTGAAGCATGGGATTCGAATGACAGGCATGTCCGCGTACGGTCCGTTTTATTCGGAAAAGGAATTGTGGTCGCTGGCGGCGTTTCTGCGCCGTATCGAGAAGTTACCTCCAGGAATGATCGAGAAAATCCGAACGAAAAAAACCGGCTAATTCTTCACGGATGCGTGGGAAGCGTGGCAAGAAAGCTGTAGTTTCCGGTGGAAGGAAGGTCGAGGGCCCCGAGCGAGCGGCGATGGACGAAAACGACATCGTTGAACCACAGCGGCAAATAGGGCAGATCGTCTGCCAGAATTTTCTGAACTTCACTGCATAAAGCTTTCCTTTTTTCCTGATTCATCTCCACGCGAATCTGGTCTGTGAGCGCGTTGCGATAGTGTCCGCGATTGGCGCCATCAGGCGGAAAGCGCTTTGACGAGAACGCATATTCAAAAAAGTCCGGATCGGTGTTGGCGCCGACCCAGCGCTGGTAGGTCATCTGAAAATTTCCCTTGGCAACGTCGGAAAACAGCGTGGCGAGCTCCAGCGGCCGAATTTCCAATTCGATGCCCACGCGCCGCCATTGCTCCTGAAGCGCCGCGCCGATCAGACGGGCTTGCTCTTCCGTCGAGCATTTCAATGTGAGCCGCAGGCGCACGCCGTCCTGTTTGCGGAGAAAACCCGCAGCATCGAGAACCTTCTCGGCGCGAGCGGGATCGTAAGACCAGGATTCGGCAACGTCGCCGTGGAAATTCATCTGATTGTCTCGCTCCAGTAAGCCGCTGAAAAGAAGTCCATCGATGCGCTGCGACTGAGTGTCCGTGGCGAAGCGCGGGTTGAGGTTGGTAGGGCTGGATTCAATAAGGAAGGTAAGCGCTGAAGGATCGCTGCGCGATGAACGCGAACAGGAAGCGAGACACAACGAAACAATGACGCAAAGAAGTAATGCAGTAATGAAATGACAAAACCTACTACAAGAGCGCGTAACGCGGAGGGGCATAGGATATTTTACCGAGGATTGCCGGGCCCCGTGCTCCTGTAGCGGACGGAAGGTTCGCGGGACGCTGATGAAATGCTTCGTAGGCAAGAAGTGCAAAGGCGAAAGCTTCCTTGGCATCTTCTGGAATGCCGAGACGCGAAGAGGGCAGGACTTCAATGCCAGGAAGGGCAGCGGAGAGTTGCACAAGGATCAACGGATTGTGCGCACCACCGCCGGAAACGATGAGTTGGTGAATTTTCGTTTTTGGCAGAACGAAACGGTTCAGGGCATCAACGACCGAAAGAGCCGTAAAAATTGTCGCCGCGCGGATGAGATCGTTTGGCTTGGCGCGATGGCGCCGGCCGAGGGCGAGGAGCTTTCTTAGGTAAGCGTTGCCATAGTATTCGCGGCCGGTAGATTTCGGCGGTGCGAGCTTCAGATAAGGATCACGCAAGAGATCGTCGAGCAGCGCGGGAATACCGTGCCCCTGGGATGCGAGGCGGGCGTTCTTGTCGAAACGCTGGCGGCCATCTGTGAAATGTGACACAAGGGTGTCGATGAGCATGTTCGCGGGCCCGGTGTCAAAAGCGAGGATTTGTTCCGGCTTTGCTGAGGCAGGAATCACGCTAATGTTCGCGATGCCGCCGAGATTGAGCGCAACGCGGCCGCACTTCGCATGGCGATAGAGAAGGTAGTCGGCGTAAGGAACGAGCGGCGCGCCTTGTCCACCCATGGCGATGTCGGCGGGGCGAAAATCGCCGACGGTGGTGATGCCAGTTCGTGCAGCGATGATGGCTGTCTCGCCGATCTGCAAGGTCGAAGCAGTCGAAGCCCCAAAATAGGCGGCCGCAAGGCCCTGATGGAAGATCGTTTGGCCGTGGCTGCCAATGAGCGCGATTTTGTTCCGGGAGGTCCTGAATTCCTGACACGCTGCCAGCGCCGCACCAGCGAAAAGTTCTCCCAATCGAAAATTCAATTGGCTGAGCGCACCTGCCGCGATGGCGTGCTGTTCAGCAACGCGAAGGATTTCCTTGCGAACGGCAGGCGGAAACTTGACGGAAGTATGCCCAAGCAGCTTGGCGTTCAGCTTCGGCGGCGCGCCGGAGATGCGCGCTAGCGCAACATCGATGCCATCCGCGGAGGTGCCGGACATCATTCCGAGAACGAGCAGGGGCTTTTCGCTCATGAGATTTGCTTCTTTAGCTCCGCTAGCAGATTGAGCGCGTCGAGCGGCTTCAGCTGATCCAGGTCGGCGCCACGCAGTTTTTCCAGAACTTGGCGATCGAGAGCGGTGAAAAGCACCTGCTGATTGCTGTTTGGGTGCGCGAGATCGGATGCACCGGGGGAAAGCGTCTCGCTGAGTTCGTGCTCGCTCTGTTCATGCCTTTTCAAGACTTCGCGAGCACGTTCGATCACGCTGCGAGGAAGCCCAGCGAGGCGGGCCACTTCAATGCCATAACTCTTGTCCGCGCTTCCGGGCTCGACGCGGCGCAGAAAAATAATCTCGCTGGGCGTTTCTTTCACCGAAACGTGAACATTCTTGACCGCGGGAAGCAGATCGCCAAGCTCCGTCAGTTCGTGATAGTGCGTGGCGAAGAGCGTACGCGAGCGAGTGTGCTTCTGCAGATGCTCGACGACAGCCCACGCGATGGACAGCCCATCAAACGTGGACGTGCCGCGTCCCACTTCATCAAGCAGCACGAGGCTCGCAGGCGTGGCGTGATTCAAGATGGCAGCGACTTCACTCATCTCCACCAGAAAAGTGGAGCGTCCGCGTGCCAAATTATCGCTCGCGCCGATCCGCGTGAAGATGCGATCGGTGATGGGCAGCTTCGCCTGCCGCGCCGGCACGAACGAGCCCATCTGCGCCATCAGCACGATCAACGCGGACTGGCGAAGATAGGTGGACTTGCCGCCCATGTTAGGCCCGGTAATCAGTAAAAGTTGCTGCCGCCCCGGCTCGAAGCAAAGATCGTTGGGAACGAAGCGTTCGCCTTTTTGGCGCAGCAACTCTTCGATCACCGGATGGCGCCCGCCGATGATGAGCAGTTCTCCGGTGGAATTGAATTCGGGGCGCGAATAGCCGCGATCGGTAGCCAGTTTCGCAAACGAAGTGAGCACGTCCATCTGCGCGACGGCCGCGGCAGTGCGCCGCAAACGCGCGGCATGGGCGGCAACGGCAGAGCGCACCTCAATGAAGAGCTGGCGTTCGATTTCCAGGATGCGTTCGTCGGCGGCAAGAATCTTCCGTTCGTATTCTTTCAGCTCGGAAGAAGTAAATCTCTCCGCGTTGACTAGCGTCTGTTTGCGCTCGTAGTCCGCCGGAGCAAGATGCAA
>JBGPIX010000249.1:0-7973 GCA_041485085.1 Candidatus Acidiferrum sp.
CATCGAACGCACCAACGCCTGGCTCGGCAACTTCCGCCGCCTGGTGGTGCGCTACGACCGTTCTCTCACTATCTATCGCGCCTTCTTTCATATCGCCTGCTTCATGATCGTCTTGCGGAGGGTTGTGCAATAGCTTCTAGTACTTTTACCTTGTTCCATGACCAAAGAAACCCATGGGACGCGTCGATATCAGCGAATCTCACTGCCAATAGGCATGTTCGTGGCCTGGTACGGCGGCGGCGAGCAACAGATTTCTCGCGTCAAGATGTTAGGCATGGGAGGCCTGTTCCTCTCCGGATCCAATGCACCACCGGTAGGTACGAGCCTGAGACTGGCGTTTGAAGTGCCTGGAGGCAGCGTTCAAGCAGAGGGGGTTGTGCGAAACATTGTGCCTGACGACGGGATGGGGGTCGAATTCACCAGGGTGAGAGCTCGAGACCGAGTTCTGCTGGAACGATTGCTCAGGCGGTTGTTGCGCTGACTGGCAGCGTTCGCGCCGCAATGGCACGTGGAGACGGGGAGTCGCAATCAAATGAGACCAGGCTGCCGGGAAGCCTTCCTCGTTACCTGCACACTTCTCTCGATTGAACGGGCGGCCGCTGTGTTGGGATAATGTGTGCAGATACTTAGGTCTTTCCGAAGGTTATGCACACAATGAAGAACGCGGCCAGAAAAGCTCACGACCACAACGCCCTCTATCATCATGCCGAACCACAGGCCGGACACTTCACCTAACCGCTCTACGGGCACCCTCCCAGTCCCCTCCCTCGTGCCTGCTCGTTAGCCTCATCGCTAAGAGCACCCACTTGTGCTCCCGCAGTTGACGCACTTATAGCAGCTTCCGTTGGGCACCATGAGCATGCCGCAATTTGAGCACGAAGGGGCATCTCCGGCCGTGCCGGCGCTATTGCTTGACTGAATGGGTTTGCGGTTTGCCGCGTTTACCGCAGGTGAAATAATGGCGGGGCGAATCATGTCCTGGTCGCTCGGTGCGGCCCTCGGTTTCAGATATTCCGATGAGAGGAATTTGCCGCCGAGCCAGCGCGCAATGTAATCCAGCACGGAACTCGAGTAACGAATGGCCGGATTTTCCCTGAATCCCGAAGGCTCAAAACGGGTATTGGTGAGCTTGTCCACGAGAGCTTTCAGCGGCACGCCGTACTGAAGGCCGATGGAAATTGAAAGCGCGAGGCCATCCATGAAACCCGAAAGCGTGGAGCCTTCCTTCGCCATCTTGATGAAGATTTCGCCGGGCGTTCCCTCTTCGTACATACCGACAATGATGTAGCCCTCGTGGTCGCCAATCGAAAACTTGTGCGTGATGGACCTTCTTTCATCGGGCAGCTTGCGCCTCGGTGTCCGAATGAACAAGTCCCGTTGTTCAGGGGCCTCGGCTGCCGGGTTTTTTCTCCTCTGTTTCATCTTGCGTCGGGGATGTGTCAGGTGACGGCGCTAAATCAGCTGAATTTCCTGCTTGCATCTGTTCCTCCACACTGATCGGGGCTCATCAGACGCTTGCACCAACGGCCCCGACGAAGGCGACCGGAGTGACTAGGTAGTGCGAATGCACGCATCCGACACAACTCACGCCCCTGGTCGCCGACTCAACTGCAGTGGCAAATACCGCTGGGATTCCAAGCGCCTCACCGCCGCGTGACCAGAACTCGAGCATGACCGATCGTCCGGCCACGTCATTGCCTGTACGTAAGAGCGTCAGATCAAGGAGGCCATTTACCCCACGGAATAGAACTGTGTTCTCCAGCGGAGGACGTCTGCCATTTTCGACCTTTCCGGGCTCGTGCTTCGTGATGAGCAGTTGGCAGGTTCGACCTGCTCGGAACAACTCGATTCGCACGAGGACTGGAGCCACTACCACTGCATGAACTCCGTTGACTCCGATGGCATCGATTGGATGGAGATACGGCAATGGCTCACCATTCGGCCCACAGAACGTAACGTACCGGCCGAGGTCCTTCACGGCACCTCCTGATTCGATCCCTCGCACCACATAGCGGTTGGCCAGATGCTGGTGTTCGAGGCTCACGTGGGACTGCGTAAAAACGCCTACATCACTCAAGCGTCGCAGCACTCGCTTCGAGAGAGTGAGCCCTCGACGCGCCAAAGAATCTTGCTTGTCCGCCATCTGCTACCTCCTCATGTGGATTGCCGAATGGGGATCGGACAACCCACCGCTCGACGAATCATTTCTTTTGTGCAACCCGCCCAGCAGATGTACTTTCGCGGGTCTTCGATGGAGATCGCCAGGTTGTCGCCACTTCGATCCTGACCGGCGTTGGCACAGGACGGACATTGCGTAACGTAGTTCCTGCCAAGCTTCCGGACCTTGCGCACATGGTCGAGGATTCGAAACTCGTGACCGGATGTGTGAACGAAGGGAACAGAGTGGTCTACCGATGGGCTTGTTCTATCAAACTCAGGTGGCATTGTCTTGTCCGCAGTGAAGTTCCGTAGCTGTTCTTCACTCACTTTGCGAAGGCGGTTCAGATACGAGATCTGTTTTTCCAGATCATAGTCCGCGCCGTAGAACCAATACCGACGGTTTGCGCCACGGTGTATTCCTAGCGGTCCACGAATGGCGTTCCCAAATTCTCCCTCACGCAACTCATCGTGCTTCGGGAAGACTTCGATTCCCTCCGCCAAGCCAGCGCCTCTGATTCGCACTCCGAGTTTCAACGCCAGGTTGTAGATGTAGATGCGGCACTCTCGGGCCAGGGCAGGTTTCTCCATGAAAATCCACAGATGCCCACCCCGCTTGCTCATCTCCAAGGCGGCCTCCACCTTGTCCTGCTGTAGGAAGTACTGCAGCTTGAGCAGGTCTTCCATCGCCCCGGCGTAATCGGCATCAATCGCGACCCACTTCGATCGTTGCGTTGAGGGATTTATTGCGTACAGCCCAATCGTTATTGCGCCCTCAAGGTGACGGCAGATCGTGGCCGCGGTGAGGCTCAACTGGCCGCTCGTCCCCTTTGCCTTCGGTCGAAAGTAGTAGTGACGCCCGCTCTCGGGCTGAGGCCGCGACGATTGAAGGGTATAAGCCCCGCGATTTACAAACAGGCTGCTGTAGGAGCGCACGACGCTGGGACAAGCTCTAATGACACTCTCCACGGTTCCTCCTTTCCGGGCAGTCACGTCCAGCGAAGTCGCGCTCTTCGTAAACCCAAAACTCTTTGCTGTCAAATTAGTGGGCACGCGCACTAAGTCCCTACCCTGGTGAGGATGACGGCGGTTTGAACGGGGTGGGAGAAAGGCTTGTTCTATCTAAGGCGGGCTTCTTCAAGGACGCTTAGGCAACCCGATTGCTTCGCTGCGGTCGAAGACCTGGCTGAACGACCCATCGATTCTTGCCCGAAAGCAGGTGGGGATGTTCCACGAGGTCTAGGAATCGGCAGTCACGGACCAATTTTTCAAAGTCGCTAACCGTGTAGCCGCCGAATTTCTCGTCTTCAAAGTCTAACCAGGACCAAACCCTTGAATGACGGTCGTAAAGGTAGAAGGCGCCGGATTCGGGGTCCCCCGGAACGACAAGGAACACGAACAGGGCCTTCGGGAACTGGATCCATTTTTCGATCTTGGGCTGCTCAGTCACAACCAGCAGTCTCTTCACCGCGCCATCCGAGCACCTGCAAGCATCGTCAGGTGCGTTCCGAAGATCGATCACTGGGATCACATTCATCTTTCCAAACATTGGTTTCCTCCTCTCAAGTGCGAAGTAGTAGTAAAAGATAAGGAGATACGCATACCAAGGGTACGAACCAAAGCTCCAACGCTGTAATCGTAGAGCCAAGAAATGACATTTCGTTTTGCTCACGGGCTATGCTAGGGTTTGGCGTCCCCGACAATTGAAAGGTCTAAACAGAGCAAGGAGGCCGAAGGTGCTTATTGGAGATCGTTTGCGGACCGTACGTGAAGAAAAGAAGCTCTCGCAGGGGGATATTGAAAAGCGAACAGGCTTGCTTCGCTGCTATGTCTCGCGAGTGGAGAACGGACACACCGTTCCAGCCGTGGAAACGATTGAGAAATTCGCTCGGGCATTAGAGGTCCCCGTCTACCAACTCTTTTATGACGGACACAAACCTCCCGAGCTTCCGAACCTTCCCAAGAGAAAGACCGCAGCGGACATCGTGTGGGGCGCCACCGGCAAAGATGCTAGGTTTCTGACAAAGTTACGCCGTCTCTTAGCCAGGACAGCGGAACGGGACAGAAAACTCCTGCTCTCAATGGCCCAAAAAATTGCAACCCACAAGGTCGCACCCACTCGCAGCCCGGTTCAGTCCTAACTCAAACAGCAAACTAAGGTCGAGGCTCAATGACCAGCCTGCCTTCGAGCAGCGGCCAGAGCCAGCGCATCACACCGATTCTGGAGATCGTGATCACCGCACTTCCTGAGAGTTCTCGCTCCTCGCTCCCGCATCGCAGAATACAAGCCCAACCGCCTGGCCCTGGATTCCCGATGCAAGACCCGTCCGTAATCAACTGAACATTCTTCATCTTTCTTTCTCCTCCCTTGCACATACAACGGTTGTGCATTGGTGCAAAATCCAGCGTGGACGTGCGTCCGTCCAAGCGAAGTATTTCGGCAAAATACGCAATGACGTCGACATTCCGAAAGTTGCGTCAGCTAGTTGAAGGTCAAATCCATCGACAGCGACTCGGCCGAATCTTGACGGAAGACAGAATTTCTACCGCCCGGAATACCAGCCCGGTGGAATCCTTCTTGGATGGCACCGCGGTGCTCCTGAACCAACAGTCGATACGAGAAAAGGGTTGACCAGGTTGCTCTCGCACTCGCCTGGAACTCCGGAATAAGATGGTTGTCAGACGACCGTGCGCAAAATTGTCCATATCGACATGGACGCATTCTATGCGTCCGTTGAGCAGCGGGACGATCCCGAACTACGGGGCAAGCCCGTAGTTGTCGCCTGGCGTGGCAACCGCTCTGTGGTCTGTGCCGCTTCGTATGAAGCGAGACGTTTTGGCGTGCGCTCCGCCATGCCAGCAACTCGGGCCGAACGCCTGTGCCCTGCCGCTGTCTTTGTCCCTCCGGATTTCCCGCGCTACCGGGCTGTGTCGCGGCTCGCACGCGAAATCTTCAAGCGTCACACCGATCTGGTTGAGCCGCTATCCCTTGACGAGGCATACCTGGACGTTTCTGAGAACAAGACCGGCTTGCCGACCGCCACACGCGTGGCGCGCGCCATTCGCGAACAAATCCGAGAGGAATTGAATTTGACAGCCTCAGCCGGTGTAGCACCCAACAAATTTCTTGCGAAGATCGCTTCTGACTGGCGAAAACCGGATGGGCTCTTTGTTATCCAGCCTGAAGAGGTCGATCAATTCTTATTGCCGCTGTCTGTGGGACGTCTGCCAGGGGTAGGCAAGGTAACAGAAGAAAAGCTGAAGAAGTTTGACACACAGACGGTTGGGGATTTGCGAAAGCTGGATTTACAGACACTCGAAGGCCACTTCGGTCGCTACGGTGTGCGACTGTACGAATTGGCCAGAGGCGTTGACAACAGCGAAGTTATCCCAGACAGGCAAACACAATCCGTATCAGCTGAGGACACTTTTGAGCGCGATGTTCCGTTGACCGAGACTGAGCCAATGATCCGGCGCCTGGCGGAAAAGGCCTGGACTGCATCGCGCAAGGAATTGCGTATCCCACGAACCGTGGTCCTCAAACTGAAGACAAGCGAGTTCAAGATTCTCACTCGTAGCCACACGCCCAACTTTCCTCCCTCTTCTTGCGAGGAATTGACCACCATAGCGCTGTCACTTCGGGACCGAGTGGGCCTGACCGCAGAGCAACGCTTTCGTCTGGTTGGCGTTGGACTGAGCAACTTTCGCGATCCCGCTGATGCATCTGCTCAGCCCGCTCTTTTCGAGTAACTTACACGCATCTCGAAGATTCCATTTCCGACCCGCAAACACTACCAGAATCCAGGATAGTAAGTGGATAAGCCTTGGAAGCTCTGTGACTTGTAGGCAGTCGGGAGAGTCAATGGCCATTCAATCAGCGCCCATAGAAAGCTCAATGAAAGGGCAAACGGTAGCTAGTCGCGGTCGGCATGGCCTCGACTTTCGGAGTGCCACCATTCAAAGCTTGCTGCAGTGTTAACGCGCGTTTCGCAAGGCCGTCTAAGACTGGCATTTCAAGCAGATGGGAATGCCAATCCGTAAGCAGACCAAAGAAGACCGGGTACACCGCCTTCGTGAAGAAGCCTGAAACGAATCGCAAAATGTCGTAGTTCGCAACCAAATAAAGCAGCCGATTCACGTGAACTTCCTGGCTCATGCAAGCGGCGATTGCTCGGTAGCATTTCGCTGGCTTCGTGGTTCGTTCATACTCGAGTGCAAATCTGCGCTCACCAATATCTGTGCGTACCGTCACAATTGCGTCGTAGTCCTTTGCAAAGCCGAACGCAGTGAGCTCGTTCTGAGAACGGATCTCCATCGATCCCATCCAGCGCACGAGCAATCCGGCGCGCAAGGCGCTGAGCTGAATCTCGTTCAGCCCGATGGCATGCAAGACGTTTCTGTCTGCTTTCTCTGCGTCCGTTCGGCCACACCCAACCAGGCAATACTCGCCCAAGCTCTGCAGCAACGTTGCTGCGCTGCTTGCGACCGAATACACCGCATCCCCGGTTCCGGCCACGAGTGTCTGCCGCAACACAAGTCCGCGGTCAACTAATCTTCTCATCCTCCAGTGGAACGAATTACGACTCCGCTCATAGTGGTTAAGTTGAGTGAACTCGAACAATTGAGAATGGGTCACGAATTGCGAGCGTAAGATTTGACGCAGGAGCGGCATGTCGCGCGACTGGTTGAGTTGAATAGAGCCTCTCGGATACCGCATCACTCACCATACTTTATGCAGACTCCAACTGAAGCCGCGCACTCCAGGGCCAAGACACGAATGGCCGAAGCACGAACTTGCCGAGATCCGTGCGCAACCAACTGTCGAGTGGCATCAATAGCATCGCCTCCTGCTCGTCCCGACACTCGCTGAAAGAAATCAGAAGCGTGCCTTCCGATCTCCATGCCGGCGACCCCACGTCCAGGTGTCCGGCCTCGTTGGCTCGGACCACGACTAAGTAGTAGTCAGGCTGCTGCGGGGCTGGGAGCCTATGCTTGAAGAGAATCTTGTTCTGTCCCTGCCAGATGCAGGGCTCGGCGCACTCAAAGACGCTGTTGATCATTCCAAGCGGACGATTCGGGTCGAAGCCTCCAACGCCATTGAACCGCACATGACCGACAATCCGGGGCCGGGTTCGGATCTGCCCATTGACGGAAACACCAGTCGTATTGAAATAGGCCGCGCGCGCAAAACGCCTCGGATCGCTCTGGTTCTTACCAAAGCGCCGTCGCCAAACACTCCCAAAGTCTGTCACGGTAACGAGCATTTCTGTCATGCTCTCTTCAAACGTTTGTTCCTCTGCCGTTCGGCATACAACTCTTCCTGAAGCCGGTTGATCTGACCAACAAACCTTGCCCCGTCCCCATTCGGGCCGGTTGACGCCGGCTCCCCGACACCACTGCCGCTGTCTCGCGACCCGTTTACTTTCTTTGATAAAGCATCGAGTCGCATGGAAAGGTCGGCAACGATTAGCGATTTCTGCCGAAGCTCTTCCTGAAGCTTGTTGCGGTCCTGCGTCGTGGCTTCGAGTTGACTCGCGATGCGCTGGAGTTCCGCTTTCAGACTATCGACCCGAGTCTCACCCCAGCCGGGTCGCGCGTCTCCTGCTTCCGAGGCTTCGATGGCGCGATTGCACTGCTCGATGTGCTGGTTGTATCTCTCGATGGCTTCGGCCGCTGCCTGACGGGATAAGAGGTCGTGGCTGTAGACGTCGGCCATCATCTCCGCTGTGATTCGCATGCTGCGGCGATGGTCCAGATACAATTTCGTGCATACAGCCATCATGAGTAGCATCCCCGCCGTCACTGACACGCTGTAC
>JBGPIX010000250.1:0-7947 GCA_041485085.1 Candidatus Acidiferrum sp.
AACCTCTGGGAGCGGATCCACCGAACCAGTGCCCGTGGTCCCCATCGTCGTGACGACGGTCCCCACGTCGCCGCGCTCCACGAGCTTCGTGAGCGCACCGGCATCCATCCGTCCGCGTGCATCACAAGGCACCTTTTCGAACGGCAATCGTAAAACGCCGCTGATCCGTCCATGTGTGTAGTGCGCCTGCTCGCTCGCCAAGATCTTCTTTCCCGGATGCAATTGCCCGGCGACCCACAAGGCTTCGAGGTTGGCCATCGTTCCGCCGCCGCACAGATGCCCCAGATAATTCTTCCACCCATACATGCCGGCGATCTCCGCGACCGCTTCCTTCTCCATCGCCGAAGTCGCGCGCCCGCCATCCAGCGCGTGATTATTCGGATTGATCCACATGGCCAGCGCATACGCCAGCCGCGCCACCGGGTGCGGCGGCTTCAGCATCTGCCCCGCATACAAGGGATGAAAATACGGATAGTTGTCTTGCAGCCGTTCCGCCGTTGCCCCTAGCACTTCCGCAAGGCGCGCCATCTCCGCCGATTGGGCTTGAAATTCAGGCAGCCCCGCGAATCCGCCATCAAGCTTTCTCGCCACTTCCGAAAACACGCCCAGACTTTCCAGATCGAGCATCACCAGTCACCAGTCACGAATCACTAGTCACTTCTTCACTGCCTGGACAAGGAACTCCAGGCTCGTCTGATCCAGCATCCCGGCCTCGTTCGCGCTTCTGCCTATCCCCTATTCCCTAACCCCCATCCCCTCTCTTCTCACTGCCACACCTTATCCAATTGCCCCGCCGTCTTCAGCAATTCCAGCTGCGCCTGCTGCTTCTGAAAATTCGCATCCAGATACGCCATCCACTTTTCGTTCTCTTCCAGTCGCGCTTTTTCTACTTCGCGGAGATTCAACTTCCCTTCGGCGAATTGCGATTGAAATACCGCCACGTTTTGCTGTGCCAATTGCAATTCCAGCCGCGCCACTTCCTTCGCCGCATCTCTTTCGCGCACGCGCCGCGTCTTTTGCCGCACATCCGCCGAGAGTTCCGTTTTCTTATTCGTCAGGTTAACCTTAGCCGCGTCCAGATTGATCTGCGCCAGCCCGATCGCTGCTTTTGTCTGCGCGCTGAAGATGGGCACGTGCACGTCGATCCCCGCGTTGAAATTGTTCCGTTGAAACGCGTTGAAGAATTGCGAGTAATTGTTGAACTTCGCCAGCACGCTGTAAATACTGACGAATTCCACTGTTGGGAAGTAGCCGCGACGTTCTCCTTTCAATCGAAACTCTTTCGCGCGCACATCGGACTCCGCAAGTTGCAACCCGGCATTGTGGGTCATGGCCATGGCCACGAGGTTGTCCCCCGCTAGCTCTGCTTCCCCCGGCAATTCTTCGGGCGTCACCTCGATGGCTTGCGCCTCTGAAAATCCGAGCTGGTATCTCAGAAAAACTTCCAGGTCATCCTCCCGGGCCTCGAGTTGCAAAATTCGCTGTGTCACTTGCGCTTTCGTTAGTTGCGCCTTCGTCACTTCCACCGGCAGCTCGTATCCTTCTCCCTGCCGTCCCTGCGTCACCTGCAAAATTTTTTCAGCGCTTTCCTGCTCCTTGCGCAGAAGTTCGAGCGAATGTCGCACCTTCCCCAGTTCCAGATAGGCCATTGCCGTTCGACTGATCACGCTGTTCTTCGCATCCTCCAGCAGAATCTTCTGAGCCTTGGACTGCTCCTGCATCTCTTTCGCCTGGCCCCGCAGCGGTTCATTTAAGATCTGTTCCGTATACGACACGTTGAAGATCGAAGGCGCGCGCCCGCCCGGCGTTTCCGGTATGCCGTAGGTATAGCCCGCGCCGGATCCCGCGTATAGATTCGGCATGAACTGCGCCTTGGTGATCTGCGCCGCGCGGTCCGCCACGCTGGCCTGGATCTTCGCCACTTGAATCTCTTTGCTGTTTTGCAGCGCCAGCTCGATCGCGCGTTTTAGCGTCAACGCTGTAGGCGTTCCATCCTTGGGTGATTCTGGCGCCGCGGATTGAATTGCTTTCGGCGCCGCCGGCTCTTGCGCACCCGCAGCTCCGCCGCACAGAAGCAGCAGCGCAGCCATTCCCCCAACGCGTCCAAGTAATCCCATGTTCATACTCCTTCGCATCGTTCCATCTCTGCTGGCTCGTCTCAACAATCCCCGCAGTGTCTCTTACCAAGGAATTCTAGACTCCGCTTCGAAACCGGCTTCCCGTAAAACAAAAAGGGCCGCCAATCCAGACTGTGTCAAAACTCAGTTTTTGCAGGTCGTGACCACAAGATGTAGGGAATGAGAATTCTACTCCGCACGATCTGTGGGCACGACTTTGAGTTTCGTAACAGACTGAATCGCGCCCCAGTTCAAATTCTGTGCCTATCCCCTACTCCCTAGCCCCTCTCTTCCCCCCCTCACTCATATCTCAACGACTCGACCGGTTGCAGACTCGCGGCCTGGCTCGCAGGCAAGTACCCGAAGAAAAGCCCCGTGGAACACGACACCACAAACGCGATCACCACGCTGGTCGCCGAGACCGGAACCCGCAGATTTCCCGGTAGAAAAAACTGCGCCGCAACGGGAATGGCGATGCCGATCAAAATCCCGATCACTGCTCCGCCTCCGCTGATCACGAACGATTCGATCAAGAACTGGTACATAATTTCCCGCCGCGCCGCTCCAATCGCTTTGCGGATCCCGATCTCCCGCGTCCGTTCTTGCACCGTCACCAGCATGATATTCATAATGCCGATTCCGCTGATCACCAGCGCGATGAACGCAATAATGATGAGCACGATGGTCAACGCCAGCGAAATATTCCTCGCCGCGCTCAGAATCGCTGTCAGCGTTTGTACTTTGTATTCCGCTTGCTCCGGATGCCGGCTGCGCAGCACTTGCCCCACTTGACGCTCGACGGACGGCACATCTTCGGCCTTCGCCGCCTGTGCGTCCAACAGCCGCACCACTTCCATGCCGGTGTAATATTTCATCAGCGTAAAGGGGATAATGACGGAATTTTCCTGAATATCGGAAAGGCCGAAAGTCTCGACGCGCTCACGGAAGACGCCGATCACCGTGAAGGTTAGCTCTCCCAAGCGCATCGGCCGGCCAATCGGATTTTCCTGTCCGAAGCTTCGCTCCGCGAGTTGCGTCGTGATCAGACAGACTTTGCTGCGCATCTCCATGTCCGCGGCGTCGAAATAGCGTCCCCGCAGGATGAGCAGCCGCCGAATCGCCTGGTAACCATCTGTTACTCCGACCAGGTGCACCGGGCGCTCCACGCCGTCCACCACCACCGAGGCTTCCATTTCACGCGTTCCCGCTACTGCGATCACTTTGGGTATGGCTTTGACCGCCTCCATATCCTCCAGCGTCATCTCGTAGCTAAGAGGTTGCGGCTTGTCGGGACGCTGCACCAGTTCAACCCACACCAGGTTGGATCCGACGCTTTCAATTTGTGAAAGGATGAAAGTCTTGCTGGTGAGGGCCACGGTAACGACCAGCACGATGGAAGCGCTCCCGATAATCACGCCCAGCGACGTCAGAATCGCGCGCAGCTTATTGGCTCGCAGCGCGTCGATCGCCACTGTTACCGTCTCGCGGATGTCCATCGTTGGCCCTTGCCTGAAATTGACCGGAATATTCCCGAGCCCGCTGCGAAACTCTTAGCTCTTCTTCAGCCGCTTCAAGGCTTCCTGCGCCATTCTATTTTTGGGATCCAACTTCCGCGCGCTCTCAAATTCCTTCTCGGCCTCTTCCATTTTGTTCTGCTCTTCGAACAGGCGCCCCAGCCACGCGTGCGCCGCCGCCGGCCGCGGATATCCCATTCGCACCGGCGCTTTCTTCGCGTAATCCCTCAGCAATCGTTCGGCTTCATCGGGGTTTGCTTTTTTCAGGACCAGCGCAGCGCCGCGATAAAACTTTCCCCTCGGATCACTCGGCGCCAAGCGCTCCCCCGTGTCCGCAACCGCCACCAGCCGCTCCGGCTGGCTGCGGTTTACGCCGTAGAATCCGATTTCGTAGACCAACTCGGCCGATTTCGGATGGCTCTCCAGCGCTTTTGTAAATTCCTCATCCGCAACAGCAAAATCCTTCTTCTGCCGTCGGCAATTCCCCGCTGCAAAATGCCCTTCCGCGGCGTCCATCTCTGCCAATTGCCTAATTTGCGGCAAGGCCTTCTCTTCGCCGCCTCCCACCAGGCCCGGAGCGCTGCAATCGAATTCGATCAGCACTTGCCGCGCCGAATAATTCCTGGCGTCGAGCTGCACCGCCGTCTCGAATTCCTTGCGCGTCTTCTTGGCCAGCGATATCGCGGAGAACCATCCCGCATGATCCGCCTTTTCTCCATACGCCCTGCCTAGCCACTCGTGGTAGATGGAGTTCTGCGGGTCGATCGCCACGGCCCTCTCCGCGCTCTTGATCGCCGGGTCGTGCTGCTCAAGCTCGAGATAACTTTTCGCCAGCAGCAATTGCACTTCGCCATTCTGCGGCTCTCTTGTTGCAGCAGCCTGCAACGTCTGTATGGCCCTCGGATATTCGCTGGCTTCGTAAGCGCGCCTTCCCGCTTCGAGGCTCGCTTCCTGGTTCACAGTTGTCCCGGCCATCGCCCCGGCTGCGAGGCAAAGGGCTGCGAGCAACCATCTCATCCGCTTAACCATTCCATCGTTCCGGGAAAATGGACACTTCAGTCGTAATGACCGTGACGGTCATGCCATCCCGCAAATCCACGTCTCCAGGGAGGGCCACCAAATCTTCTTCTTTGAGGCCGCTCACCACTTCGTAGTTCGACGCGTCCGCGATGCCCACATGAATCTCACGCTTTTCCAGCGTGGATTTGCCCACGCCTAGCTGGTTCGTGCGCACCACAAAAACGTACCGCCGTCCACCCTCGGCCGCCACCGCCCCACGAGGAACGGACAAAACGCCGAGCCGTTCCTTTGAATTAATGCGCACATTCACATTGATATTAGGCAGCAGTTCCAGCTTGTCGTTGTTAACCGCGCAGAGTAATTCGCCAACGCTTCGCGTTCCGTGCGGCACCACCTGTTTCGGAATGACCTCCGTCTTCCCTACCCACGTTTTACTCGGCAGCGCGTCCCAGGTGATCTTCACCGGCTCGTTCGCTTCCAGCGCGCCAAGTTCCGGCTCATCGATAAACACACGCACGCGCACCTTGTGCAGGTCCGCCATCTCCGCCAGCAGATCCCCCAGCTTCACGAAATCCCCGGCTTTCACCGGCAGCGAGTAAAGCGTTCCATCCACAGGCGCAGTGATTCGTCCTTGCCGCACCTTTTCATCCAGCGCTCCTACTTCGTTTTCGATCTGTTGCACGTGCAGTTCTGCCTGGCCGGTGTCCAGCTTCACGCTGCGGTCAAATTCTTGTTTCGCCGCCGTCAGATGCGTCACTTCCGCTTGTGCTTTCGTCAAAGCCAGGTCGTTGGCCGCAAACTCGTCCTGCGTCGCCGCTTGCTCTTTAATCAATCGCAGCAGCACATCGTGATTTTTCTGCAGCCGGTCGCGCTCGGCCTGCGCTTTGGACAAGTCGCCCGCGACTCGCGCCACGTCGTCCGTCCTGCCGCCCGCCTTGGCTGCCCGCAGATCGTCCTGCGCCCGCAGCAGCTTGCTTTTTGCCTCGGAGAGCCGCGCCGCCGCATCCTTTACATCCAATTCCAATATTACTTGCCCCTTCTTGACTGCTTGCCCCTCCGTCGCGCGCACCTTGTCCACAAACGTATCCAGTTGCGCTCGTATCACGTAAGGCGCGATGGGCTCCACCTTCCCATTGCTGCTGATCGACGAAACCAGGTTTTCCCGCATCGGTGTCACCGCTCGAACACTGGGCACCGGCTTTCGCCCGCTGAATTCAATCCCCACGTACGCCAATACTCCCGCCAGCGCCAGGTAGAGCAAAAGTCGATTTCGCAGCTTTCGATCCATATCTTCCTATTCTGCGCCGACCCGCACTTCGCGCGTCACGAGACGCAAGGGCACATCCCTCAGGCGCAGTCTATCTCCTACTTGTCCGTGGCTTGCTTGACCCCTGTCAGGAAGGCGCCAAGTCATTTCATTCTAGCAAGAGCAGCGCGGCTTTCTCTAGATTCCTTGCAGGCGTTGTTTGTCCTGCGCCCTGAGATCCCCTGCCCATTCGCCGGATGGGGCATCCCTCATCCTTATAAGGATGCGCCTGTGGCACGCTCGGGATGCCGTCGCCCTCTATGGACGAGTGACCTCGTCGTGCTAGAATCCGCCCATGTCCACCGATAGCGCTTCTGAGAAAACCGCCGCTCCTCCTTCGGGTGGTTTGAACAAACCGACCCAACCCGGCGCCATCGTAAGTCCAGTCATCCACCGCGTCTGCATCCAGTGCAATAACATGTTTCGCGTCACTCCCGACAGGTTTGATGCCAAGCAGTGCCCCGTCTGTCACAAAGGCTGACTCTTAGAAGTTGATCCCGGCAATTTGAAGCCTCCAGACTAAGCCGCAAATCGCATTTTTCTTTTATCCCCTATTCCCTAGCCCCTATCCCCTTCTCTTCGAACCCCTATCCCCTTCTCCCCGTGCCCCCCGCCCGTAACTTTTCCCCGCTGCCCACGTAGTACACTGTGAACGGTCTGCGCCTGTAATACAAAATCCCAGCGAGGGGTCCTTCGATGATTGAAGCTCGTGGCCTGTCCAAGCGCTTCCAGGACAAGAAGCGCGGCGAAATCCGCGCCGTCGATAACGTCACTTTCACTTGCCAACCCGGCAAAATTTATGGCCTTCTCGGCGCCAACGGCGCCGGCAAAACCACCACGCTCCGCATGCTCGCCACCATCCTCGAGCCCACCGACGGCACCGCCATCGTCTGCGGCTACGACGTCGTCGAGCATCCCGAAAAAGTTCGCTCCAACGTCGGCTTCCTCTCCACCGCCACGGCACTCTATCGCCGGCTCACCGCCCAGGAATTTGTCGAATACTTTGGCCGCCTCAATGGTTTAGACGAAGCCACCCTAAAAAAGCGCGTCGATACCATTTTCAACCGTTTGGACATGAACGGCTTCCGCGACCGCCGCTGCGACAAGCTCTCCACCGGCATGATGCAGAAGACTTCCATTGCCCGCACTCTTGTCCACGATCCACCCGTCATGATCTTCGACGAGCCGACCAACGGCCTCGACATCATGACCGCCCGCACCATCACTGCTTTCATCCGCGAATGCCGCGACAGCGGCAAGACCGTCATCTTTTCCACCCATATCATGTCCGAAGTCGAAAAGCTCTGCGACACCATCGGCATCATTCAGTCTGGCAAGCTTCTTGTCGAAGGGTCTCTCGCCCAGCTCCGCGACAAGTACGCCGAACACGAACTCGAAGAGATCTTCGTCAAAGTCGTCACACCCCACTACGTCGCCGAGGAGGCCCACTGACATGTCCCTTCGCAACGTCGGCATCGTCTATCGCAAGGAACTCACCGAGGCTATCCGCGACCGCCGCACCGTCGTTTCCACCATACTCGTGCCTCTCTTGATCTTCCCCGTCATGAGCGTCGGCTTTGCCTCGCTCGCTGTCGCCCTCGTCGGCAAAGCCAAGGAAGAAGTCCCCAAAGTTATGCTTCGCGGCGGCGAAGATTCTCCGGCCCTCGTCGAAGGGCTCAGGAAGCTCGACAAAATCCAAATTGTCCCGGAAACGTCTGGCTGGAAAGACCAGATCATCAACAAAGAAATCCGCGCCGCTGTGGAGATTCCCGCTGGCTTTCAAGCCGATGTGGCTCAGCAGAAATCAGACACCGTCAAAATTTTCAACTACCAGGGAGAATTGAAATCCGAATTTGCGACCGACAAGATCGAAACCTACATGAAGGAATATCGCGACAAAGTCGTGAAGGAGCGTCTTGCCGCCAAGAACCTCGCGGAAACCGTGCTCAAACCCTTCGAGGTGAAACGGGAAAACGTCGCCCCTGAGGAA
>JBGPIX010000251.1:0-7928 GCA_041485085.1 Candidatus Acidiferrum sp.
AAAACAATCGCGACTATCAACGAGCCGAGAAAACTTGCAACCGTCCCCTCCCAAGTCTTCTTAGGACTCAAATGCGGCGCCAGTTTGTATTTTCCGATGGATCTGCCGACAAAATACGCCGCAGTATCCCCGACCCAAATGATGACCATGGCGAACAGCAGTAGCGGCGGTCCCTGGGTTCCTGAGGCGTGAATCCTGATCGCAAACGACAGTGGGAACGCGACTAAAATTAGGCCGCTGGCGCTAATTCCCACCGCCGGAAGCGTTTCGACCAACGGCCGCTTTGTGAATAAGGTAATCCCCGCGATTCCGAGCACGAACAAAAAGAAGGCCAACTCGACCGAAGTCGTTCCTCCGGCAAACCACTCCGCCCTTCGATAGGCCGTCAAGCCCCCTGGCAATGAATAAGCTGATGAAAACGAAGTCCGCCATTGCGTAAAAACCAGGATCAAAGCGCAAGTCGCCGTCCAGAAGCGGTACGCGCGATGCCCGATCGCCTCGCCCAGCGCAAAATATTCGAAGAGGGCAAGAATGCTAATCAGCGCGATAAAGAGCGCCACAATCGCCGTCGATCCCCACAAGACAATCCCCACGACAAAGGGAATCAACACCGCGGCCGTTGCCACCCGCTTCCAAGTCATAGAAAAGGAGTCCCCTGATAACTAGCTGTCCTTATCTCATCACACCAAGCAAAATAAATTATGCAAGATGAAGACAATTACTGCCGCCGCTGTCATCCTGGGCGTAGCGAAGGATCTCACCCGGCCCACGCCTCAATCTAGCGGATGAACCTCACACTATTCCCGTCTGCGTCCTTCACATACATTTCTCTCGTGCCCCACGTCTGGTCCACCGGCCCCGTGTCAATTCGGACGCCCTTCTCTACAAGTTCCGCGTGAAGGGCATCCACGTCATCAACCTCGATGCGCACAACTCCTCCGCACACCGCGTCCCCGGAAAAGGAAGAAACGTGCAGCCGCGCGTTGTCCCGCACCAGCCCCATATAGCAGGGGTCGGCTTTGCTTTCATCAACGCGGTAAGCGAACTCTCGCCGGAATCCCAGCCGTTTACAATAGAACTCTTCCGCTGCAACCGAGCTGCTTACATGCAGAACGGGAACCGCAAGCTTAAACAATCGTCGCCTCCCTGCACCACGTTCACTTCTCCTCTGCTAGTTCCTTCCACTCCCGCTCGCCCCGCTCCAGCACTGCCGCCAAGTCCTCCCGCAACAGAAATCGATCGTGGACCAATTTCATGGCCGCTTCGCCAAACTTGCCCATGTATTGTTCGCGAGAAGCGTACCGTTCGGCGACCGGCGGCCGCGGATCGCCCGATTTTCCCCGCTCCGCTGCTGTCCGAGCAAGCGGAATAAACGATCCAAGGAAGCTGAGACGCAGATCGGCAGCGCCGATGCTCGCATCCCGCAGATTCCAGCCCGTGTACGTGGCCAGCGGTGCTTGCAATTCTGGCAAGCGCACGCCTCCCAAATCGTTGCCATCCGCATCCGTTTGTGGAACCAAAACGCCGAATGACTTTCCAACCTTCGGGGGCTCGTTCGACACAATTCCTGCTTTCCATTGCGAGCCGAAGTCGAGATGGTATGCCAAATTCATTTCATGAGGTGTATTCACCCCAGGAATCTTCGGGAATGCCCATTTGCTCAGCGGCACCAGGGTACTGTCCGCAATTTTCGGATAGGTGTTCGGTGGCGGCGGCGTTCCATCTTTCACCCACTGGTCCAAGTCCGTGATCAGCGCCCGCCAGAACCATTGCACCGGATTGGGATTGGGCCGTTGTTGCCCCATATAATCCGGCGAGCTAGCCGCAGCTTTCTGCGGCGGAAACGGCACGGAAAAATGCTGCAATCCGGCGAGAAAATAGATCCGCACATTCTCGCCAGGTACTGCGTCTTTCAATCCGTCCGCGGATGTGTGAATCAGCGAAGCGGCACGGCCCCAGTATTCGTACGAAGTGTTCGTGAAGAAGATCTTCGGCGCTGTGTGTGACTTGCTCGACGCATCCAATAAACCCGCCGTTTCACCCGTCTCCACGTCGGTTTCCGGCAGGTCGGTATAAGGAAACAGATCCGTCGGGAAGAAGATACTGGATAGCGGCTGCGCGTCGCGCGAGGGTTGCGCAAAACGATGGTTGAAACTCCCCCGGCCAGCGCCAGCCACGTGCGCGATGACACCGTCCATCACCTGCCGCCCTTGCTCGTCCGCATTGAAGTCCTGATAAAGGAAATGGCGCAGGAATCGGCCGCTCTGCGAAATTCCTACTGCATACACCCGGCGCGCCGGTGCCGTGGCCTGGGGATCATATTTAAGATAAGAGAGGAAATCACGGACCGCCGCCAACCCAGTGCCCTCGACCACGGGGTCTTTGGACTCATAGACGACTTCATAAATCTTCCCCGGCTGAAAACCACCGTCCAGATGAATGAAGTGCGGATCGTTCACCAGCTTTCCGTCAACAGAATGCGCAAAACTCCACTGGCTGCGAGGAATTGTTTGCCGCCGGCCCTCCGGCGTGTCTCTCACGGTTAGGACGTTCTTCGCGTTGACAGGATCGTCGACCGGATAGCTCTTTCCACCGCCAGGTCCCAGCAAAATGTGCCCCAGCGGCATTTCTTCTCTTTTTTCGGATGGAGTGAAGTCGGAACGCACCAGCCCGCGAATCTCTTTTCCTCCCGCCTCACGGGCAACCGGAGCGTTGAGGCGAACTCTTTCCCCTTCCTCCGCGAGGTCAAACTGCCACCCAAGCCACGCAATCGTGTAACCCTCGCGCAACAGAAATCCGTCTCCAAACTCCAGATTTGGGTCAGGACCGCTACCTCCGTCCACCAATCGCAGAATTCCTCTTCCCCCGCGGTTGGAAACCTCGAACAGCACGGCGCCGTTTCCCTTGTTCATATCCTTGGGTTTGAAGAGATACAGGTCCGCCGAAAACTCCACTTCTCCCTGCGCGTTGCGCGGAGCTTTGTCGAGATCCACGATTTGCCGGTTATGGATGTTCGCCGGATCAACCGCAAAATACACCCGCCCGATGATCCTCTCGTAAGCCCCCGCCAATCCAAACGCCCGCCCATCCTGAACGTCCGCCCGTGAAAGAATCTCCACCCGCGTAACGTGAGCATTAGCGGAAGAAGCGAACAAAGCGGTGAACGCAAAAACCCAAGCCAATCGTCGCGATAAGACCTGCATCAGCCGCCTCCAGAAGCGCCACAGCTTACAACAGTTTGGGGAGATCGGCTGGCCGCCAGAAATTTCTAGGTACACAGGGTCAGACCTTTCCCTTTACGGGCTTGCAGCGGAAGTGCGCAGTGCCATTTGCGACCAACCCGCTTAAGACTCGATTACTTCAGCTGATCTTGGCTCCGGACAACTTCTTCATAAGATATAGCATCTTACTTAAGGGGAGGTGTTATGAAGGGTAATTGGAACCCCCTGGATCCTGCTGAGACCTCCCATAAAGCGCCGGCTGTTGGGCGCGAGTCTCTCAGGGAAACGTAAAGAGTCGCCCGTAAGTTTGGCGAACGCACTTAGCGAAATTAAGATTCCCGAGAGAACGCCCTCAGGATCAGGGTAGAAAAAACGGGTTGAAGCAGAGGCGGCGAAAGCCGCCTCTTGCATTTGAGAGTTCGGAAACAGTCAGCCCCCGGTCGTCTTTCGCTTCGCGAACTAGAATTACTGAAAACTCCATCTTATTTAATGCCTTGGGCAAGAATGTGAGGCAGGTCAAACTGTGGCCCGGGAATAATCCCAGTCACCGGTCACGAGATCAGCTACCGGCAGCGCGTGCCGGCTTCTCATCGGAAGGTTCGCCTTCTCGGATGCCGCCATACCGCCGCTCGCGCTTCTGAAACTCCAGCAGAGCCTCCAGCAAACGCGCACGATTAAAGTCGGGCCAAAGCGTTTCGGTCACGAAGATTTCCGCGTAGGCGATCTGCCAGAGCAGAAAATTGCTCACGCGCATCTCTCCGCTCGTGCGGATCAGCAGGTCAGGGTCAGGCAAACCGTCGGTGTACAAATGCTGCGAAAGCTGCTCCTCCGTGATCTTGCCAGGCGCTCCGTGCCCGTTGCGTTCGGCAAGGATCGCGTTCATGGCATCCACAATCTCCGCACGGCCGCCGTAATTCAGCGCCACGCACAGCACCATGCCCTTGTTCTCTGCAGTTTTCTCCGTCGCATCGCGCACATCATTCTGCACGGCCGCGGGAAGCTCGTCGATTCGCCCGAGGAACCTCATCCGAATGTTATTTTTCTGCAGGAGCGGCATCTCCTTGCGCAAATATTCGCGCAGGAGCGCCATTAAGAAGTCGATTTCCGTCTTGGGCCGGCGCCAGTTTTCCACCGAGAACGCATAGAGCGTCAGCGCTTCGATCTTCAATCGCGCGCAAGTCTCGATGGTCGTCCGCGCCGATTGCGTTCCCGAACGGTGCCCCGCAATCCGCGGAAGATGCCGCTTCTGCGCCCACCGCCCGTTGCCATCCATAATTACCGCAACGTGCCTCGGCAGCCGCTCCAAATCGAGCTTTTCGAGCAGATTCGCTTCTTCCGGCGTGACCGGACCGAGCGAACTAGTCGTGGCAACCTGCAGCGTCGTTGGATTATGACTGTGGGACACGGTGTCTTTGTAGGCTTTCCCGAGAAACCTCTTTACGACGCAAAGTTAACACACGCTTCGGTAGCGGCGCAACTTGGGGTGCCGTTTCCAGCATCACGACGGCGGTGGCGGACCTTGCTGGAAAAGTGCCGTGTAGGTCAAAACTAACGTCAGCGCGATCATGGCGATCGCCGTCACCCACGCCACGATATTGAAAGTCATCGTGTTGACGTACTCGCCCATCAAATCGCGGCGGTTGACCAACAGCAGAATAAATATCACCACGACGGGGAGCCAAATCCCGTTCCCCACTTGAGAGAAGATCAGAATCTTCAAGAGCGGCGCATGCGGCAACAGAACCACTCCTGCTCCCGCAACGATCAAAATTGTGTAGAGCCAATAAAAGATCGGCGCCTCTTTGAATTTGTGATCCAATCCCGCTTCAAAGCCCAGCCCCTCGCATATCACATGCGCGGTGGAAAGTGGCAAAATGGAAGCGGCAAAGAGCGACGCGTTGAGCAGCCCGATAGCAAATAGATACCCTGCCCACTTTCCTGCGAGCGGAATCAGCGCCTGCGCTGCCTCCGCCGCGTCGGTGATATCCCGGTGGCCGGACATGTAGAGCGTCGCCGCGCAGCACACAATTATGAAGAAGACGATCACCATGCAACTGATGCTGCCGATGAGGACGTCAGCCCGCGCTTGCCGATACTGACGCGGTCCAACTTTTTTCTCCACGAATCCGGCCTGCAGGTAAAAAAACTGCCACGGGGCAATCGTGGTTCCTACAAGTCCTGTCAGCATGATCAGGTAGCCCGACTCGAACTTTAGGTTCGGAATCACCGTTTGTTTCGCCGCGAACAGCCAATCCGGCTTTGCCAAAATTGCGGAGAAAACATAGGACAGATACAGAACGCAGGCGAATAGGAAAATCACCTCTACCTGGCGGTACGTTCCGCGGATGACCAGGATCCACACGAGCACCGCCGCGATCGGCACCGCAATGTACTTGTTCACCCCGAAAATCTGCATAGATACTGCGACACCGGCAAACTCCGCTACGACGTTGGCCAGGTCCACAAAAAAACCGGTGACCATCACAAAGAACGTCGAGCGGAATCCGAACTCCTCGCGAATGAGATCCGAAAGCCCTTTTCCCGTGACCACGCCCATCCGCGCGCACATCTCTTCCGTGACGTACAGCGCAATCGTCATTGGAATGAGCGACCACAGCAGCGCATAGCCGTACTTCGCCCCGGCCTGCGTATAAACCGAAATGCCGCCCGCGTCGTTGTCCACGTTCGACGTGATCAGCCCCGGGCCCACCACCGCCAGCAGCAGCGTAAGCCGTCGCCGCAGTCCACGGATCTTCTTTAGAAAATCCGTATCGCCCGCCCGGATGCGGTCAAACTTCTCGGAAATGGCGCTCCAGTTCATCGCTTCGTTCGAATTCCCTTCTTAGTCCTTCACCAGCTTCGACACCACGTCGTCCACGGTGATCGCGCCAATCGGCCGGTTCTCCTTGTCAATCACGGTCAACATGCGCAAATTGTACTTGTCAAAAATCTCGAATACTTCCTTATCATCCGCATTCGCAGGCACGCTAAGCAGCGGTTCCATCTTCAGCTCGGCCATGCGTTGATCCCCCTCAGCCAAAAGCAGCCGCGCGACCCCGACAGTGCCTGAGAATTGCGCCGCGCCGTCCAGCAACACGATCGTGTCGAGTTGGTCAAAATTCAATTCCTGCCCGCGCAACCACTCCAGCACTTCTTCGCGAGTGGAAGCCTCGCCCACAAACGCGAAATCGGTATTCATCATGCCCCCCGCCGTCGCGGGATCGAATTCCAGCAACTCGCGGACTTCGTCGGCCTCCTGGCCGGGCATTTCATCCAGGAGTTCTTCGGAAGTTTCTTTGGATAAATCCGCCAGAAGGTCGGCGGCCGCATCGGGCGCCATTTCTTCCAGAATGTCCGCGGCCCGCTCCGGATCCATTTTTTCCACGATCTGCGTGGTCAGGCGTTCGTCTAATTCCGCAAGGACCGCCGCCGCGGTCTCTTCATCCAGCGAGGCGATAATTCCCTGCCGCTCCGCTGCTGACAGATCTTCCATGATTTCCGCAAGGTCGGCGGGGTGCAAATCCTCCAGTTTTTCGTGCGAGATGCGCAGCTTCACGCGGCGCATGGGGTCAGGTTCGACAAGATTCACGAACTCCCAGCGAATCGCGCTCTGCGGCAATTTGCTCTGGAGCTTTCGAACGAGCGCGTAAGGCACTACTCCCTGCAGGAGCCTTCGAACTGCGCCGGGAAGCCCTACATCGACTTGCGTCAGTCGCAGCTCGACGTTGCCGTTGGTTCGAAACGGGGTCAGATCGACGTCATTAACGCGGACGACTTTTCGTCCGCGCGTATCAATGATCTGTTGGTCCAGCAAATCCTTCTGCACCGCGAGCCACGACTCGTTCGGCCGGTAAAGGTCCAGGGCCCGTTCGCTGACACTTAGCTCCATCTTCCCTGCCACCACCGAGGCCACCTGATTGTGTTTGGCCACCAGCGGCTGAAAATTGCCGCGGGACAAGAGGTAGTGGGAGACGCGGTTGGGCGCCTCCGCGGGCTCGACAAAAAATTCGCGCACGCGTCCGACGTAGTGCCCTTCGACATCGTAGGCCTTGGCGCCCATCAATTCTGTCGCGTAAATGTCCATGCGCACTCCCTCCTCGCGCGATCTCGAGTCCATTCGAACGCCATGGTGTTCGAACTCGCACCGGCAACAAAAAACCCGCGCACCGAAGAACCTCGGCGGCGGGCAAGTACCTCACACAAATGGACTTACCTTTAGCCGCCGGTGAACCCTCCCCACCCGACCGCGCGCGCTGTGGCCTGCGCCTCGCGCGACATTATCTGGACGCCCAGCCGACGGACCATTTTCTGACCGCCCTGCCCACCGGACCAACTAGGGCCAGGTTCGAGTTCGCTGCTGCCCGCACTCATCGAGAGGAAATTCACTCCGTATTGTGACCAAATCGCAGTCACAGTTAACTTGATAAGCTGCGTGCTTCACGATGTCAAGAAAAAATGACTCTTAACGTGATTTTTTGTTCGATTTTCTATTTCGGAGGATTCTTGCAGTTGGAAAAGAGCATGTGGCGCGGTTCTTCGCCTATTCGGCGGCAGTTCTCCACATACAAGCTGAGATAATTCTGCAAAATGTAGTCATGTTTCGAAAATCCGAGCTCCTCAGCCGCTCGATCGATCGCCGAGGCGGGACCTTCCAGTTCCACAAAGGTCCCGATGGGTGTTTCGTCCAGTTCAATCAGAAGGCCCTTG
>JBGPIX010000252.1:0-7874 GCA_041485085.1 Candidatus Acidiferrum sp.
ACTTCGGGAACGACGGCGGCCTCGGCGATTTCGCCGATCGTGAGGCAGGCGGATTCGACTTCCTTGGTGCCCAGGCGGTGGCCGGCGACGTTGATGACGTCATCCACGCGGCCAAGGATGCGGTAGTAGCCGTCGGCGGGGAGCACCGCGCCGTCCGCAGCATAGTAAGGCCAATCGCGCCAGTCCTTGCTATTCGGTTTCTTGTTGTATTTTGCGTAGTACTGAGTCACGAACCGTTGGGGGTCGCCCCAAATCGTTTGCATGATGCCCGGCCAGGGATTGCGAATGCAGATATTTCCGGCATTTCCCGAGCCGGCTTTCACTTCCTCGCCTTTCTCGTCCCAGATGACCGGATAAATTCCTAGCACGCCGGGGCCGGCGCTGCCGGGTTTCATGGGATCGAGAGCAGGCTTGGTGGAGCAAAGGAAACCGCCGGTTTCCGTTTGCCACCAGGTGTCCACGATAACGGCTTGGCCCTTGCCAACATTGTTGTAATACCACTTCCAGACTTCCGGCTCGATGGGTTCGCCGACCGTGGTCATGTGCTTGAACTTGTAATTGTAAATTTTCGGCTCGTGGAAGCCGGCTTTGCGCAGCATGCGGATGGCGGTGGGTGAAGTGTGGAAAATGTTGACGTCGAGGCGCTCGGCGATACGCCAGGGCCGGCCGGCGTCGGGGAATTGCGGAACGCCTTCGTAGAGCACGCTGGTAGCGGCAAGCGCCATCGGGCCGTAAACGATGTAGGAGTGCCCGGTGATCCAACCGATATCGGCCATGCACCAGTAAACGTCTTCGAGATGAATGTCCTGGTAATACTTGGCGGTGCCGGTGACATAGGCGAGGTAGCCGCCGGTGCGGTGCTGGCAGCCTTTTGGTTTGCCGGTCGTTCCGCTGGTGTACATCAGGAAGAGCGGAGCTTCGGAGTCCTGGGAGACGGGCTCGACGATCTGGTTGCGGTATTCCTTCAAAACTTCGTCGACGAAGAAGTCGCGCTCCATGATCATGGGCGTGTCGGAAGAATATTTTCCGGGATAGCGTCTCCACACCAGGACCTTTTCGATCCCCTGGCCTTCTTTCAACGCGGTTTCCACGGCGATATCCGCGCCGGCTTTGTGATCCACCCACTTGCCATTGCGGCTGTAGCCGTCGGCGTAGATAAGCACGCGGCTGCCGGAATCCGCGGCGCGCAGGCCGCAGGCTTCACCGCTGAATCCACCGAAGACGACGGAGTGCACGATGCCGAGTCGCGCGCAAGCCAGCATGGTGATCGGCAACTCTGGAATCATCGGCATGTGGATGGTGACGCGATCGCCGGTTTTCAATCCGGCGAAATCGCGAAGCATCGCGGCAACTTCATTAACGCGCTTGTACATTTCCTGGTAGGTGATAACGACGGGCGATTCGGTTTCCTGCTCGGGAACGAAAATCAGCGCGGCCTTGTTCTTGTGTTTGGCGAGGTGGCGGTCAACGCAGTTGTAGCAGGCGTTGAGCTTGCCACCGACGAACCATTTCCAGAAGGGCGGCTTGCTGGTGTCGAGCGTCTTGCGCCAGGGCTTGTCCCAGTCGAGAAGGGAAGCGTAGTGGTCGAAACATTCCGGAAAATTTTTTTCGTCGAACTTTTTGACGAAAGCTGGATCCGCAAGATTGGCCTGAGCGATGAATTCCTTGGAGGGACGGTAGTATTCTTCTTCCTTCCAGTGGACGGCGATTTGTGCTTCGGTGAGCTTTTGCTTGCCCTTGGATTCTTTGGCAGCTAGTTTGGGTCGGACTTTGGCCACGGCGGCAACTCCCCTTCGAAAGATAAGTTCGATTGTTACGCAACCACGAGGAACTGAGTGATGCGGGCAAACGCAATTCCTGTTTGGAATGAGCTTGCCCGCAAAAATGATGCTCCCGCGCGGGTGCGGGAGTCAATCCGCGCAGGTGCGCTACTTCATGCCGCCGACTTCGTCCCAGATCTTGTGCCCGTGCGTTTCCTTCAGGAAGATGGACCCGACCACCAACGTTACGGCGGCCACAGTCATCGGATACCAAAGGCCCGCATAGATATTGCCCGTGGCCTCACACAGATAGATCCCAACGAGCGGCACGAGGCCCCCAAAGACTCCGTTTCCTATGTGATAAGGCAACGAGAACGCCGAGTACCTGATCTTTGCCGGATATGCTTCCACGAGATAGGCGGCGATTGGCCCGTAAACCATCGTGACGTAGAGTACCTGGACGAAAACCAGGAGCGTCAGCAATGGCACGTTGGGATTCGGCGCAACCGGAGCCGGAACCTGCTTCCCGCTTGCATCTGTGGTCAAAGGCGTCAAGGTCGGCGCGCCTGTGACTGCGTTCCTTTGCGACTTGAACGTGACTACGTTATTGCCCGCCGCGCTCTGCATGGCATGGTAGATGGGGTAATAGGTGACCAGGGCGAGGAAACAACCGGCCATGATGATCTTCTTGCGCCCTATCTTGTCGGAAAGCGCTCCAAAAACAGTGAAGAAAGGCATGCCGAACAGCATGGCGAGCGCAACAATGATAAAGCTGGTGCGCAGATTCACCTTCAAAATCGACTGCAGATAGAACAACGAATAGTATTGGCCTGTATACCAGACCACGCCCTGTCCCGCGGTGGCCCCCAGCAGCGAGACTAGGAAGAGCTTGAAGTTTGGCCACTGCGTGAAGGCTTCCTTCAGAGGTTGCGCCGAGCTCATGCCCGTGCTCTTGATCTGCGAGAAGATGGGCGACTCCCTCATCTTAAGACGGATGTAAAGCGAGATCATGACCAGGATTACGGAAACCAGGAAGGGAATGCGCCAGCCGTAGCTCTGGAAATTTGCTGGCGTCATGTAGAACTGAAGGAGGATCACAGTGATAACGGAAAGGAACAGGCCCAGAGTAGCCGTAATCTGAATATAGCTGGTCCAGTAGCCCCTCCTGTTGTCGGGAACGTGCTCGGCGACATAAATCGCGGCGCCTCCGTATTCCCCGCCCAACGCGAGTCCCTGAAAGATGCGAATGACGATCAGAGCAATGGGAGCAAGCCAACCGGCCGTGGAGAAAGTGGGCATCAGGCCGATGAGAAAGGTTCCAAAGCCCATCACCGTGAGCGTGACCAGGAAGGCATACTTGCGGCCTATCAGGTCGCCAATTCTTCCAAAGAAGAGCGCCCCAAACGGGCGCACCATGAATCCAACGGCGAACGTAGAAAGGTAGGCGATATAAGCGAACGTGGCGTTTCCAGGCGGATAAAATTTCAAGGAGAGGACGGCGGCGAGGCTGCCGAAAATATAGAAGTCGTACCACTCGATCATCGTTCCCACGGATGAGGCAAGAATCACTCTCCAGATACCTGGTGCGGCGCTACCGCCCATCGGAATTGCGTCTGCACGGCTGGCCATGCTTCCTCCTATAAAGTCCGACCTTCTTTGCGACAGTGTGACGCTGGCCGCTCGCTCTTCGGAGCGAGGCCGCGCGGCACACTTCACCTGACGTCTCTTTCCCTCCCCTTGAATCCCCCCTGTGGCTCACCTTTGGGATGCGAGCCGAGTCTTCAGTCGCGGAAGGGCTCTAGAATGCTCCCGTTCATATACGGGTCGGCGTTCGTTGTCAAGAAATGACTGAACGCCAGCTTGGATTGGTCCGGGGCACATCGCCACGGCGGTTTACGCCGCTTTCCCCGGTCAAGAGTAGGTCGACTCTTTGGAGTACGAGCCACATTCGTGATAAAACTTCCGCTTGAACCTGCACAACGCCATCTTCCTGTTTTTCGCCGGCGCCCTGGGCGGCGGAATCAACGCTGTTGCCGGTGGCGGTAGCTTCGTCGCTTTTCCCGCGCTTTTGTTTACCGGCGTTCCGCCCATCCCCGCCAACGCTACCAACACTCTGGCACTGGTGGTGGGCACCACCGCGAGCAGTGGCGCCTATCCGCAAGAGCTCAACATTCCGCGCCGCGTAATGATCCCTCTCGTGCTGACCAGCATTCTAGGTGGCCTGGCCGGAGCCTTTCTCTTGATCAACACACCCGCGCAAACGTTTCTGCACGTTTTGCCGTGGCTCATGCTCGGCGCCACATTGCTGTTCGCCTTCGGCAAGCATCTCACCGGACGGATTTCAGCCGGCATCTCGCACGACGCCACCAACGCCTCCGTCGCGGGAGCCTCTGTCTTCGAGCTTCTCGTCGCCGTCTATGGCGGCTATTTCGGCGGTGGCATCGGCATCATGAATCTGGCGATGCTCTCCGCCCTCGGCATGACCGACATTCACGCCATGAACAAGCTCAAAGTCATCCTCGGCGGAGTCATCAACGGCGTCGCCGCCGCAACTTTCATCGTGACCGGCGCCATTGTCTGGCCGCAAGCCACCGTCATGATCGCGGGCTCCTTGATCGGCGGTTACTCCAGCGCGCACTTTGCGCAAAAGCTCCCGCAAGCCTGGGTGAAGTCCTTCGTCATCCTGGTGGGCACCGCCATGACCATCTATTTCTTCATTCGCGGCCATTGATAAACGATTAGCACACAATTTTGCTGTGCGCTTTGCCCGATTTTTCTTTCGCCCGCAACACCTTTTGATATAGTGCGCGCTATATGTCCACCCCCGGCGTCCACCCGCAAGCACAAACCACCCAAGCGACGCCACTTACACGAAATCAAATCCGGGGATTCTGGGCCTCGTGGGGCGGCTGGACGCTCGACGGCATGGATTCCTTCATTTACGCGCTAGTGCTCGTGCCTTCTCTGCGCGATCTGCTCCCGCATTCGGGCATTGCCGCGACGAAAGCCAATGTCGGCCGTTATGGCGGTCTACTTTTCGCTCTTTTCTTGATTGGATGGGGGATGGCGTTTTTGTGGGGGCCCGTGGGGGATAAATTTGGTCGCGTTCGAACGCTGATGCTGACGGTTGTCTGGTACTCGGTGTTCACCTTTCTCAGCGCCCTGGTCACAAATGTCTGGCAGTTGGCGGTGTTGCGGCTGCTCGCCGGTATCGGCATCGGCGGCGAGTGGGCGATGGGTGGAACCTTCGTCGCGGAAGAATGGCCGGAGAACCGCCGCCGGGCTGGCGCAGGCTACATGCACACCGGCTATTACGTCGGGATTTTCCTGGCCGCGGTTCTGAACTATCTGATTGGAAGCAAATTTGGATGGCGCTGGATGTTTGCCGTTGGCGGATTGCCTGCCCTCTTGCTGGCGTGGGTGCGACATGGCGTCACCGAACCGGAGCGCTGGCAGAAGAAAGAAAAAGTCGTGAGTACGTGGCGGATTTGGCAGCCGTTCGCAACACTATTTTCTAGTGCACTCCGCCTCCGCACCATCTTAAACACGTTGTATATGCTGGCTTCAATCTGCGGTCTCTGGGCCGGAACCGTGTACGTGCCCGCCGCAGTGACGGCGCTAGCGGAGGCCGCCGGGCGAGTCGGGCCACAAGCGGCGCAACTCGCTTCCTCTGCGGCCATGCTCGTTGCTTTCGCCACGATTCTCGGTTGCCTGGCGATGCCCTGGCTCGCGGAAAAGCTCGGGCGGCGCGGCGCGCTGGCGTTCTATTTCGCGCTAATGGCGGTCTTCATCGCGCTCACGTTTGGAAAAGTCTTCTATCTTGGCGCGGCAGCGCTTCCGTGGTTCTTCGTGTGCCTTTTCTTTCTTGGTTTTGGCGGCGCGAATTTTGCGGTTTACACGTTGTGGCTGCCGGAACAATATCCCACCGAGTGCCGCGCCAGCGCTTTCGCTTTCTCCACGTCCTTCGCGCGATTCGGTGGCGCGGGAATCACTTTTCTGGTTGGCGCCGGCGTTCAGCATTTTCAATCACTCGGAATACCGGTCGCTCTGACCTCCATCGCTTTTGCGATCGGTTTGCTCTTGATTCCTTTTGGCGCTGAAACTCGCGGACAGATTTTGCCGGCGTAGATTTTCCGAAAGGGCAAAGAAAACATGGCCGAAGTGGAGACCAAAGTTTTCCCCGTCGAAGCGTTACGCGAGTTCAGCACTCGCATGTTCCTCCATTTCGGTGTTCCCAAAATAGATGCGGCCCAAGCCGCCGATGTCCTTGCCGCTGCCGATCTGCGCGGCATCGACTCCCACGGCGTCGCTCGCCTGCACAGCTATTTCGACATGCTCGCGCTGCGCCGTATCAATCCCTTGCCAGAAATCAAAGTGCTGCGTTCCACACCGAGCACCGCAACCATCGACGGCGACAACGGCCTCGGCCTCGTCGTCGGCCCGCACGCCAATCGCTTCGCCATGGACATGGCCGAGCGCTTCGGCTCCGGCTGGGTCAGCGTACAGAACACCAATCATTACGGCATCGCCGGTTACTACGTCCTGAAAGCGCTGGAGCGCAACCTGATCGGCTGGGCTATGACCAATTCCACCAGGCTGGTCGCGCCCTTGTGGGGTGCCGAACGCATGCTGGGCACCAATCCCATCGCCATCGGTTTTCCCGGCAAGGAAGAGCCGCCCATCGTGATTGATATGGCCACCAGCGCCGCCGCTTACGGAAAAATCGAAATCGCGTGCCGGCGCGGCGAGCCCATTCCCAAAGGCTGGGCCGTCGACGGCGAGGGCCGTGACACAACCGACCCCAATAACATGGTTGAAGGCGGTGCGCTCTTGCCACTGGGCTCCGATCGCGAGCGCGGCGGACACAAAGGCTACGGTCTCGCGATTATGGTGGACGTTCTGTGCGGCGTTCTCAGCGGCGCGAATTGGGGGCCGTTTACGCCGCCCTTCGCCCTTCTCCAGGAATTTCCCAAGCGCAGCGTCGGACAAGGCATCGGCCATTTCTTCGGCGCCATGCAAATCGATGGCTTCATCGACAGCGATTCCTTCAAGCGCCAGATCGACGACTACATCCGCACTTTTCGCGCCACCAAGCCCGCTCCCGGCACCCGCGGGCCACTCCTGCCCGGTGACCCTGAACGCGAAGCAGAAATTTCGCGCCGCAAGAATGGCGTGCCGTTGATTTTGTCCGTCGTCGAAGAGCTGCGCGACATCGCCAAGAAAACCGGCATCCCCTTCGAGTAGAAATTGGCCGGAATGGCCTAACGTCGGAGAGATTCGATCGACACGCCGCGGATCGACGCATCCAGAATTTGAATCGTATGCACGACCGGAGTTTTCTGCCCTTGTCGCGCCAGAGCAGACTGCATTTGCAATAGACACCCGGGGTTTCCTGTTGCCACCATGTCGGCCTTCAGTGGCCCAATAAGTTGAGCCTTGCGGTCTCCCAGCACACCGGCCGCATCCGGCTGCACGAGGTTGAAAATTCCTGCTGAGCCGCAGCAAATGGCGGCTTCTGGAATTTCCATCAACTCCAGCCATGGAATGCCCGAAAGCAAAGCACGCGGCTGGGATCGCACGCCTTGCGCATGCTGCAAGTGGCACGAATCGTGAAACGCCACACGCAGCTTAAGCCCGTGCCGCGTGGCGCGCGGCCCGAGTTCAACCAGCACTTCACTGATATCCTTGCATTTCGCTGCAAACGCCTTCGCCCGTTCCGCGTAAACCGGATCATCCCGAAGCAAGTGCCCGTACTCCTTCACGTTTGAGCCGCAACCCGCTGCATTGGTAACGACCGTCTCGACTTTCGCGCGTTCGAACGCCTCAATCGTCTTTTTCGCCAGTTCTACCGCAGCTGCCTCCTCTCCGGCGTGCACCAGAAGCGCCCCGCAGCAAGGTTGCTCTTCCGGCGCAACGACTTCGCAGCCTTCAGCGGCAAGCACGCGCGCCGTGGCGGCGTTCACTTGAGAGAAGAATTCGCGCTGCACGCAACCCAGCAGCAGTCCAACCCGGCGCCGCTTCGTGCCCACGGCCGGCGTAACCTCCGCGATCGCTGCCCGCCGCCCAATCTTTGGAAGCAGCGCTTCCATCGCGCGCATTTTCCTTGGCAACAAT
>JBGPIX010000253.1:0-7869 GCA_041485085.1 Candidatus Acidiferrum sp.
AATTCCACGCGCAGATTGCCGGCGTCGGAGATCCAGGAGACCTGGTCGCCTTCATCGATTACGACGACTTGTGGGATAAGTCCAACGAGTACGGGGCGTTCAGCCATTTTTCTGTGTGGCCCCTATGCCATTTCGGGGCCAATACTCCTGATTCCAAGGATGCACAGCGACGATAGCACACTCCCCGGGAAGAATTCTTGTGAGCTTCGTCACAACCGCCGCGAAGTTTTTCTTACGCGGCATTAATCCGCGATTTTTCACAACCTACCTGTACCCTTGGGCATCTAATTTAAGGTAACCTGTACTTTGCTGCGCTTGACCGCTTCTCAACGCAACCGTAGACTAAAAATGTTGTTTCGTGGCGCGAAGTTCCGGCTGGATCTCTTGCGCTCGCGGAAAGATGCATTTACAAGCGTCGCAACCTGGACGCGGAGGATTTTGCCGGATGGCTTCAGCTTCTCGCTACTTATCAATACCGCTGCCGAATGGCTCGCGGATTTCTCTGATTCTTTCCTTGCCTTTTGTCCTGGTGCACCTTGCCTCGCTGCTGATTTTCTTCATGCCGTTTCACTGGTATTACCTGGTGGCGTGCCTGGGCTTGCTAGTGGTTCGCATGTTTTTCGTCACGGCGGGCTATCACCGCTATTTTTCGCACCGCTCGTTCAAGACCAGCCGCGTGTTCCAGTTCGTGATCGCGTTCATGGCCACCAGCTCTTCGCAGAAGGGCGTGCTGTGGTGGGCGGCGCATCACCGCCACCATCACCGGCATTCGGACCAGGAGCTGGATTTGCACTCGCCGACGCTTTTCGGCTTTTTCTGGTCGCACGTCGGCTGGATTATTTCGGATAAATATAATGATACGCGGCTCGAATACATCGGCGACTTCGCCAAGTTTCCCGAGCTGCGCTGGCTGAACAAGTACCACATGATTCCGCCGGTGACGCTCGCCGTGGTGCTGTGGTTGATCGGCGGCTGGCCGCTGTTCATCTGGGGCTTCTGCCTGAGCACGGTTCTGCTGTGGCACGATACGTTCACTATCAATTCTCTTTCGCATCTCTTTGGTTCGCGCCGCTACGAAACCACCGACACCAGCCGCAACAATTGGCTTCTCGCTCTGCTCACGCTCGGCGAAGGCTGGCACAACAACCATCATCACTTCATGGCTTCGGCGCGCCAGGGCTTCTTCTGGTGGGAGATCGACATCACTTATTACACGCTGAAGGTGCTCTCCTGGTTCGGCATCGTTTGGGACCTGCGCAAAGTGCCCACCCATCTGCTTACTCAGCAAACCATCGCAGCCTGACACTACATCCGAGAATATTTCCGGGACGGACAGGAATGTCTGTCCCACTTTTTTTCTGGCCCGATCTCAGGGTGGTGATGTTTTTCATGTAATTCTCTAGAGACACGTGGCCGGCGGCGCAATAAGACAGTCTTGAAAAATATCGAGAGAAGAGAACCCGATGCGGCGCGCTTCCAGATTCCGGCGGAGTACACCATCGAAGAACGCGCCATGGACAGTAATCTTCGCCCGGGATTGCGCCCCCTGGAAATCTCACCCAAGCCGAACTCTCCGCAGTAAAAGATGAAAACATGAGCGGTACATCGACAACCCCGGTCTTTCTGGAGCCGAAACCGATCGAGAAGATTTTCAACCGGGCGTTTGGCTATCTGGTGGGGCTGGGAATTGGGCCGGCGTACATGTACTTGTTGCAGGTGCGCGGGCGAAAAAGCGGGCGACTGTACGAGACGCCGGTAAACGTGCTGGATGTGGAAGGGATGCGCTACCTGGTGGCTCCGCGAGGACGGGCGCAGTGGGTGCGGAACGCGGAAGCCACGGGTGAAATCACGCTGAAGAAGGGCCGCTCGCGCCAGAGTTTTCGGTTACGACCGATTCCAGACGGAGAGAAGCCGGAACTGCTGAAATTGTATTTAGAAAGATATGTCACGGCGGTGCAGCGGTATTTTTCGGTGAAGGCGGGATCGGCTCCGGAAGCATTCCGTGAAGTGGCGCCGAATTATCCGGTATTTGAGCTGCTGCGAGCGGACAAACCATAGAGAAGAATCCGCAAGGGGGGCGAAACAAGAGCAACTGGTTGCAGTCGGCTCTACGCCTGGGCTGATGTCTGGGCCTGTTAACACCCGCTGGCCGCTCCGCGTCTTGGCTGGTTGTAAAGGGAACTCCCAAACCCGACGTTGCTAGGAAGGCCAGCCATGTCTCGGAAATTACAGTTTCTACCTTTCTTCGCCCTGCTCGCATGCTCCTTTGCGATCTCGTCCCATTCGTTGGGTAAGGATGCCGAGCCGGTCTACTCCAGTCTCACGGCGCACGAATGGGGCACTTTTACTTCGATTGCCGGAAGTGACGGACAAGCCGTGGAATGGTCGCCGCTCACCGGATCTACGGACCTTCCAGCGTTCGTCGAACACTTTCGCGATCCGGGCTTCAAACTTGGGTTGCGTGGCACTGTGCGGATGGAGACGCCGGTCCTGTATTTTTATAGCTCAAAGGAAGAGACCGTATCGGTGAGCGTGAGTTTCGCCAAAGGGGTGATCACGGAATGGTATCCGCACGCCAGCCACGTCGGGCCCACGGCTGAAAATCTTTACAACCCAATCCTCCGTCAAGCAAGCGCCAACGGAAGTATCGCTTGGGATTCCGTCACGCTTGCGCCAAGTGGGAGACCGGAATTCCCGAGCGGAGACCGGAACAATCACTATTTTGCTGCTCGAATGACTTCTTCGACTCCCTTGCGAGTGAAGACCGCCTCAGGTGAGCAGCAAGAAAAGTTTCTCTTCTATCGCGGCGTTTCTGCGTTTTCCGTGCCGCTTTCTGCAACGATGGACACGGATGGGAAGCTGCGAGTCAAAAATCGCAGCGAGCAGGAAATCCCAAGGACGATTCTCTTCGAGCGGCGGGGCGAGAAAGTAGGGTATCGCATCGACGGTGCACTCAAGGAAGAAGTGATTCTTGATATGCCGGAACTGACCGCCAGTATCGATGACTTGGGCCGCGACCTGGAGGGAATTCTGGTTGGCCAAGGCCTCTATCAGGACGAAGCCCATGCCATGGTCGAAACTTGGAGGAATTCCTGGTTTGAGGAAGGCAGCCGGCTGCTGTACATCGTTCCGTCTGCGTTTGTGAACGAGGTGCTGCCACTCTCGATCAAGCCCGCGCCCGCGCAAACCGTGCGTGTATTTGTGGGCCGGTTGGAACTCGTCACGCCCGCGACGGAAAAAGAAGTCGAGAAAGCGCTTGCCTCCCAAGACACCGCAACATTGAAGGCCTACGGCCGATTCCTGGAGCCGATTCTTGCAACGATGATCCAGCGGGAGACAAATCCGGCGCAAGCGCGCCAATTCCGGGAGTACCTGAATGCCGTTTACAGCTGGATGGTGACTCAGAACTTAGGGCGAAAATAGCTGGGCTTGTCTGCTGGTACTCTATACCTCTCACATCCCACAGGTAAATTCTAGCGAACGCGTCCTTTGACGCAGATTCCACCCCTTCGAAGTGGCTACATGGCTAGGCCGGTCGAGGCCTTGCAGCCAAATTGTCGGTTGCGCAGGTGTGGGGATTGCGCGAAAATTGGTGTTTCCGCCGTGGCAGGAATAGTCCCCGAGAGCGCTTTCGCGGGCGGTTCGAGATTCAGACGCGCGAATCACGCGCAAGAAAAAGAAGGTCAAAACGTCATGACGCAACACGTTGGCGAACTCAATCCTCCGGTGCGGTTGATGCTCACTCCCGGGCCGTCTTCCATCGATCCGCGCGTCTATCGCGCGATGGCCACGCCGCTAGTGGGACACATGGACCCGTGGTTCAAGGGCTGCATGGACGAGACACAAATCCTGCTGCGGCAGATTTTTCAGACGGAAAACCGCATCACCATGCCGCTTTCGGCCTCCGGCTCGGGCGGGATTGAAGCCTCGGTGTTGAATACGCTGGAAGAGGGCGACGAAGGCATCGTGGCGGTCAACGGCGTTTTTTCCGAGCGCATGTTCGAGATTGCCACTCGGGCGTCGTCAAAAGTCACCAAGGTGGAGGCGCCGTACGGAAAGCCGGTGGATGCCGAAGATGTTCGCCGTGCTGGCAAGGGCAAGAAGATCAAGATTATCGGCTTCGCGCAGGGGGAGACTTCGACCGGCGTGCTCACAGGCGTCGACGCCTACCGCAAGGTCGCGGACGAATTGGGGGCGCTGCTGATTGTGGACACGGTGGCGTCGCTTGCGGCCGTGCCGCTCGATGTGGACAAGCAGCGCATTGATATTTGCTTCAGCGGATCGCAAAAGGCCATCAGCGCGCCACCGGGAATGTCGCCGATTACCGTGAGCCCGGCAGCTGAGGAAGTGTTTCGCAAGCGCAAGACCAAAGTGCAGAGCTGGTATTTCGACCTGACCACGGCGATGAACTATTGGGGGAAAGACCGGCTGTATCATCACACGCCGCCGATTTCGCTGATCTTCGCGCTCCGCGAAGCGATGCGGTTGGTAATGGAAGAGGGTCTGGAGGCGCGCTGGGAGCGCCATCGCGTGAACCAGCTCGCGCTGATCGCAGGCCTCGAGGCCATGGGGCTGGATCTGCTGGTGAAAAACCCGGCAGACCGTTTGCCAACAGTTACGGCGGTGATGATTCCCAGCGGCGTCGACGATGGGAAAGTACGGAATCAGTTGCTCGACGAATTCAACATCGAAATCGCCGGTGGATTCGGCCCGGTGAAAGGCAAGATCTGGCGCGTGGGTTTGATGGGCTACTGCAGCCAGAAGCCTTTTGTGCTGCTATTCCTCGCGGCGCTGGAAAAGTGCTTGCTCGATCAGGGATTCCGCGTGCCCAGTGGCGCGGGAGTGGGAACAGCAATTCGGAGTTACTCGCAAGTGGAGACGGCCGCCGCAGTCAGCAGATAAGAGAAGCAAGGAAGTACGGGCGCAGGGAAGTAAGGAATGAAAGTCTCCTTCCAATATTTTCTTCCTTACTACAGACTTATTACTGACAACTGAGAACTGTTCAAGAGGAGCGCGCGTGACCACACGCCCACAATTAGCGAATTTTGGCGCGATGAGCCAATTCATCGGCGCTTTCGAAGTCACCTCGAAATTAAGCGGGGAAACGTATCAGTGCCGCTTCTCGCACATGTGGAACGGCATTGCGACGCGGCATTCGGACACCATCGACACAAAGTTTTTTGTGGATGGAGAGGCCCATGTCGTCGGACTGGCGCACACCGCGTTCGTGAAATTCCGCGACAAAGCAGGGCGCGACTTGACCGACCGCGAAGCGAGCTTTGTTGCTGCTGAGTATTTGCGCGAGCGGCTCGAGGAGGCAGATGTGCGGCCGCTCTACGACGTGGCCCACGACGATGTACTGCGCCTAATCGCCCAGGTTGGCATCAAGTAGGAATCCCCAGAAAACGATCGCGAACAGGCGGGCTTCGGCCCGCCTGTTTTTTTGAACAATCAATCGCCGGGTTCGGCGTGGAACGCTTCGAGGGTTGGATGGCGAATGCCATCGCGACGAATAAAATGAATAACGAGAAGCATCAGGAGCGCGCCGCAAACCAGCACGGCAACAGCGATTTGCAGGCCCAGCTGCAGATCGCGAAGATCCGAAATTCTCCCCACCACGTGCGGGCCGAGTCCGCCCAGCAATTGGGTGGCAAACATGTACACGCCGACGGAAGTGGCGTGCGCGCGGCGCGGCATCATGTCATGAAGAACGGCGGTGACGGGGCCGTGATACCAGGACATGAAAAAGAAGGCAACGGCGAGAGCGACGAGCACGGTCGTTTTCTCTTCCGTCTGGATGGCCAGCAAAAGGCACGGAGCCGCGAGTAAGAAGGCGGCCACGATGGCGATGATGCGCCCGTAGGAAAAGCTTCGATGCAAGCGATCGGCCACGAATCCACCAGTTAGGACCCCGCAGAGCGCCGACAACAGACCAATCACCGCCAGCGAGACGGAGGCTTCGCGCAAAGTAAAGTCCTTATAACTCACGGCAAAGTCCGTGCTCCACGTGAGAAGCGAAACACTCGAAAATGTAATGCAAATCCCAGCGCAAATCATGGCGACGAACGCGGGGACGCGCAGTAGCCGTGCGATGGGCACCACTTCCGAACGAGGACCGCGAGGCGGCTCTTCAATCCAGAAAAGCGCTATTCCCGGCACAATGCCGGCAAACGCCACGATGAACAGTGCCTCCTGCCAACCGTAGCGCGGACCTATGATTCCGCCCAAAACGTGGCCGGCAGCTGCTCCGAGCAACATGCCGGAAGCGAAAATGGCTTGGGCAACGGCCCGCCGTTCCTGCGGGAAGGCGCCGGAAATCATCGATTGCGCGGCAGGGGCGTAGGCAGCCTCACCCAGCCCAACGAACGCCCGCGCCACCAGGAAGAAGAGAAAATTGGGGGCGAGACCGCCAACAAAAGTCGCGACGCTCCAGAACATGATCCCGATGGCGATGATGCCCTTGCGGCTGAAACGGTCGGCGAAGAATCCGAAAGGGATGCTGCCGGCGGCAAGAACCACCAGAAGAAAAGTCTGCAACGAGCCAAGCTGGGCGTCGGTGGCGTGAAGATGCTCGCGCAACAGCGGAATCAGCGGGACAAAGACCTGCCGTGCGGCGAAGTTGACAAAATTGATCAAAGCAAGTACAGCAAGGAGGCGAATCTGGTAGGAGCTAAGCGGGATGGACTTAGTGGACATGATAAATTGGCTCGTTGATCCGCGCGCGACCTGGTGGAGCTTGCACGAGAAACTATCAATCTTCGTTCGGTCTATCAACAGTATAGTACGTCCATGAACGCTGCCCCCTCCACGAACAGGACGACGAGTGACCGCTTAACCACTGTTCTTTCGTACGGTGTTTTGCTTTTGCTCATCTACCTCGTCTTCAGGATCTATGAACCATTCCTTGCGGCGCTCGGGTGGGCCGCCATTCTGGTGATTTTTTTCTACCCCATGCACGTCCGGCTGGCGCGGAGATTCTCCGCACAGCGCGCCGCGCTCTTCAGCACGCTAGCGGTGACCATTTTACTCATCGTGCCCGCCATTCTGCTTACTACTCTTTTTGTGCGCGAGGCCGTTTCGATTTCACGCGGCGTACAGCATTCGATTGTGGAAGAGCACGCGCCAATGGTCGCGAAAAAATGGGCTTGGATCGCCCAGCACGTGCCGGGACTGGATCCCAACGCAGACGTGGCGGAGATGGTCGAGCAGGGCGTCCAGAAAGAGGCGGGTTTTCTTGCTGAGCGCCTGGGCACCGTCCTCAAGAATATCGCGGCGTTCATCTTCGATCTGTTCGTCATGATCTTCGCGATGTTTTATTTTTTCCGCGATGCAGACCAGTTCATCCGCGGAATCCGCAGCATCCTGCCTTTTGACACGGAACATCGCGACGCCTTGATGACGCAAACGCGGGACCTTATCTCTGCAAGTGTAACAACGAGTCTAATTCTCGCCGCGCTTCAAGGGGCCATCGGCGGATTGGGTTTCGTGCTCGTGAAGTTGCCCGCGCCGCTTTTCTGGGGGGTGGCCATGGCCTTTTTCTCTCTGGTGCCGGTGGTCGGCTCTGGCCTGATCTTTGTTCCCGCGGCGTTGTGGCTTGGGTTCACAGGGCATTGGGGGCTGGCCATTCTTTTGCTGGTGATATGTGCGGGCGTTTCTACCATCGTCGACAACGTTCTGCGGCCGTTGCTACTGGGCGGGCGCACAGAACTAAGCGGTTTGGTGATCTTTATCAGTGTGGTTGGCGGCGTCGGCCTGTTCGGAATGCTCGGTCTGGTGTTGGGTCCGATCTTGGTGGCCACCGCCGCGGGAGTCCTGGCGGTATACATGGAGCGGCCGGGAAGCCCGCCCATAACGGCTCGATAACACCCG
>JBGPIX010000254.1:0-7812 GCA_041485085.1 Candidatus Acidiferrum sp.
GCGACGCCTGAGCGTAAGCATCCAGCACGCTGCGATTGGCGGCATCGCCGATGGCGTGCGTGCAGACCTGAAAACGGTGTTGTAAGGACCGCAAAGTCAGACTGTAGACTTCGGACTGAGGAGTGGTCATTACACCCATTGTTTGCGGAGTGTCGGTGTAGGGCTCAAGGAGCGCTGCACCTCGCGAGCCAAGCGCCCCGTCGGCAAAAACCTTGATCGCACGAATGGTTAGCCGATGGTGCGGATCGATTTCCGGTCCGCGCTGGAGCCATTCGTCCACCAGATTCTTGTCCGCGCCATCGAGCATCGCGTAAATCCGGATCGGCAAGCGTCCTTCCTGCACCAGCTCTCGAAATGCCTGAATCATGATGGGCGTCACCTGGGCTTCATGCACGGAGGTGAGGCCGTTGCGGACGCACTCGCGAGCCGCAAGCTGGATGGCCCTCTTCACCTGAACGAGGGTCATCGACGGTATGTGTTTCTCGATCAAAGCTTGCGCGCGATTGAGCAAGATGCCCGTAGGTTCGCCGGTCTCCTCTCGAAGAATCTTTCCGTTCTCCGGGTCTTGCGTGTCTTTGGTGATGCCGGCGAGTTCGAGAGCCCTCTTGTTGGCCAAGGCAGCAAACGTGTGGAGTCCCACCAGAAATACGGGATTCTTCGGAGATACCTCGCTGAGTAGCCGGTTCGAAGGGTAATTCGAAGCCCATTTGCCTTCATCCCAGCCCCAGCCGAGAATCCATTCGTCCGGAGTCGCAGAAGCAACTCGCTTCTCTACACGTTCAACCATATCCTTTTCTGTGGCGGCGTCTTTGAGATTCAGCCGCACCAGACTCTGCCCAAGGTTAATCAGATGCGTGTGAGCATCGATGATACCGGGAAGAATCGTTGCGCCGTGGAGATCGATGGTGCGAGCAGGCTTGGGATAGAGCCGTTTCGCTTCGTCGTTGCTCCCCACCCAAACGATGCGGTCAGCCCGGATCGCGATGGCCTGTGCCGAGGGCTGCTTCTCGTTCATGGTAATGACACGCGCATCGAGGAGGAGTAGATCGACGTTCGAAGCTTGTGCGAAAACAAAAGAGGCCGGAAGAAGCAGAGCGAGCAAGAGCAAACTGCACACTCGCGCCATCGGCGTTCGAGCCGCATTGGTGATTCCCATGAAAAACCTCCCGGAACGAATACGAAGGAGCGACGAGCCGAAGTATAGCTCAGCGGAGAGCCGCGGGGATTGAGGGGACGAAATGAGCGGCTGAAAAAAGCGGACATTGCCCACATCTTTGGAAGCGTCCGGCTAAAAAACGCATTCAATCGGCAAGATCAATTTTTGGGAGCAGCAGCCGGCTGAGCAAAAGAGCGCACGAGAAGAACCAGCCCCCAGCGCTGATCTTCGGTCAACCGTTTCTTGAACGACGGCATGGGCTTTCTGCCCTCACTTATTTGATAAAAGATTTCGCCGTCACTGATGGTATTCATGTGCTTGGAGTCGGTGATATCGGAGGGAGCAGGCTTGTGCATGGCGGCCTCCGGGCCATCGCCCTTGCCGCGTTCGCCATGGCACTGGGCGCACTCATTTATGTAAACCCCCCTGGCAGCCTTCAAAGTGGACTCTGAGGGTGTGAGAGGATTCTTAAGTCTTTTGACTTCCTCCGGAACGACCCACGGCTTATTACTCTGGAAAGCGGTGTAAACGATCAGAACGCAAATCAAGCCGAGGAGTACAGCGAAGAGGAGTTTGCGCGTCTGGAGATTAGGCTGCGCGTCAGGGGGCATGGTGGCCTTGAAAATTCTCGCACAACGGGCAGGACAACGAAAGTAAACCTGGAAATGAAGTTGCCGGGCTGTGCCACTCTTAGGAGCGGAAGATGAGCCAGACCAACTCGGCATTAAAGAAGAGGATGGCGGCGGCAACTACCCAGGCGACAACCGTGGTGAGCCGCGAATTGGCGAATTCACCCATCTTGGAGCGATCACCGGTAAATTGGATCAGCGGAATTACCGCGAAGGGCAGCTGGAAGCTGAGAACCACCTGACTTAGGATCAGCAGCGATGTAACTTTGTTCTCGCCCGCAAAACCAATCACCAGGGCGGCAGGAATGATCGCGATCGATCGGGTGATAAGCCGCCGGAGCCAAGGCTTGAGCCGGATGTCGAGAAAGCCCTCCATCACGATCTGCCCGGCCAGCGTGCCGGTGAGCGTGGAATTCTGGCCAGAGGCCAGCAGCGCGCAAGCGAAGAGCGTGCTCGCGAGGCTCGCTCCCAAGACGGGGCTGAGAAGTTTGTAGGCGTCGGCGATTTCCGCCACGTTGTGCAGTCCGCGGGTGTGGAAAGCAGCGGCGCCAAGAACCAGAATCGCGGCATTGATGAACAGCGCAAAACCCAGGGCCAGCGTGGAGTCGAAGATCGCGTAACGCACCGCTTCGCGACGATCGCGCGCGGAAATACCGAAAGCTCGCGTTTGCACGATGCTGGAGTGCAAATAGAGATTGTGAGGCATGACCGTGGCACCCAGGATGCCGATGGCGATGTAAAGCATTTCGCGGTTGCGAAGAATTTCGGCGCGCGGAATAAAACCGATGGCGGCTTCCCGCCAGAGAGGATGCGCGAAAAAGATTTCGTAGGCGAAACAAGCGCCAATCGAAGCGATTAGCGTGACAACGAAAGCTTCGACCAGCCGGAACCCCCGCCCCTGCAATGCCAGCACGATGAGTACATCGAATGCAGTGATTAGGACGCCGGCGAGCAGTGGCAAGCCGAAGAGAAGTTTCAGCGCCACGGCCGAACCCAGAACTTCGGCGAGATCGCAAGCAGCGATAGCGATTTCGCAAACCACCCAGAGAAACACGCCAGTACGGCGCGAATAATGTTCTCGGCACGCCTGGGCCAGATCACGCCCGGAAGCAATCCCCAGCTTTGCTGAAAGAGCCTGCAAAAACATCGCCATCAGGTTGCTGATGAGGATGACGCTGAGAAGCGTGTAGCCGAATTTCGAGCCGCCGCCGATGTCCGTGGCCCAATTCCCTGGATCCATGTAACCCACCGCCACGAGATACCCCGGACCGGCAAAAGCCAGCATTTTGCGGAACCAGGAAGCACCCGAAGAAAATGGAATCGTGCGATGTGATTCAGGCAAGGAAGGCAGCACAACTCGGGTGTGAACCGCCGGCGGCAAGCAAAGGTTGTTGGAAGTTTCGCCAGGGAGAACCGGCTCGGTTTCGAGTTGGGGTGGGACCGTGCGTGCCATGTCTGTAGTTAACTATGCTAAATAACATTCATAAACTACACTTAATAAGCACGCTTGTCAATGGGACTCCATGTCCTATGTGCTAATGGGGATGGCTTGGTTCGCGACGCGCGGCGCACACCATGCTAACCGCGGGTGCTTGTGGTAAGTTCGAGTCAGACTTCCGGGAGAGAAACGAAATGGATCAAGAGCAGCCAGTGCAAGGCCAGGTGCAGATCAAGGCGGACGAAAAAGAGCTGCAAGGGCAATACAGCAACCTGGTGATGATTCACCACAATCTCGAAGAGTTCACCATGAACTTTATCTATATTTTCCCCAACGGCGCGCAAGGAAAACTGCTCAACAGCATGATCCTCAGCCCAGGACACGCGAAACGCATCTGGCGCGCCATGGGCGAGAATCTCGCGCGCTACGAAGCCCAGTTCGGGACCATTAAGGAATCTCCGGAAGGCAGCACTCCGGCTCCGAACGTCGGTTTTGTGCAGTAGAGGCTGATTTTTCGCCCAAGGCGTCCGGCGGAGAGGTTGCAGTTGTGCCGGGCCTTGTTCGCCTGTTAGAATTTTAAAGTTGTTCCTCGATTTGGGCCTGTAGCTCAGGTGGCTAGAGCGCGCCCCTGATAAGGGCGAGGTCGGTGGTTCAAGTCCACCCAGGCCCACCAGTTTCCGCGGGAAATCCTCCTGTCTCTTAAGAAACTCAGGCTACGCGGGTGCCTCTGTCTCGCTTCGCGGGTGCTGGCCATTTTTTTTTAGAAGCGGTGCGCTGGCCCGATCAGGTGCCAGTGGACCGAAAACCACGTCAGGAAAATGCACGCCACCGCGACCAACGAAAACTTCACCTTGGAAATGTAGCGGACATCGGAGAGCCGCCAAACGCGCAATCCCGCGTATACCGCAAACACGCTCAGAACAATCGCGACGCCCGTAACCAGGTTCATCATGACAAAGTATTTGTCGATGGCGTGAGTCGGCAACATCGTCTCATTCTCTAAACGCGACATGAGTACCCCGGTTCCGGCGGCCAGAACAATCCACGCCGTGGCAGACAGCCTTGACCCCATCGTGAGCCGCACACTGCCGGGCTGCTGTTTGAGCGGAGGCCGCTTGGAAAGAAAAATCCTACGCCCCAACCGCAACAAAGAGGCCGCAACCACCGCCGCTAGAATCACCAAGCTAACTATCAGGATTGGCAAAATCATTTGCCCGTTTTCATACCAGGGGACGCGCTCGAACTGCACTCCGGGAAAACTGACCGCGAGACGCACGATCTTCCCCGAGCTGTCGCGGATCGCAAACATGCGTCTCTGATCCTCCACCTCCTGCCATAAATCCTTGCCAATGGGTTTCCATTGCCGCACGTGTCCGCGCAAATCCTTGAAATCATCCACCTTTAGTACGCCGTCTTTATCAACAGTGGCCTCCCCCTGTTCGATGAGGCTCCCTATCTTCAGCTTGTTGCTCGCGGATCGGCGCGTGGCCTGATAAGTGCCCGCGATCGTCTTAAGATCCTCCTCGGGAAGCTTCTGAAACTCGGGCTTCCCCGAGTACGGATAGTAACGGTCTGCAAAAGCCGTCAAGATTTCCGAGCGCGTTTTGTTTGCTGAACCGGCGGAATTGTAGGAAACAAAGATCACCAGCTTTTCCTTGGGCTCGAGGAGAAACATGCTGTGGAAAGCGATGAGGTCGCCGTCATGCCCGATGAAATGAAGCCCGTTCCGCCAAGTCTGGTAAAAACCCATACACATGGCGGGTAGCGCCTCGGAAGTGCCGAACTGTTTCGTCCACATCGTGTTCAATGTTTCAGGCTTCAGAATCCGGTGGCCGTCCCATTCGCCGCCGTTCAAAAGCGCCAGAGCGAACCGGCCCATATCGGACGCCGATGAGGAAACGCCCCCCGCCGGAGCCGGATTGAAAATCTCAAAACCGACAGCCGGTTTTTCCGTATTGTTTCGGTAGCCATCCGAAGGAAACGGCAAAAGGTCTTCCGCAAGAGGTTGTCTAAAACTGGAGTGTTTCATCCCCAGCGGCTGAAAAATATGTTCCGCTACGTATTGCTCAAACGGCTCGCCACTCGCACGCTGAACGATGTACCCCGCGAGTCCAACCCCGTAGTTCGAGTAGGCGGGCACTTCCCCTGGTGGAAAAATCCTACGCGGCTGATTCGCGATCATGAACTCTCGGAGCGGCGTCGCCTGCTTCGGATCGGTCAGGAGAATGTCGCGAATTTCCTCCTCAAAGCCGCCAGTGTGGGTCATCAGGTTCCGCAGCGTGATAGGCTTGCCAAAAGCCGGCTCGATTTGAAAATCGAGATATTTGTTTACGTCCGCATCGATATCCAGCTTGCCGTGCTCCGCCAATTGCATGACGGAAATCCAGGTGAATAATTTTGAGATGGAAGCTAAACGAAACATCGTCGTTTCAGGATCGACCGGTTTTTTCTTCGCCACGTCGGAGTAGCCGTAGCCCTTCCTCAGCAAATCCTTTCCGTCCTTCATCACCAATACGGCGGCTCCGGCTACATCGCTGCGCTCCAACTGCAGCGGGATGATGCCGTCAAAAAATGCCTCGACGTCGGCCTTCTCGAGAGCGTGGGGAGCGTTCAGTGAATTTGTCGCCGAGGGCTTTTCTGAGGCGGCTTTCGAGGCAGGTTTCGCGGCCGTGGCGGTTTGAGCAGCCCGAGCCGGCGCAGCAGCAGAAACAGATACGCACAGCACCACAACGCTCAAAACCTTGCGAACCCGTGTCATGTCCCCTCCCAAGCTCAGAAGAATTGGCACCGAGTCTCGTGGATATCCGCAAGACACGCAACTGGAAAATAGCGCCCCCGTCATTCCCATTGCGAGCCGGGTCTGTGCCAAAACGGCACGGCTCTTTCCCGTTCTTGCTCAAGAGCAACACGTCGGTACGCCCCCGAAGCTCCGAAGCGGAATGATTAGAGGAGCTTTGACTAGAAAGGCGTGGAACTAAAGCTGCGGTAGAAACCTCGGAGTTTCGGGGTTTAGCATCGGATGCTGCCTCTTGACGATCCGGAAGTCTACCGCGCAGTCCTTGATAACCTGACGGCCGGAGTGTACCTCGTCGACCGCACCGGGAAGATCATGTTCTGGAACACCGGCGCGGAACGCATTACAGGCTACTTGCGGCAAGATATCGTGGGCCACTCCTCCCTGGAAGATGTTCTCGGTCATCTCGACGGCCAAAACAACGTCATCGCCAAAGAAGCTCTGCCCGTCTCGAATGTCTTGCGCGAAGGCAAGGTCAGTGACGCCCTGGTTTCGCTAAGACATAAGTCAGGGCACAGGCTCCTCGTGCGACTCCATGCCGCTCCAATTCGAGACGCCCACGGCTCGGTCATCGGGGCTGTGGAAAATTTCGAGGAGGTCATCTCCACTGCTGGTTTCGCCGAGCGCCAGAACAAACTCGCGGCCTACGGGTGCCTGGATCAGGACTCCGGCGTATTAAACCACGGGATGGTGCAAACGCATCTTCGCGAGGCCCTCGTCACTTTTGCAGATCATCACGTCCCATTCTCGATCCTGTGTATCGGCATCGACCGGCTGGACGGGATCAAATCGCGATATGGCAGCGGCGCCGTCACCGCCATGATTCGCGTTGTGGGGCAAACGTTGGAAAACAGCTTGCGCCCGACGGACTTTCTGGGGCGCTGGATGGAAAACGAGTTCCTGGCCGTGCTGATGGAGTGCAGCGACGACGAAGTAACAAGAGTGGGCGAGCGTCTGAGAAAAATGATCAACCAGTGCAAGGTCGAGTGGTGGGGCGACAAGCTCGAGGTAACGGTCTCGATGGGCGCTACTACCGTGAAAACGGCGGATACCACCGAGGCAATGTTGTTGCGCGCAGAGGACGGCTTGCGCGAATGCGTTGAGCAGGGCGGAAACCGCCTAGTCCTGCGGCGCGATTGAGGACCTGGAAGCAACTGAGGATCGAATCGTTATGTTCGTAATCATTGGAATCGTCTTGGTAATCGCCGCGGTCGTCGGCGGCTACCTCATGGAGCACGGCAACCTGATGGTGCTCATGCAGCCTGCGGAGTTGCTCATCATCGGCGGCGCGGCGATTGGGACTGTCTTGATCGCCAATCCCTTGCACATCTTGAAAGCCATTGCCGGCGGAGTCGCGGGCGCTTTTGGCGGATCGAAATTCGGCAAGGAAAAATATCTCGAAACTCTAAAAATGATGTATGAGCTTTTCACCCGCGCGCGCAAAGAAGGTCTGATGGCTCTGGAAACGGACAGCGATGACCCGGAAAAAAGTCCCGTTTTTTCGAAGTACCCCAAATTTCTGAAGGACCACCACGCTCTTGCCTTTGTCTGCGACACCATTCGCATGGCCTCCGGCGGCGGTGTGGAGCCCTTCGACGTTGATCAGATGATGGAGTTGGACATGGATGTGCATCACCACGATACGGCCCAACCTATCGCCGCGCTTTCGACCATGGCCGACGCTCTTCCCGGGCTCGGCATCGTCGCTGCAGTGCTCGGCGTCGTAATCACCATGGGATCACTCGGCGGGCCACCCGAAGAAATTGGCCACAAAGTGGCCGCTGCCCTGGTGGGA
>JBGPIX010000255.1:0-7801 GCA_041485085.1 Candidatus Acidiferrum sp.
GACCATGGCAAGGGTGATCCAACTCGCGGCAGTGGCTCCCTTGATATGCTCCACCACATCGGAGGCGATGTGCCTTGATGTCGCCACGGTGTCGAACGGCAGAACTTTCAAACAAGCCGCGCTAAACAAAAGATAAACGACGGCGACAAATCCGACTCCGCCAACCAGGGCGCGAGGAAAGTTTTTCTGCGGATTTTCCACTTCGGAGCCGACCAGGTTCAGGTCTTCCCATCCGTCGTATGCCCAGAGTGCCGCCGCCAGCGCCGCAAGGAACGCGCTGAAGATCGCGCTGGCGCCCATTCCCGATGGCCAGAACGGCTGCACGCCGCTCGCTTGCGTGCTCGCCGGCGCAAAAAACGCCACGGCGATGACAATCGCCACAGAGGTGATCTTAATGGTCGTCAAAAAAATCTGCACCGCGCCACCCAGCCGTACGCCGAGATAGTTCACGCCGGTCATGATCAGAAGCCAGACGACCGCGAGCGGTTGCGCCCAGGTGAACACAAAATCGTAAGGCTTGATCCAGCCAGTGAGGCCAGGAATCGCGATGTGAATGGTGAAAAGTGGAAGGGCGATGCTCGGGAGGAGAAAGCTGAGAAAGCGCATCATGCCTGCGGCGATGGAGGCGAGGGAACTGGGGCGGCCGACGATGGAATGCATCCAGCCAAAAATGAAACCATAAACCGGTCCGAAGCCGCGGCGGAGATAGGCGTATTCGCCGCCGGCTTCCGGAATCATGGAGCCCAATTCAGCGAAGGAGAACGCGCCGAAGATGGAGAGAATCGCGCCAACGATCCACGCGGCAAAAACGACGGAGACGCTGCGGCCTTCGCGGGCCATTTCGGCGGGCTTCAGGAAGATGCCCGTGCCAATCATGGTGCCGACAACGATGGCCGCGGACGCCCACGCGCCCAGCCCGCGCACCAGTTCCAGACGCTTTTCGGTCATGTCACCCCGCTGAAATTTCTTCCCAGTGGCTCAGTTTTCTCAAGTAGGGGCGCCCGCCGCGGCGGGCGCCCCTACTTCTGCCGAACTCGACTTGCGATCCATCCGACCGCAAATGTCACACTTGCGCCAATGAGGACATACCACGTAAATGCTACGGACGTGAAACGAAAAACGCATAGGATTGCCGCCAATCCGGCGACCATCCCTGCCAGCGCGCCGTTCGCAGTGGCACGACGATCGAGCGTGCCCAGCAGAAATAGACCTAGCAAGCTGCCGAAGGGAAGAGACGCTACCGTCAGACCAGTTTCGAGAAGCGGGCCCCACTTCACCAGGCCGAAGCCCATGAGCACAAGACCCCACGCGAGCGTCATGCCTCGGGAGAGGCGCAGGAAATGGACGGGATCGGCACTCTGTCCGCGCAGTCTTGCGAAATCAAGAACGCTCGAAGCGGCGAGAGAATTCAACGAGCCGCTGGCATTGGACATGGCAACGGCGACGATCGAAGCGAGCAGCAGGCCGGCAAGTCCTACCGGCATCTCGCGCACAAGAAAAAGCGGAAGGATGCGATCGGTGCGTTCGCCGGGCGCCAGGAGTGGCGAGTGTTGAGCGAATACATAGAGCAGGACGCCGATCAGCAGAAACACGGTGAACTGGAAGAGAACAATGGCACCGCTCGCGAGCAGAGCGCGCCGGCTGTCTCGCTCGTTTTTCGCGGCCAGCAGTCGTTGCACGATAATTTGGTCGGTGCCATGGCTGGCCATAGTGAGAAACGCGCCGCCGATGAGTCCGGACCAGAAGGTATATTTGGTGGCGAGATTCCAGGAAAAATCGAGAACTTGCAGCTTGTGGCCTGCCGCGGCTGCGACCTGGGTGACTTCGCTCCATCCGCCGGGAATGCGGTGCAGCAAGACGAAAAACGTTACGGCGCTCCCCGTCAGATAGAGCAAGAGTTGGGCCACGTCAGTCCAAATCACCGCTTTCATGCCGCCTTCGAAGGTGTACAAAACGGTGAGCGCGATAACGATGACTACGGCTAGTTTCTCCGATGTTCCGAGCACAACGCTGACCACGAGAGCAATCGCTGAAACGCGCACGCCTTCGGCGACGGCGCGGGTGACGAGGAAAGTACTGGCTGCGACGGCGCGCATGCGCTCGCCAAAGCGCGTTTCGATCAGCGCATAGGCAGTTAAGAATTCGCCGCGAAAATAGCCGGGCAGGAGCAGCAGGACGATAAGAACACGGCCAATGAGATAGCCGAAGACTAACTGAAGGAACGTAAGACTTCCGCCGTAGGCAATGGCCGGTGTCCCGATGATCGTAAGCGTGGAAGTTTCCGTGGCGACGATGGAAAAGGCGAGTGCCCACCATGGTGCGGTGCGGCCGCCCAGAAAATAGTCCGTCGCGTTTTGGTGCCCGCGGCGGAAGTGGATCCCCAGCGCGGTGACGCCGAGCAAGTAGACAATGACAATCGCCAGGTCCAGCGGATGGATGCGCATGAAGTATCGTTCCCGCCGCGACCGCCGCTGCTGCGGAAAAGTGCGTCGAGGATAGTGTCCTGCTGTCGCCTCGTCAAGAAGCGGCTGCGCCTGCTGTCAATATTTTCGCAACCGCCGCGCCGCGAAACGATTCCGGTTTGCCATTTTTCACGTATGCTCGATGCATGGATTACGTTCTGGGCGTTGATGGCGGCGGCACAAAGACAGAATGTGTCTTGATGGACCCGGCGGGAAAGATCATTGCCCGGAGCATTTCCGGCCCTTCGAATCCTTACCGGGTGGGTGTGGAATCGGCCGCGCGTGAAATCGAGAAAGCGGCCGACCTTTGTTTGCAGGAAGCGCGGGTGGGGCGAAATGCAGTCGGAGCCATCGGCGCGGGATTGGCGGGCACCGGGAATCCGGAGCTGAAAGAGGGGATGCGAGCGTCACTTAAAAGAGCGTTCCCCGGGGCGGCTGTCAACATTTTTACGGATTTGGAAACTGCGCTGGCGGCCGCCGGGGAAGGCCCGGTGATCGTCCTGATCGCCGGCACCGGGTCTGCTGCGATCGCCCGAAATGCGCAAGGTCAAATCTGGCGCACGGGGGGACAGGGGCCGCGGCTTGGTGACGACGGCAGCGCATTTGACATCGGGAGCCGCGCGGTTGCGAAAGCTATGAAAGAACGAGAGCGGCTGGGAACGGAGTCGATGCTGGGGATGAAGATTCTGGAGCAACTCGGTTATGCCTCCTGGCAGGAACTGCAAGATCGCGCCGCCGAGCAGCCGGACAGCGTTTTTCCTTTCGTATTTCCAGTTGTGGCTGCCGCGGCTGATGCCGGAGATGAGGCCGCGCGCGAGATTTTGCAACAGGCAGCACGCGAATTATCTTCTTTGGCGGCTGCGGTGGCGGAGCATTCGGGGCAGGCACGAGAAGAAATTATGATTATGAAAACGGGGGGAACTGTGGGCCGGTGCGCTTTTTTTGATGCGCAACTTGACGCGGCGTTGAAGCGGGTCTTGCCCGAAGCGCAAATCGGCGTCCTGCGAATATCCCCCGCGGAAGCAGCGGCGCGGGCCGCGCGATATTGAAATGGCCAGAGAGCCCTCAGTCCGGGAACGGGCGCTCGTCGCCACGGGCGAGGAACTTGCCGTTCTGCTGCATCATGCGTCGGCGGAAGTGCTCCTTGCACTGCTGGACAATCCGGCGCTCGACGAAACGCATGTCTGCCTGCTGCTGGAGCGAAAAGATCTTCGGGCTGAAATTCTCGAGGAAGTGGCGCGACGCAAGCCATTGCTCAAGAGCTATCGGATAAAGCGAGCGCTGGCGTTTCATCCTCGGACGCCACGGCTCGTCAGCTTGCGGCTTCTCCGCGACCTCTACCTGATGGATCTGGTGCAGGTGGCGATTTTCCCAGGAGTTTCCGCGGAGTTGAAGCGCAACGCCGAAGAGCAATTGCTCGCGCGACTGCCGCAACTACCTCTCGGCCAGAAAATCACGTTGGCGCGGCGTGGACCGGCACGCGTGGCCGGGGCGCTGCTCGCGGAAGGCCACGCGCAAGTCACAACCATCGTTCTCGACAATCCGTACATGACGGAGGCGCAAATCCTGAGAGCGCTCGCTCGCGAAAGGCTTCCCCTTTCCGTGATTCCAGCTATCGTTCAGCATCGCAAGTGGTCCATTACTTACAATATCCGCCTCGCCCTTGTTCGGCATCCTTCGGCTCCGCTTGGCACGATACTCTCCTACCTTCCTGAGCTTACGGTGTCCGACCTGAAGGAACTAGCATCTCCCGGCATCGTTCCGGAGAACCTGCGCAAGTATTTGCAAGCCGAGGTCCAACGCCGCCTGCGCGCCAGCAAAAAAGCAGTAAACGGTAGTGCTTTCGCCAAAGACCCTCCTGCGTCTGATGGCGAGTAAGCGCACTCCATTTACACATCCAAGATGTCACGTGCGCGAGTCTTCCCGCATCGAAAATCCGGTTGCCGGGAACAAAACATGCGCCGCCGGCGTCGTATGTGTTGTGGTGGACGAAGGCGTATGCTTACAGCAGAGAAGCGGCGATTTGGCTCGAGCGCCGCGGCACGTAATCCCTGGCAGGGGGTTGCACCCGATCTATGGGCAGTGGGGATCATCCCGCCCGGCGAGTCGACCGCCGCTGGGCGCAGCGTTACTCGTTCCGCGCCGACCTCGAGATCGAATGGGGCTCCGCGGTCCTTCGCGGAAGCACGCGCGATATCAGTGCGAGCGGGATGTTTATAGAAGCCGTCGATCCGCTGTGGGTGGGTGCCGGCTTTACCGCGCGGCTGGGTCTCGAACGCCCCGTAAGACTCGAGTGTTCCGTGAAGCGGATCGAGCCCGGGCGCGGTATGGGAGTTTCCGTCTCGGTCTCGGAATCCGAGAGCCAGAAGCTTTTCGAGAATCTGCTTTCCTCTCTCTCCAACACCGGTTCTTAATCCCGTTTTATACTAAGGCCAATGACACGCTGCCTTGATTGCGGTTCCGAGCGGATCGCGGATCAGTGTCCCTCCTGCGGGCTGACTTCCGCCGCCGCCGAAGTGATGTTTCGCCGGCGGCTGCTGAAGCGCACGGCGGTATTTCTCACCGGGTCGCTGCTGTTCCCTTACCTCAGCCAGATTTATCCACCGCTCGATCTGGACCTGATGCTGGTGTTTTTCGGCGTGCTTTTCTTTATCGGGCTGACGATAGCCGTGTTCCTCGAGCGCGGGGCGCGGAATCGCCGCGAAATTGAAGTACTCAAGCGCATCTACTCAGGATTTATTCCGCTGCCGTGGATTTTGGCCGCCACGCTCCTGGTGAACGGAAGGTACGACTCGCAAAAGAACTTGGCGTATCACCCCACGACGGTCCATGGCCGCTATAACATGCCGGGAGTTGTCCGCGGCACGCGCCGGCTATTTGTTCATTCCTGGCGCGAAGGCCAGAAATTCGAGCGGCTGGCGGTGGATTTCGACGACTATGATCGTTTCCGTGCCGGTGATTCAGTGGTTGTCGGCGTTGAACCGGGCGCGCTCGGCATTCCGTGGTATTACGGGGTGTATCGCCATTGAGATCTGCGTCTCAGTACACCGGTTTGCCGTTGATCAGCAGCGGGAGCTGCATCTCCAGGAAGTGGCCATCCTTGCCAAGCCGAAATCTCACCAGTTCCATGGTGCGGAGATCCTTCGTCTTCCAATCGGGAGTTTCCATCGCCTGTTCGGGCTTGTCGGCTAGCGACCATTCCACCGCGTCGCCCTGCGGCTTCACTGTTTGAGGGTCGATTTCGTAGACTTCCTGCTCTTTCATATCCACGAGCAAGTAGCGTTTCCACAGCTGCACCAGCAGCAGCCCTTTCTTCTCCGTGTGGTAAATGTTCCAGGACTTCGGAGCCTCGTCATTGAATTTCACGATCGCAAACCCAACTGACTTCCAGACAAACTTCTTTTCGGTTGACTGCGAGCGCACTCGAAGAGGCAATGCGCAAATCGTCAAAGAAAGAATGACAAGCGCTGCAGGGAAACTTCTACTTCTCAATTCTTAACCTCGCTGAAGGATTTGTCGAGGAGCTTGATGGCTTCGTCAACGTCGGGCTTGGTGGTATTCAGCATAGGGGCGAGGCGAAGCGTGTTGCCATAGAGACCGCCTTTGCCGATGAGCAGGCCGTTCTGGCGCGCGCGCTCCATCACTTGGGTAGCGGCTTCGGGCGCAGGTTCTTTCGTCTTGCGGTCTTTCACCAGTTCAAGCCCTTGCATGAGACCCATGCCGCGCACGTCGCCGATCAACGAATGCTTGGCCTGCAATTCTTCCAGCTTGCCGCGGAAGTACTTGCCGACGACGTCGGCGTTCTCCAGCAAGTTTTCTTCTTCAATCAGCTCGATCGTAGCCTTAGCCGCCACGCTAGTCACCGGATTGCCGCCGAACGTGGCGATGTTCGCGCCCTGGAATCCGCCGGCAATCTCCGGCGTCGTCACCGTCAAGCCCACGGGCACGCCGTTGGCCATGCCTTTCGCGCTGGTAATCATGTCCGGAATGACTTCCCAATTCTCGATGCCAAACCATTTCTTTCCGGTGCGGCCCCAGCCCGTTTGCACTTCGTCGGCGATAAATAAAGCGCCATATTTCTTCACAATCTTGAAAACAATCTTGAAGTACTCCTTCGGCGGAGTGATGAAACCGCCGACGCCTTGAATCGGTTCAGCAATGAACGCGGCGATGTTGCCGCTGGTTCCTGTTTGGATGAGATTTTCCACGTCCCCGGCGCAGGCCACTTCGCAGTCGGGATACTTCAAGTGCAGCGGGCAGCGATAGCAGTAAGGGTTTACGGCATGGGAGATGCCCACGCTGATGACGCCACCCTTGCGGTACGGTGCGTGCGCGGTGACGGCTTTGGCAAGCGCCGAGCCGCCGGAATACGCATGACGCAATGCCACCACGTCGAAGCTGCCGGTGGACATGCGCGCCAGTAAGATGGCGGCTTCGTTGGCTTCCGTGCCGGAATTCGTGAAGAAGCTCTGCTGCAAGTTGCCGGGCGTGATCTGCGCGATTTTCTCCGCCAGGGCCACGATGTGTTCGTTGGGATAGAGAGTCGAAGTGTGTTGCAGTCGATTAACTTGCGCGCTCACCTTGCTGGAGATCTTCGGGTTGCAGTGCCCCACAGAAACCGTAAGGATGCCGCCGAAGAAATCGAGATACCTGTTGCCCTCCACGTCCCAGAGGTGCTGCATCTCGCCCCGGTCGGCCACCAGCGGCTGCTGGAAGTAATTGGTCACCGAAGGCCACAGGTATTTCTTGTGCTTGGCGACGACTTCTTCGCTGCGCGCACTGCGGGTAAGTTGGGATACAGGAACGAACTGTGCAGGTGTTGTCACGGATGAGCCCTCGTGTGATCGATAGAATGTTCTCAGTGTACGACGCGCTGTGGAAGGCGGCAAGCGAAGCAAAGAAATCAAACGGGCGAAGGACGAAGCAGGTGAAACACCCGTTACAGTGGCTGTTCAAGCCCTAGCGTTTCTTTTGTAACGATTCAGCAGACTTTGACACTACAGTCATATCGCCCGTTCATGCTGCATTGGGCGATCGACCCGCAAGACCATGGCGCCCGGCAAGCCTCCCTCTCGACCCGTAACCTCCCCATCCCGGAGATTAACTTCTCGCGTTCCAGCGCCCGAGGACGTTTGGGTGTACTGGCAGTGCCATGGACGTGAAGATATTTCTAGCGTCCGAGATATGAGCATGGGAGGTTTGTTCCTTGAGACTCCTCAGCCAAAGGCCGAGGGCGTTCTGACCCGGCTGCATTTTCTGGTGCAGGAAGGGCAGATCCGGGCCGACGCTATCGTGAGACACGCAAAATCAGGCGATGGGTTAGGCCTGAAATTTGTAGC
>JBGPIX010000256.1:0-7797 GCA_041485085.1 Candidatus Acidiferrum sp.
CGCACCCTCACTCTCACCAGGATGTGCGGCGATTTGACTATCCGTCTCAGGCTGAAATCGTCGGCAGGGTGACTGGAGTAACGATGAGAATTGCCGGGGAAAGATCACCTGGACCCGGGGAGCCTCCCCGAGAAATCGTGAAGTAAACTCAAACTATCATTGCCGCGCTTCAGGTGCAGAGCGCCCTCTGGCCATTGTTGCCCAAGCTTCGGACGTGGGTTCGATTCCCATCGCCCGCTCCATAAACCCTGATGACTCAGTTGACCTTACACGGCTAAGTTACCTGAATTCGAACAAAAGTCTGTTAGTTTTGGACGGTAGTTGGACGGTACCGCGCTCAATTGGACGGTCCATTCAGCCGATCCGTTTGTTGCGATCACCAGGACGCCCTATCGCTCGCGCAGTCCGGGCTGCCCGGCCCAGGGCAATCGCGCCTAGTGTTGCCTTCGCGAGCCTTCGAAAATATGTCCGGCGTCTCAGCCCTCAGCGTGGGCGACGCGGTCTCGATTCGCGGCCTAATGTTCGCGGTGAATGGAGTGCCCAGGATAGTTGCAAGTAAGGTTCAGAAGCGTTAGCTCTTCTAGAGCGAGTCCGGTGCCAGGTCCCTGGCGGGCACAGTCTCTGGCGGCGCCTTGCGGCGTAATTTCAATCTGCGCAGAAGTTGCGCGTTGAGCGCGACGATGATCGTAGACATGCTCATGGCAATCGCTCCTACGCTCATGGGGAGGTCGAGTCTCCAGCGAATAAGAACTCCTGCAGCCACTGGTATGGCGATCAGGTTGTATGCCGTCGCCCAGATAAGATTTTGAATCATCTTCCTGTAGGTGGCCCGCGACAGCTCAATCGCTCCCACCACATCGCGCGGATCGCTGCGCACGAGAATGATTCCCGCTGATTCCACCGCAACGTCCGTTCCAGCTCCAATGGCGATTCCAACATCCGCGGTTGCCAGCGCCGGGGCGTCGTTCACTCCGTCGCCGACCATTGCGACTTTCTTGCCCCCCGCCTGAAAGCGCGTGACCGCGGACGCCTTGTCCGCTGGGAGTACTTGGGCCGCTGCCTCATCGATCCCAAGCCGTCGCGCAACGGAGTCGGCAACCGCTTGCGAGTCTCCCGTGATCATCGCTACGCGCACGCCGAGGCCGTGGAGCAACTGAACCGCTTCAGCGGATTCCGGACGAATCTCATCCTCCACACTGAGTGCGCCGATGGCTCGACCGTCTGCGACCACGTGAAGAACCGTCCGCCCCTCGGATGCCCAAACTTGTGTTACTTTTTGGATTTCATCCGGCACGGCAGCTTTCGAATCCGCCAGCAGCCTCGGTCCGCCCACAGCCACGGTTTTTCCACCTACTTCCGCGCGGGCTCCGCGGCCTGGGAGTGCCTCGAACTTCATTGTCGGGCGATATTCGGCCCCGCGACTGCTGGCTCCACTGACGATTGCTTTGGCAATCGGATGTTCGGAGTCAGCCTCCACCGATGCAGCCAGCCCCAGCATTTCGTTCTGGGTAGTCCCCGGAGCAGTGACTATACCTGAAAGCACTGGCGCGCCCCGCGTCAGCGTTCCCGTCTTGTCAAAAATCACCAGATCCAGTTCCCGGGCGCGTTCCAGCGCCAGCCGGTCCTTAATTAGCAAACCGTTCTGCGCGCCAAGAGAAGTCGAGATCGCAATCACGAGTGGAATCGCGAGACCAAGTGCATGCGGACAGGCAATGATCAGCACGGTCGCGGTTCGGATCAGCGCATGCTCCTTGTCACCCGCGATCCACCAATACCCCAGAGTCAACACGCCGGAGGCCAGCGCAACATAAAAAAGTAGCGCGGCCGCGCGGTCGGCCAAGGCCTGCGCGCGTGAACCGGAAGCCTGTGCCGCAGCAACGAGCCGCATGATTCCCGAAAGCGCCGTCTGCTCGCCGATGGCAGTCACGCGAACTCTGAGACTTCCACCAGCAGCAACCGTGCCTGCCACTACCGTTGCGCCCTGCCCCTTCGCAACAGCTCGCGATTCGCCCGTAATCATGGACTCGTCGACATCTGCGGCGCCTTCCACGACCGTGCCATCAGCCGGGACACGGGCGCCGGGCCGGACCAACACCACATCGCCAACGCGCAATTCCGCAAGAGCGGCTTTCTCCGTTCCTGACTCAGTTACGCGCTCCGCCGTATCCGGCAGTAACGCGGCAAGTGCATCGAGCGCGCCCCGCGCTTGGGAGATGGCTCGCATCTCGAGCCAATGCCCCAGCACCATAATCGTGATCAGACTTGCCAGTTCCCACCAAACATCCACCTCAAACAGTCCCAGTGTCGCGGCGACGGACGCGACAAAAGCGACCGCAATGGCCAGACTGATCAGAGTCATCATGCCCGGCCGTTGATCCGAGAGCTCTCCCCATGCTCCTCGGATAAACACGATCCCGCCGTAGAGAAAAACAACCGTGCCAAGAATTGCAGGGATGAATCCCGAACCGGGAAACGCCGGGGCCGTATAACCCAGCCAGTGCTGCACCTCACTGGACCAGAAAACCACGGGGATCGTGAGGGCCAGACTCAGCCAAAATTTGTCGCGGAACATCGCCACCGAGTGCCCCGCGTGACGATCATGGCCGGCGTGGGCGGCATGATCCCGAGCGCCGTCCCTACTTGGGCCGGGAGGATGACCATGGTGTTGCGTGTGGCTATGCTCTGGACCTTTTTCCATGACTCACTCCACCTTGCGAGACTACAGCGCAGCTATTCAGGGAGCGGCGTCCACAATCTTCAGCACTGCGGTCTCTACGTCCGCCGCGACACGTTCGATCTCGGCGTTCGGAAAGAAATGAGCGATCGAGCTAGGGAGGAGCGTGCTGATGTGGGTCTTTCCGTTTTCGACATAAATGCTGATCGGACAAGGCAGCATCAGCGAAAGCTTCACATCTTTCTGGAGCACCTGGCTTGCGTACTTTGCATCGCAAATTTCAACGAGCTTCAGCGGCTCGCGAGGAAATCCCTTTTCCGCGAGAGTCGCTGCGAAGTCGTGCGCATGCAGAACACCAAAGCCCATTTCGGCCGCTTTCTTTTCGACCGCTTCCACTGCGTCTGGGAATGGCTTATTGGTCGTAATAACCGTATATTCGAATTCGTTCATGTGCATCTCCTAAACGATGAATCCAACTCCAGGAACCACTCCTTAAATGAGTTAGCTCTTTGAGTACATCCTCCAACACTGCCGAGCGATGGCCCACTCCTCCTGGGCATGCACGACCAAAACCCGCACTTTCGAATCGCGTGCGGCGACGTCTTGATCTACTTGGGATTGCTGATTTGTTCCCAGGTCCAGCTCTAGACCGAGATAGCCAAGCCGAGCGCAGACCGCCTCTCGCACCTCTGGCGAATTCTCTCCGATTCCAGCCGTGAAAATCAGGGCATCCAAACCGTCGAGCGCAGCGACCATGGACCCAATGCCCGAGCGGAGGCGGTGCACAAAGATTTCAAAGGCCAGCTTCGCCCGTTCATTTCCAGATTTCATTGCCGCCAGAATTTGGCGCATATCGCTCGACACACCCGAAATACCGAGAAGCCCGGACTTCTCATTCAGAAGTTCGTCCAGCTCCTGCCCGGTCATTTGCTCCTCGCGAATCAGGTACGTAAGGATTCCCGGATCCACCGACCCCGAGCGAGTGCCCATCATGACCCCTTCGAGTGGCGTGAAGCCCATCGTGGTATCGACGCTGCGGCCGCCCGCGATTGCGGCGAGCGAGCAGCCGTTCCCGAGATGGCAGGAAACGAGATTGATGGAATCGGATTCTTTTCCGAGCAATCGGGCGGCGCGCTCGGCGCAGTATTGGTGATTGATTCCATGGAAACCATAACGTCGAATGCCTCGCGCGAGCCAGTCATAGGGTCCGGGGTATACGGCTGCGGGCAGAGGAAGATTGTGGTGAAAGCCTGTATCAAAGACTGCAATCTGAGGAATGGAGCCCAGAAGCTGTTCCATCAGTTCGATACCTTCGAGTTCAGAACGATTGTGAAGAGGAGCGAAAGCGGAAACGCCCGCGATCGCTTCCTTTACTTCGAGTGTGACTAGAGTCGGCTTCGCGAACGTTGGCCCGCCGTGGACAATGCGATGACCTACAACATCGATTTCGGAAGACTTCGCACCGCCGGAGAGTTTTCCGTCCCGAAGCGAGCGGAACAGATACTCAAGCGCTTTCCTTCGTGACTCGATCCTGACGCGATTCTCGGAGGTGGCGCCTTCGGAGTCCGTCAAGCGAACTTTCGCCCATCCTCCGTCCCATTCGACTTTGCCCTCCCATAGCGCTCTCGGCTCGTGCTCAGGCAGAATATCGCCAATCTCGTAGAGCGAGCTCTTCTGGCTGCTGGACCCCGAATTGAGGACAAGAATTTTCATTTCTCTAGTAAGGCCATTTCCAATCGCGGATCTCCGGCATGTCTTCACCGTACCGGCAGATGTACTCCTTGTGTTCCGCCAGCTTGTCGCGAAGCAATTGCTTGAAGTGCGCGCCGATGCGCTGCAACCGCGAGACCCGATCGACAACATCTCCCGCCAGGTGGAAGCGGTCGAGATCGTTCAGCACCGTCATATCGAACGGTGTCGTCGTGGTCCCTTCCTCCTTGTAGCCGCGGACGTGAAGATTGTCGTGATTCTTCCGGCGGTAGGTAAGGCGATGGATCAGCCACGGGTAGCCGTGATAGGCGAAGATGATTGGTTTGTCCTTTGTAAACATGGAATCGAATTCCGTGTCCGATAGCGCATGCGGGTGTTCGCTGGGAGGTTGCAGGGTCATGAGGTCCACCACATTCACGACTCGGATCTTGATGTCCGGGAAGTGCTGGCGCAGCAGATCTACAGCGGCAAGGGTCTCCAGCGTTGGCACGTCTCCCGCGCAGGCCATCACCGCGTCGGGTTCCTTTCCTTCGTCTGTGCAGGCCCATTCCCAGATGCCGATTCCCGTCGTGCAGTGCCGGATGGCGGAGTCCATATCGAGCCACTGTGGAGAGGGCTGCTTTCCCGCGACAATGACATTCACGTAATTTCTGCTGCGCAAGCAGTGGTCGGCGACGGACAGAAGAGTATTCGCATCGGGAGGCAAATAAACACGCACAACGCCGGCCTTCTTGTTCACAACGTGATCGATGAAACCGGGATCCTGGTGGCTGAAGCCGTTGTGATCCTGCCGCCACACGTGCGAGGTCAGCAGATAGTTTAGCGAAGCAATGGGCCGGCGCCACGGAATGTCCCTCGTGACTTTCAGCCATTTCGCGTGCTGGTTGAACATCGAGTCGATGATATGGATGAAGGCCTCATAGCAGGAAAAGAATCCGTGTCGTCCAGTGAGCAGATAACCTTCGAGCCATCCCTGGCACAGATGTTCGCTCAGTATTTCCATGACGCGACCATCGTTTGATAGGTGCTCATCGTCCGGCTGAATCTTTCCAGCGAACATTTTGCCCGTGACCTCAAACAAAGCGTCGAGCCGATTCGACGCCGTTTCATCGGGCCCCGTCACGCGGAAGTTTTCACTGTTCAGTTTCATCACATCGCGAAGGAATTTGCCCATTTCGCGGGTCGCTTCCGCAACGGTCTTTCCGGGTTTTGGCACGTCCACGGCGTACTCGCGGAAATTGGGCATGATAAGGTCTTTTAGCAGCAGCCCGCCGTTGGCGTGGGGGTTTGCCCCCATCCTCCGGACTCCGTCCGGCGCCAGCTCTGCCAAGTCAGGTTTCAACTTGCCCTCTCCATCGAAGAGTTCGCCGGGCCGATAACTCTTCATCCACTCTTCGAGCTGTTGGATGTGTTGCGGATTCGATTTGACCTCGGCAATGGGAACCTGGTGCGCTCGATAGGTGCCCTCGACCTGCTTTCCGTCAACCGTTTTCGGCCCAGTCCATCCCTTCGGTGTCCGGAGAATGATCATCGGCCAGAGAGGACGCTCCCAAGAGTTTTTGTTCCTGGCCTCACTCTGAATCACCTGAATTTCGCCGAGTACCACATCCAGAACTCCGGCCATTCGCTGGTGCATTGGCTCCGGTTCGCTCCCCTCTACAAAACGAGGTTCATAGCCGTAACCGTGAAATAGCTCCGTCAACTCTTCGTCATTCAACCGCCCGAGTACGGTCGGGTTATTTATCTTGTAGCCGTTCAGATGCAGGACAGGCAAAACGGCTCCGTCACGGATCGGATTCAAGAATTTGTTGGAATGCCAGCTTGTGGCGAGGGGCCCCGTTTCCGCTTCGCCATCCCCCACAACGCAACACACCAAGAGATCGGGATTGTCAAAAGCCGCGCCGTAGGCATGTGCCAGCGCGTAGCCCAATTCGCCGCCTTCATGAATAGACCCCGGCGTTTCGGGAGCAACATGACTCGGGATACCTCCCGGAAAAGAAAACTGCTTGAACAGTCGCTTCATCCCCTCTGCGTTCTGGGGAATGTTCGGATAGAACTCACTATAAGTGCCCTCGAGATAGGTGTTTGCAACCAGACCTGGCCCTCCGTGGCCGGGGCCGGTGACGTAGATTGCGTTGAGGCCGTGCTTCTTAATCAGGCGGTTCAGATGAACGTAGATGAAATTAAGTCCCGGAGTCGTGCCCCAATGTCCGAGCAGGCGCGGCTTGATATGCTCCGGCTTCAGTGGCTCGCGAAGGAGCGGGTTGTCGTACAGATAGATTTGCCCCACAGAGAGATAGTTCGCCGCCCGCCAATACGCATCCATTCTGTGCAGCTCGTCTGCAGAGAGCACCTTGCTTGGTACCCCCGCGATCACGGGACCCGCAGGATTCACGTTCTTCATTGCAAGCTCACTTTCCAATTCAGACCACACTCAACTAGGACCGAACAAGGACAACTACCGACCTGGGTTGCACCGGATAGGACAACGACGACAGGACTGGAGCAACTGGAGTGTCTGTAAAGTCGTCAGGACTGTCCTTGTCGGTATCGACAATCCGCCTCCAATCTCCGGGCTCCCCTTCCTGTATCGCGAAGGACAGCGGCTCCCAGTAGGCGTTGATCGTCACGTAGAGATCGCTGTCGTTCGCGGACCCTCCGTGCAGGCAGTACGCAAGGCTATGAGACGCATAGGACCAATCAACGTGCTTGCCAACTCCATACCATTTCACATCGTCCCGCCAGAAGACGGAACGTCCCAGGCTCGGATGGCTCTTGCGGAACGCGATCATCCTCTGAAAGAAACGAAACATGTCCTTGTGCTCCTCCAAACGGCTCCAATCGAGCCATGTCGAGGCCCCATCCATATTGTACGGATTCCCGTCCCCGTCCTGTGTCTGCAGAAACTCTTCGCCGGCACGAAACATGGGAGTGCCGTTGGAAAGCAGTAGAAGGCACAGGAAGTTTTTCACCTGTTTCTTGCGCAGCCGCATCACGTCAGCGCCAACGTCCAACTCTCCGTCGCGATCACCGCAGTTCCAGCTGTCGGTTGAGTTGTAGCAGACCAAGTCGAACAACGTCAGCCCGTCGTGCGCGCTGACATAATTCAGGCTTTGGTATGGCCGGCATGCCTCCGGAAGAGAATCGGGGAAGACATCCGCACTAGCGTAGATTCTGGTCATGAGATCGGATACATACCCCGGATCACCTTTCACGAAATGGCGAACCGTTGTCCGAAACTTGTCGTTCCACTGACGCCAGCCAATACCAGGGAACCCGCGTTGAAGTGCCACTGTGACTTTCGGACATTCGCACTGGTGCTGCCCGCACATCGGGCAGCATCCTTTTCCGGCCGCACTCGCAATGACTGGGGAAAAACCGAGTTCGTAGTTGGGAGCGGCAAGGTTCCCCTC
>JBGPIX010000257.1:0-7787 GCA_041485085.1 Candidatus Acidiferrum sp.
CAAGCCAATTTGGGAAGGACCGAGACACCGATGCTCGGGACTGCCAAGATGCTTTGCCTCCACCTGTTGCTCATGCGTCCTCCCGGTCGAGGCTTTCCAGAATGGGACATTCGGCGACTGGTGCGCATCCGTCGCAAACTCGTGTCAGTTTCCGCAAAGTCTTCTTTATGGACTCAAGGCTTCTGATCTTGGCTTCTATGTCGGCAATCTTGGCTTCCGCCCGCGTCCGAATATCGGCGCTGGTTGTACGTCGTGACACGCGAAGCGACAACAGTTCTCCGATTTCCGTGAGCGAAAATCCAAGCTCCTGAGCACGCCGGATGAATCTGAGCCGGCGTGCAGCGTCCTCAGGGAACAGACGGTACCCCGATGGGGTGCGCGGAGGTTTTGGCAACAAGCCTCTTCGCTCATAGAAACGAACGGTTTCCAGATTGACTCCGGCCTGCTTGGCGAGACGCCCGATTGTGAGCGACTTCATGTCCATGCCCGCTTTCTGAATGCAGTCTAAACCCCGGACTACAGTACGGGGTCAAGCCCTATTTTTGGGCCGCGGCACGTGGTCCGAGGCCGGCTGGGATATCGTAGACTGGGGACATGTCTGAAACGGCCACATTGGAGCGTAAGGCTGTCGTGCGGCGAGGACGACAGCTCGAATATTTCACCGTCGCGTGGAATTCCATTGAAGGTCTCGTGGCTGTGATCACGGGTGTGATTGCCGGGAGCATTTCGCTTGTGGGCTTTGGAATCGACAGCTTCATCGAAGTGACGTCCGGGTCGGTCTTGCTGTGGAGGATGTCGGTTGATGCGGATGTGCACGGCCGCGAACGGAACGAGAAACGGGCGCTGCGAGTTGTCGGGGGCTGCTTCTTGCTGCTCTCCGCCTACATCGCGTACGAATCTGCCACGGATCTATGGTCCAAGCGGGCTCCCGAACACAGCGTGGCCGGAATTATTCTGGCTTGCGTCTCCTTGGTTGTTATGCCCCTGCTCTCCCGGGCAAAGCGCAAGGTAGGGCACGCTTTGAGTAGCGTTGCCATGCACGCCGACGCCAAACAAACGGAGTTTTGCACCTATCTGTCCGCCATCCTGCTGGCCGGGTTGATGCTCAACGCTGTTTTCGGCTTCTGGTGGGCCGATCCTGCGGCGGCACTGATCATGGTTCCGATCATCGCGAAAGAGGGGATCGAAGGATTGCAGGGGAAAGGGTGTAATGATTGCGGTGCGGGGGAGCGGCTGTTTGGCAGCTAAATTGGGTCTCAATTGGAGTAACGATTTAGTTCGATTCTCGCGTCCCGAGAATGAACAATGCCTACTGTTGCTAGAGCCAGTTTCGTTCCGTTGCGAGGTCCGCGACGCGTTGTCGAATCTCGTCCCGGATGTTGCGGACAATTTCGATAGGCTGGCACTTGGGGTCTCGCAAGGGCCAGTCGAGCTTTTGCAGGCCAGGCACAAACGGGCAAGCGTCTCCGCATCCCATGGTGACGAGCAATGTAGCCTGCCGTGCCAGATCCTCTGACAGGAATTGTGGCTTTACGCCGGTCAAATCGATCCCTTCCTCGCTCATGACCTGAACAACTTCGGGGTGAACACGCTCTCCTGGCTGAGTGCCCGCCGATATGGCGCGTGCCTTCGTGCGATCACATAATTTGTTGAACCATGCGGCTGCTATTTGCGATCTTCCGGCGTTCTGGACGCAGGCAAACAGTACGGTGTCCAAGTGCTGCATCCTTTCTTGCTACGAGGAGGTATGTCTCCGGCCTACTTCTGAGACCCAGAATAAACTAACGGAAGAACTTCTCTGATGGTCGCCTTGCTGAGGCGCTTTCGCGGCGTGCGTGGATGTGGCGAAAGCCCGGTTCACTGGTGACGGCGGTCACAGACCTGCTGGAGGAATAGAGTAACATAAGTTCATGCCTGTATGCGAATATACAGTTATTAAAGAAAGGCGACCATTCCGTGGAAACCATCTCTAGTGCGGCATCCGCTGCGCGACAGGCTAAACGACTGAATCTTTTCGAGCGTTACCTAACACTCTGGGTAGCTCTTTGCATGGTTATCGGTGTTGCTCTGGGAAAGATCATGCCCAGTTTCGTCCAGAGTCTGCGCTCGCTGGAATTTGGCCAGGGCAGTCATGTCAACGTCCCGATCGCCATCCTCATTTGGCTGATGATCATCCCGATGATGATGAAGGTCGACTTTGCATCCATTCTGAGCGTGCGAGAGAAACCGCGGGGACTGCTCGTCACCTTGTTTGTGAATTGGCTGGTGAAACCCTTCTCGATGGCTCTGATCGCCTGGGTTTTTTTTCGCCACATTTTCAGTGCCTGGATTCCGAGCGCACTTGCGGACCAGTACATCGCGGGAACGATTATCCTTGCCGCCGCCCCCTGCACGGCCATGGTTTTCGTTTGGAGTTACCTGACGGATGGCGACCCGGCTTACACGCTCGTGCAGGTATCTGTAAACGACCTGATTATGCTTTTCCTTTTCGCCCCCATTGTGCGATTTCTGGTGAGTGGAGCTTCTTCGCTGCATGTCCCATTTAACGTGCTGCTGTATTCCGTATTTGTTTTCATTGTCATCCCGTTGACGTTGGGTTCTGCGCTTCGATATTGGTTTATCCGCAAGCACGGTGCGGAGTGGTTTGAACAAAGTCTTCTGCCGAGATTTGCGCCAGTCACGATCCTAGCGCTGTTGGCTACCCTGGTCTTCATCTTCGCCTTCCAGGCCGACAACATCACCAGCCGCTACTTCCACGTGATTCTCATCGCCATTCCGATTCTGCTGCAGGTGTATTTCAATTCCGGTTTGACTTACGGCCTGATGAAGTTGTTCCGGGTTGAGCATTCCGTGGCCGCGCCCGGCGCATTAATTGGTGCGAGCAACTTCTTCGAGCTTGCTGTCGCGACGGCAATTGCCCTCTTTGGCCCAGGGTCGGGCGCTGCCCTGGCTACTGTGGTCGGCGTCCTGGTGGAAGTCCCGGTCATGCTCTCCGTCTGCAGCGTCTGCAATCGCACCCGGCACTGGTTCCCATCTTTGCTGCCGGGCCGTTAGGAGGAAACAGCCATGCTTTCCCACATTATTGTTGCGAGCGACGGCTCTGAGGCTTCGGACCACGTGGTGGCGTGCGTAGAAAACCTCAAACGGGTTGGCAGCGAGGAAGCCACCCTGATTCACATTTTCAATGTTCGCGAGGTCGGAGGACTTTATGCCTCGCTGCAGAAGTACATATTGCCCAAGCTTGAAAAGCAAGCCAGCATTCTGCGACAGGGCGGCTTCCGAGTTGATATCCAGACTCCCCTGGGTTTTCCCTCGTACGAAATCAACAAGCTGGCTCGTCAGCGTTCCGCTTCCCTCATTGTGGTCGGTTCGCACGGCGCCTCACTGACGACGGAGGTTCTCCTTGGCTCAACCGCCCAATCGATACTGCAGAACGCAATATTCCCCGTCCTGCTGGTGAGACTTGAGATCACTGAGGAAAACGGTGGGAGGCGCTGCCGCGTAATCTGTGAGGATATGTTCCAACACATTTTGTTTCCGACAGACTTTTCGGATAACGCGGAGCATGCTCTGTTGTACCTCGAGCACGCCGTCCGGGAGACCAAGAGCCGGGTGACGTTGCTCCATGTGCAGGACAAAACCAACATCGAAAAACACCTGAAGCACCGCCTAGAGGAGTTCAACCAGATTGATGCAGAAAGACTTGCGGGGATGAAACTCAGGCTGGAACAGTGCGGTGCAGTTTCCGTTCAGACGGAAATCGCGTACGGATCACCCACGCAGATCATTCTGGAACGTGCTCATGCCAACAGCTTTTCATTAATCGTCATGGGCAGCCAAGGGAAGGGTTTCATCCAGGAGGTTTTCCTCGGGAGCGTCGCCAATAATATCGCGCGGCTTGCTCCCTTGCCGGTACTGTTCATTCCGGCAGTACGATGACAAGCGAGGGCCTTGCGAGGAGGAGGCATCAAGGATGACCAACATGGAGATGCGCGGGAGCGCCCGAACTCGTTCGATGGCCCGATTTTGGATCGAACACAACAGTGGTTTCCTCCGGCGGAAGCTGAAGGATAGAACAGAATTGATAGGGAGGTAAGTGCTATGAACCGCGAACCAGAATGTTACGGAAAGATGTTTCCATCCGTTGTCGAGATGGCTCACAACAAGCCGGTTGCTGGGAAGGTGTTCGGATATGAAGTGGACTATCCTGGGCAAGTGGCCCACAAGCGAGAGACGATGGTGGACCGCGATGCTTGGCAGAAGTGCCTGGAATGCTGTGACTTGGATGGCTGTTATCGGCTATCCACAGGGACGATGCTCATGGAGCTCGCAGTCAAGACAACACCACAGACGCTATATTGACGCGATTCTGAGCTCGCCGTCGCAATCACGACTGCGCTTTTTGGCCCGAGCTCGGACCTCGGCCGCGGCCCTGGACAAGGCGACCATCGGCTAGAGCTCTTGCATTCGAATGTGCGGAAATTTGGCACAATTTCCAACACCGTCGCCGCGGCTACGCCATTGGTGGGCACGGTGAGACGGGCCGGTGCGGTACGCGTGCAAGAGACGAAAGCCGGTCATGTCTCCGGGTGATTTTGTTCAGGCAGTGAAGGGCGTCACACCTTCCTGTGACAAGCATCACTGTCGCTGATGGCAAATCCTAGCAGGCTGGCATCCGTAGTGAGATTCGAGAAAGCATTGCGTAACTCAGGGACGGAGCACACGGAATGATTTCGACTGAGACAAGGGAGTTGGACGGTCAGAGCACGATTAAGAAGAATCGCGTTGCTTCTGCCAGCCCAACCGGAAACAAAGCCATGCCCGGTCCCACCGTACGATCCCTTTCTCGTGCGTGGATGCTCTTGCCAATCGCGGCTGTTGCTGTTGCAGTTGTGCTTCTGCTCCTTCCTCCACGGGTTCAGGTCACGAAGCTAGCGACGATGTCCATACGCGATGAGGCGGTCGGAGTCGGCTTCGTTCAAGCTAAGGTGCCGATCAGCGCCAGCGCCAAAATTAATGGCGTTATCCGAAAAGTTTACGTTGATCAAGGTGACCCCGTAAAAAGGGGGCAAATACTGGCGCAATTGGAGAACGACGACTATCGCAGCCAGATCACGCAAGCGGAAAGCCTCATGCAGGCCGCCGAAGCAGCACTGTCTTCTGCACGCGCGCAGCTTCTCGCCGCAGAAGCACGCGCGGAGGCAGGCCGAAGCGCCGTCGCCAAGAGTCGGGCAGGGTTGAACCTTGCGAAAATTAATTTCGACCGGGCAAAGGAACTCCATGAAAGCGCGGTTTGGTCCAAACAGGCGCTTGATGATGCCGAAACCGCCTACGTGCAGGCGCAAGAAGATCTGAAGAACTTTCAGGGAATCCAGCGTTCGCTCGACCAAGAGGTTGGCGCAGCTAAAGCCGGCGTGGAGGCCGCGCAAAAGGCCGTGTCAGGGGCGCAGGCGGGAGTGGGATTCCAGCACGCAAGCCTGCAATACACCATCGTGAAGAGCCCGGTGGATGGTTACGTGGTGAGCCGAGATTTGGAAGAAGGAGGTACAGTCGTTCCCGGAATGTCGATCTTCACTCTCGCGGAATCTAAGGTGATCTGGGTGACGACTTACGTGGACGAGAGAGAAATCGCGGGACTGCGGATTGGTCAGCCGGCGCAGATTGTCTTGCGATCTCGGCCGCAAGAGAGACTCGCTGGATTTGTAGCTCGCGTGGGGCAGCAGGCTGACCCAGTCACCGAAGAATTGCCCGTGGACATTTCGTTCGCGAGGTCCGATCGCACGGTGCGCCTTCAGGAAACCGCAGAGGTATACATCCGGAAGGCCGAACACACCGGAGGCCAGGTCCTGCCGGTCAGCGCGTTGGTTTCGGAGCCCCAAGGCGCAAGCGTGTGGACCGTGGAGCATGGCCGACTCGAACGCAGGGCTGTCTCGCTGGGCATCGTCGATAAGCGGGGCTATGCGGAGATTCTGAACGGCATCTCGCCGTCGGACTTCGTTCTCGCTCATCCCGAGGCTTATGACCACACACTGACGGCGGGGAAACGAGTGCGAACTCAGTTGGTTCCGAACTCAGAGATCCAGAAAAGATGATGCCATGAATCTGGCCATCCGTGACATTCGGCGGCACTTGATGCGCTTTCTGCTGACCTGCGTAGGACTGGGGATGTTGCTGACCGTTGTTATGGCAATGAGCGGGATTTATCGTGGACTGGTGGCGGATGCGACGCGAGTCATCAACTCAGTGCCGGTTCAATTGTGGATCGTGCAGCAGGACACGCGCGGTCCCTTTGCCGAAAATTCGCGGCTTCCGGAGGATTTGCAGTATTCCATCGCCGCCGTTTCAGGCGTACGCCAGGCGTCACCGCTCTCCTACCAGTACGTGCAGATCCCACATCGGGGCAAGCCCGTACGAATGATGTTGATCGGCTATCGGCTCGGCGGTTTGGGCGGGCCGACCAGCCTTTTCGGCGGAAGGCCTATTTTGAAGAAGCATTACGAGATCGTCGTTGATCAGAAGTCCGGATATTCTCTGGGGGAAGTCATCCATCTTGGGCTGGAAGACTATAGCGTCGTTGGCCTCACCAAGAATATGGTGTCACCCTCGGGAGACCCTGTCGGCTTTCTGTCGCTTCTGGATGCTCAAACTGTCCAATTCCAGCTCGACAACGATGCCATCCGCAATAACCGGGAACGGTTGACTGCTACCTATGCCCCGCTCAGCAGAATGTCTTCGCTGCTCGGTGCGCGTGCCACTCGGCAGGCCATCTCCGCCGGGGAGAATATCCATTTCGCTAACGCCGTTGTGGCCGAGTTAAATCCAGCAGCCCAGCCCAACGAGGTAGCCACACATATCGGGCGGTGGAACCACTATCAAGTCTTCAGTTCAGCGCAGGAAAGCGATCTTTTATTGCGCGGGATCATTGAAAAGTCCAGAAAGCAGCTTTGGCTCTTCCGAATTATTCTCATGCTGGTATCCGGTGTAATCATTGCGCTCATTGTTTACACGTTGACCATGGATAAGCTGCGCGAGATCGCCACGTTGAAAATCATCGGTGCCCCCGATCGCACGATTGTTAATCTCATCCTTGAGCAGTCGATGGCGATGGGGGTTCTGGGATTCGCTCTCGGGTACCTTCTGATTTCCCAGACTTATACCTTGTACCCACGCACAGTGATGCTGCAAGGACCGGATATGGCCGTACTTTTCTTGGTTGTCATGTTCGTATGCATCCTTTCGAGCCTGCTTGGAATTTGGCGCGCATTGAAGGTGGACCCGTCAACGGCATTAGGCGGTGGCGGAGGCTAAGCCAGTGGAAGCGGTTCACGTCGAAAACCTCTCCAAGATTTACCGCCGCGGTGACACAACTACGGTGGCCCTCTCCCATGTTGATCTGACTGTCGACAGAGGTGAGCTTGTGGCGGTGCTAGGTCCAAGCGGCTCAGGGAAGACAACTTTGCTGACGTGCATTTGTTGTATCAATGAGCCCACGGAAGGTTTGATCGAAATCGATGGCGTCCGCATTTATGACAATGGCTGGACCGGCGTCGACGTCCGCGCCATGCGCCGACAAAAGATGGGAATAATCTTTCAGGCCTACAATTTGATCCCGTTTCTCACAGTCCTGGAAAATGTAGAGCTCATTTTGGCGCTCAACAAGCTGAGTCGGCGTGAATCGCTCGAAAAGGCAATACGGTTACTCGACTACCTTGAAATCGCTCACCGCTGGCACCACTATCCGACTGAAATCTCGGGCGGCGAACAACAACGGGTTGCTATCGCGCGTG
>JBGPIX010000258.1:0-7778 GCA_041485085.1 Candidatus Acidiferrum sp.
GTAGGCATCTCCGTGAACCTCGTTCCCTCCGCTTTTGGTCACAGTATTTACCAGCCCCCCGCCGGATTGGCCGAATTCCGCTTCATATCCGGAGGTGTTCACCTGAAATTCCTGCACGATATCCTCGCTGAACTGAAAAGGAATCGTGCCGCGGCCGATTTGTTGCGAGAAGAATGCATTATTGTTGTTTCCCCCATCCACTGTGTAATTGTTGAAGTTTCCGGAAATTCCGTTGAAGCTCACCATGCCAAATTCGCCGTCGGTGGTTGCTCCCGGAGTCAGCAGTACGAAGTCGGTGAAGTCGCGTCCGTTCAGGGGCAAATTTTCTATCGATGACTGACCGATCACCGAACTGACCGACGACCGCGTCGTATCCACCAGCGGCGCATCAGCGCTTACCTCGACCTTCATGTCCACGCTTCCGACGGCGAGTTGGGGCCGTAAACTCACAGTGGTTCCCACTTCCACGATTACGTTGCCGAGTTTCGTCGTTTTAAAGCCTGCTTTCTCGATGGTCAGGTGATACGTGCCTGGCGACAAATACGGAAACAAAAAATGTCCGTTTGTGTCGCTCGTCTGTGTTGTGGAGACTCCGGTGGAGTCGTTCTGTGCCGTTACTCCTGCGCCTAGGACAGTTGCCCCGCTCGAATCCAGAACCGTGCCTTCAATCCGTCCGCTCCCCAATCCGGACTGCGCGCGAGCAGGTTCTGCCATCCATGCCATAGCACCTAAGCTACACACCACTAGAATCGACAACCGGACCGTAAGGCGTACGCGTTCCCATCCTAAAAATTTCATCGTCCCTCCCCTTGAATTTGATACTACCCTCTTCGTACTGGCAATCCCAGTTCGCCGGCTTCCCACAGTCAGAATCACGCCCGCATCCCGGTTCAAATCCTTTGGCATACTCAAGCGTTCACGCTCCGCAAAATTCCTCTTGATTTTCTATGCCCCTTGTGCTACTGTACGTTATAGGTAAGAGTATGAGTTTTCTACGATGGTGGTAGCTTCTAGGCCGCTTTTCTATTTTCGGCACCGCCAATTTCGATCGTATCCTTGGGCCTCACTGACCTGCAGTAATCTTCATACTTGCTTGCCGGCAGGACCATCTGGCGCTAACTCAATTAGAATCAACACTTACAAAAATGCATCAAAAAACAGCTCTAACTCCCTTTAGAATGAACATTTCCAAGAGTGTATCAAAACAAAGGACTTTATCCCCCTTTAGAATGAACACTTATGAAAAACAGGGGGAGGGGGGTGCAGTTATTGTTAACTAGAATTAAAGAGGCGCTTTCTTGCCCCATTACTTTGTCGTTTCATTGCTTCCCGCATCCAGCTTTCTCACCAAGTACGGAATAATCACCTGCCGGAAAATCACTGGATCGGGCCACACTTTCACCTGCCGCCCCAGGTGCCCGCCCTGCGGATTGATCCAAGCTTCCTTCGGCACGTCTCCGCTGCTGAGAAGCAGATACGTATCCGAGATCGGCACCTGCGTATCCAGTGCCCCCGCGATGACCAGCATCGGCGCCGTCGGTTTCCCCAGCAGTCCTTGCGTCACCAGCGACATCTTCGGAAAAATGTTCGCCAGATCATCCACCGTTTTCGCACCTTCGTAAATCGACATCAGCGCCGGACCCAGCCCGAAAAGATATTCGCGGTTTCCCAGCGTTTTATTGATCACGAAATCTTTCTGAAAAGTGGCGTCCGCCGGCGGCGATTGCGCCACGACTGCCTTCAAACGCGAGTGTTCCAGGATCGCCAGCTTCGTCGCCCAGTATGCGCCGAAACTTTGGCCGTCCATGCCGATGCGTGTTTTGTCCACTTCCGGCCGCGTTTGCAGGTAATCGATCACACGAGAAAATTCGCGTTCCGCCGTTTCGCTAGCCTTGATTGGAGCTTGCCCTGTTCCGGGCGAATCGAGCCCAATAAATCCAATCCCATACGGCAGGATGGCGCCGAAATTTTCCGAAAGATCTTCTTTCCGGCTGTCGAGTCCGCTGATGGCAATGACCACCGGCACCGGGCCTTTCGCATTTTTCGGCAGCCGCAAATACCCGACGATTTCCGAGCCTTCAAACGGAATGCGCACCACTTCAAGTGGTGGGTCCATAAATTTTGCGTGCGCGAGAAATGCTTCCAAAGCCTTCACATACGCGCGCTGCTTGCCCGGAGATGCCGGCACCGGCCATCGACCGAACGAATACAGCCGCCAAGCTTTCACGTAAAGCGCGCTCGCCTTGGCGGAGTCGGTGGCCTCCGCTGCTTTGGCCTGTGCCATGTAGCGGTCGGCCACCGCGCTGAAACCCGCGGCCCACTCGTCATAATCCGAAGTTTTGATTGCCGCAAATGCTTCCTTCACATCGGCGGGATCGAGTCCGATCAGCGGATACATTCCATTTTCCGAGCGCTTGATCGCTTCCGTTTTGATTTCATCAAGCGTGCGCTCTTTCTGTTGCGCCACCGATGCGCTTGCGAACCCGAACGAAAAAAGAATCAGCAGCAGGGAACTGATATTTCGACGGCCAGTTCTAAAAATCATTTACTTTGCCCCTTTCAACTTTGCCAGCGCCGCGTCGTAATAAGACGAGTCGTAGTATTTTTCCGGCGCCGGCGGATGCCCGCCCCACTGTCCTTCAATTTCCGCTCGCAACTTCAAAACATTCTTGAAGCCTTCCATGTCGAGCCGCGCATCGCTCGCGAATCCTCCGGGATGATTCATGCTGGATTCATAAGATTCCGCGGCTACTTCTGGCGCAAGATGCGATTCCTTTACCAGCATCTCAATCACTCGCTGTTTGTTGGCGGGCGCCATGAGCCAGCGTTGCGCTTCGATGCAAGCCGCAAGAAACCGAACCAACATCTCGCGGTGTTCCTTTGCCCAAGTGCGTGGCATAAAATAACCCGCCGCCTGGTACGGACCGATCAGTTCCTGTACCGATCCCACGCTCACAAAACCTGCATGTTTCGCGGCGATCGACGACGGCGGACCAAGCATCGTGCCCGCGAATTCCTTGTGCTCGCGCATTGCCGCCAGTCGCGCCGGCGTCGCGCCAAATGGCTTGATTTCGTAATCCTTGCCCGCTTCCATTCCATTCAGCAGGAGAATTTTTTTCATCTGTAGCGCATACGCCGTGTTTGGCGCGTCCACGATCAGGATTTTTCCGCTCAAATCCTTGATCGATTTGATTTCCGGCTGCGCCATCAATTCATTTTGCGAACCTTCGCCGCCCATCACGATGATCACGTCTTGGTGAGTGAGTTCGACCATCGCCACGGCGTTGTCGACCGCGAGATAAGCAAGATCGCCTTTTCCCGCGGCCAAATTCGCGCGCAAGGCGTCGGAGTTCGGCAGGTTTTCTGTTTCCACTTCGACGCCATATTTCGCAAAAATCCCCTGCCTGTCCGCAGCGACAAATTGCAGCGGCCGCCCCAGCAGCGTCAGTACTTTGATTTTCTGCAAGGTTGGAGCTTGCGCGCGCGCGCCGCCATACAGAAAAGCAGTAAGGAAAAGTGCGAAGAATATTCCTCGGTATTTGCTCACGCCGCACCTTCATTCAATTTATCTAGCGACCATTCCGTCACCGGCATGGGATCGAGAATAGGCTTTCCGAGATTCGGGCAGCTCAACGCGTAGAGCCCGGTATCCGTCGAAGTCCAAATGATATTGCGGTCCCACTCAATAAATACGTTGTCCACCGTACGGTCATAGCTTCCGAATTCTTTCAGATCGCCGCCCTGCGGCGGAACGAAATAGGCAACTTCTTCTGGCTTGTAAAGATCTCCGATATCGTAGCAACGGAGCCCGGCGATGAAATACGAATACGCAATAAATTCCTGCCGCGGCCTTCCCGGCGCTTTCAGGTGCGGCGGATTGTGCGCGCCAAAGCGCCCGCGCTTGAAGCAGAAATCGCGGTATGGTGCTTCGGGCGGAGGAATGGGGCGCGGCAGTTGCGCGACCGGCACCGGATGTTCTTCATCGCGAATGTCGATGACCCAGTTCGGCAAATAGATTTGATTGCAGTCGGAGTTCGTGGTTTCGCCGTTGGTGAGGACGAAGCCGCGGTCGAGGATGCCACAATAAATGGTGTGAAACGCGATACCCATTCCGGAGTATTGCGCGGGGGGCTCGAACCGGCCGATTTCTTTTTGGCGCGTCGGATCGGAGAGATCGAGGATGATGAATCCGTTGCAGCCAAATGCGCCGTAGCCGCGATTGCCGCCGTCCTCGAGTTTTTTCGGAACGTAGACCGGACCGTGCAGACCGGCGAATGGCGTTTGATCCGCGACGACTTTTGGCGGCACGAGTTTGGACCAGATCCACTTGTTGTATTCCGCTTCTTCACCTTTGCGCGAGCCCGGAACCCACCACATGGAAACTTCCTTGGCACTAGAAGGATCGGAAGCGTCAATGATCATGTTGCCGTTGACCAACTGCCGGAAATAGCCGGGCTGATGGATAAATGTCTCGTCTGGAGCGGTATCGAGATACGCGTATTTTCCGCCGTCGTAGTAATTCCGGTGTGTGCCCTGGCCGGTGGCGCCGGTGTTGAACTCGGAAAGCTTTACGATTTTTGATGGATCGGTGACATCGTAAAAGCGCACGCCGCGAAGCCCCTTGAAATTCTTGCGCTTGTCGTCGAGGTGCGGGTCGTCGTACTTGCCCATGGGCGCTGCGGGAGTCGAATCGGTGATCGGCGTTTGCGACCCGGTCATGAGGATCCATTTCTTCAGGTTCTTGTTGTAGGCCACCTGGACCTGGCCACCCTGAAAACCTCCTTTGTTGTAAAAGGTGGGCTTTCGAACGTTACTGATATCGATCACGTCTCCCTGCTGAAACATATACCTGCGGTCGCCGACGGACATGATCTGCATCTTGCCATTGCGGACGTGGCCGGGCATGAAGTGGGCAAGGAGCTCCATGTTTCGAATGTACATGCGGCGATCGAGGTAGCTAATACTGTTGGGCGAAGGATGACCGTGGTGGTCGGCCCACGCGGCGACCGAAGATCCAGCCAGAGCGAGTCCGGCGCCCGCAGCCGTCCGAATGAATTGGCGGCGGGATGGCAGGGGAGGCGTGTGCCCGGAGTTCTCGGACTTGTTTGAACGAGGGTTTCGAACTCGGGCGGCAGACTTGTTTCTCATATTCGCAGGCTCCTTGGGTTTCCGGCCAATTTTGATTCGGCCTCGTTCCGCAGTTTCGGCGCTGGCGGATGGGGCGCCAGGGAGGCAGGTGGATGGCGCACCCCCTCCCGAGCCGGAAAGATCTATCTCAGGAGGTAGGACCGCTGTACCACTGGGGAAGGAGGGGTGTCAAGAAATTTCTCGTATGAGAAAGAGAAAATTGCAGTTAGTTTGTCGTGAGAGGGGTCCTTAGGGTATAGTGGTCCAACCAAAATCGGGGAAATCCGCGAAGTCGAGGCACAACTGTCCATTCCCTCGAGAGATGCAAATTAGAATTCGCCTTCCTCAGGCGAGCGCTGTCCTCGGGTAGAATGCGGAAGATGCGAGGGAGAAGAGATATGGCGATCGCAACTATCAACCCAACCACCGGAAAAGTGGAAAAAACATTCGAAGCGCTGTCCGACGCGCAGATTGAAGTGAAGCTGCAGACGGCGGCGGACACGTTTGCGAGATACCGGCACGTGCCCTTCGCGGAGCGCGCCCAGATGATGCTGAAGGCCGCGGAGATCCTGGAAAAAGAGAAGGAGAGTTTCGGGCGGGTGATGACGACCGAAATGGGGAAGACCTTCCGGTCGGCCGTCGATGAAGCGGCAAAGTGCGCGTGGGTTTGCCGCTATTACGCGGAGAATGCGGAGAAATTTCTAGCGGATGAAATCGTGGAAACGACGGCGAGCCGCAGCTACATCCGGTACCAGCCGCTGGGCGCGGTGCTGGCGGTGATGCCGTGGAATTTTCCGTTCTGGCAAGTGCTGCGGTTCGCGGCGCCGGCATTGATGGCCGGCAATGTGGGGCTCTTGAAGCACGCTTCGATTGTCCCTCAATCGGCGCTGCTGATTGAAGAAGTGTTTCGCAGGGCGGGCTTTCCGACGGGATGTTTCCAGACGCTGTTGATCGGTTCGAACAAAGTGGACCGCGTGCTGGGCGACCCGCGCGTGATGGCCGCCACACTGACGGGAAGCGAGGGAGCGGGAATAGAAGTTGGCATCGGCGCGGCGAAAAGAATCAAGAAAGTGGTGCTGGAACTAGGTGGAAGCGATCCATTCATCGTTATGCCGAGCGCGAACCTGGAGGTAGCGACGGCAACGGCGGTGAAAGCGCGGATTTTCAATAACGGACAGTCCTGCATTGCGGCAAAACGGTTCATTGTGGCCGAAGCGATCGCGGAGAAATTCGAACGGCTGTTTGCGGAGAAGATGGCGGCGCTAAAGGTGGGTGATCCGTTCGATGAAAAGACGGAACTGGGGCCGCTCTCGACAGCCGATGGACTGGCTGACCTGGACCGGGATGTAAAGAAGACGGTAGAGGCGGGCGCGAAAGTTCTGACGGGAGGCAAGCCGCTGGATGGCCCGGGGTATTTTTACGCGCCGACTGTGTTGACAAATATTCCGAAAGGCTCTCCGGCCCACAAGGAAGAGTTGTTTGGACCAGTGGCCAGTGTGTTCCGGGCGAAGGACCTCGATGATGCGATTCGAATCGCGAACGATAGCCGATTCGGCCTGGGGGCAAGCGCCTGGACCAACGACAAGAATGAGCGCGAGCGCTTCATCAATGACTTGGAGTCGGGCATGGTGTTCATCAATCGCATGGTAGCTTCCGACCCGCGGATCCCATTCGGGGGAGTGAAATGGTCTGGGCACGGCCGGGAGTTGGGGGTCCATGGAATCCGGGAGTTCACTAACATCAAGACAGTATGGATTGAAGAAGCCTCGTAAACTGATTGCGGAGCAGAGCGAGTGGTGGTAGATTGGTCTGACAACTCAACCAGTTTCTGACGCGTCCCACGTCAACTAATTGGTCTCAGATGAGTTCCGTTTGGTACGACCGCCGTACCAAAAGGCGAAATGGCGTCTTTCGGGGAGGATGTCATGTACAAAATCGTGCGTTCCTCTCGCCTGTACGAACAAATCGTGCAGCAGGTTGAGGAATCCATCCACAAGGGCGCGATGAAGCCTGGAGACCAACTCCCTCCCGAGCGTGAATTAGCACAACAGTTTGGCGTCAGCCGGACGGCAGTTCGCGAAGCGGTAAAAGCTCTGCGTGAAAAGGGGTTGGTGGAAGCCTACCCCGGACGTGGGACGTTCATAACCGACGGGACCTCCTATTCCATGCGCCAGTCGCTGGATAGGATGCTCCGAGTGGGGCACGCCGAGGGGGCCGGTTTTTTGGCGGAAGTTCGGGAAATCCTGGAACCGGAGATTGTAGCGCTGGCGGCGACGCGGGCCGACGCGGAAGACATCGCAGCCATGCGCGAACAGATCGGTTTGATGGACCAAGCGCGGAAAGATCCAGAGACGTTTATTGAAGCCGATCTGGATTTTCATCTGACGCTTGCGGAAGCGGCTGCGAATCCGATCATACTTTCACTGATCGATTCCATTGTCGGGCTCCTTCGAGAGCAGCGAATGGGAATTTTTCAGGTGGAGGGCGGTCCGGAACGAGGGCAGTATCATCACAAAAAGATTTTGGAAGCGATCGAACACAAAGATCCGGCGGGAGCCCGGGAAGCGATGAAGGCGCATTTGCGGCAAGTGCGTGAAGATTCGCGGCGGGCGCCAAGCGGGCCGGAAGCGTAAGCGAAGTTGGTAGCTCTA
>JBGPIX010000259.1:0-7755 GCA_041485085.1 Candidatus Acidiferrum sp.
CAAAAATCCAGCTGTACCAGAGTCTCGAGGGCCGCGTCTCGCTCTACTATGGCGACACTCGCCTCGAACACACTAACTCCACAGGGGGGTGACATTTTTATGTTGCCGTTAGGGTGACAAATTCATGTTGCTACAACAGGGGAGAACCGGATATATACAAAGGTACCAGAGAAGCAGGAAAAATCATTTATTGAATCGAGAATTTGCATTGGACAGGGGACCGTGCCACCCCTAGCGTGGCCATCGGACGGGACTATGCCGATGTGCCGCCAACGCGCGGAGTGCATAAGGGAGAAGCGGGAAGCGAATTGAGCGTGACGGTTTCGCTGTCGCCGGTGGATGCGCCAGAGCCCGCGGACCTTCCGGCAGCTCGCGTGACCCGTTTCAAGCCGCCGAATGCGAATTCGAGTTCTGATATAGACCAGCAACATCAACAACAGCAATAAAACTTGCCGCTAGGCTTCGATGCGGGTGCCGAGGACGTCGAGAAATTTGGCGAGCCACGCGTGGAGCGCCGGCCAGGCCGGACCGGTGACGAGGTTTCCGTCCACGAGTGCTTCGTTCATGGGTAGATTGACATACGTGCCCCCGGCAAGAGTAACGTCAGGCCCGGTGGCCGGATAAGCGCTGCACTTCTTTCCCGCCAGGACTCCAGCGGCAGCAAGAACTTGCGGAGCGTGGCAAATGGCGGCAAGTGGCTTGTTGGCCTTTGAGAAGTGGTGGACGATTTCGATGACGCGCGGAATCGTTCGAATGTATTCCGGGGCGCGGCCCCCGGGGATCATCAAAGCGTCGTACTCTTCCGGCTTGATCTGGTCGAACGTGGCATTAAGAACGAAATTGTGGCCGCGCTTCTCCGTGTAGGTCTGATCGCCCTCGAAATCGTGGATACAAGTGGGAACGAACTCGCCAGACTTCTTGCCGGGACAAACAGCGTGGACGGTGTGGCCGACCATCTGAAGCGCCTCAAATGGCACCATCACTTCGTAGTCTTCCACATAATCGCCGACGATCATCAAAATGGATTTCTTGGACATGTGCCGCCTCCCGAAACGCAGTAGTGTAGCAAATAAATAGGATGCTAAGTGAAAGCCCCTGGCCACACCAGATTAGTGTGGTCCCCCGCAGGCCGGCCGCTCAAGGATGAACCACGGCCGGATTGCCCGGGCCTCCGACTTGCTGTAGACGCGGAATCCGTTGGTCTACGGAAGGAAGAGCCGGGAAAACGGCATGCGGTTCGGTCTGATACCAGTAAGCCACGGAATAGTAGTTGTCCGAGCGGTGATTGGCGTGGCCATGTTCAATGGTGGCGCGGAGCGACTTCGTAAAAGGCATCGGCGAATCCAGGTGAAAGCGATAGACCGACGACTTGCATCCCGCGCGTTCTTCACCGACAACCGGAGCCCCGTACAGCCGATAGGAGAAAGGATGGCCGCCAAAATCCCAGGCACCGAGGAAATAGTCCTCAGAACCGGTGCCATTGACGGATGGCCGGGTTTCCCCGTCAACGAAGAACATGTCGTCGCCTTCACCCCACCAGCCGTCCTGATTCTGAAACACTGACATCGTGACTCCGACAAAATGTCCGCGCCCAGTGGTGTCCATCCAGACGTAATTGTCCTTGCCGTCGAGGTTGGTCTTCCCGTCGACCATGGGATCACCATTATTCTTCCAGTCGGACGTCCAGCCGTGGTTAGGCTGGGCCTGCCGGAACTGCGCGTGAAAGTAGAGCGTCCCCGATGAGAGCGGCTGCGCGAGAGCCCGGTAGTCGAGATTGAAATAGAACGCTTCTACCTTTTGCTGGCCATCATTCGAAACCGTGACGCGAGCGTGTTTCTGAAAAGGCATGGGGAAAAAGCAGTTCAGGGCCTTGTCGCTGCCCACGGAGAGAAGCTCGGACTCCCACTTATGGTATTCGCCAAGACCGAGTCCAAAAAAATCTCCCAAAGGGGCTTCCACGCTCGGTGCGGTTTCTTGGTCCCAATAGACTCGCAAAACGAGCTTCTTGAGATGGTACGCCTCGTCACTCGCAACGGTGATCCAGATGTGCGTAAGCAAGCCGGGGCCGTTTGCATCCATCAATGTGAGTGTGCCCCCAGGCAGGATCTCTCGAAAGTCCGCGTTTGCGCCAGTGGGGTCTGCGCTCGAGATCCGCTTCAGAACATAGTCCTGCGGCTGCGTAATATCGATCTTTTGCGGCCATGATGTCTGCGCAAACAAAAGCCCCGGGAGGAAACAAAAAACTGCAGTGGAAAAGAATCTCAAACAGGTGCGGCGCATCGGCTCTTCTCTCTCGTCATTACCAAACGAGCGAAGGAGGATTTTGCTCCGAATGACCAAACAAAGAAAGGGCGGACCGAAGTCCGCCCTTTCCTTCAAAGAGATGTGTGAAAGTGCCTAGAACGCGTTAAGTTGTGGCACGGAGGCCACCGACACGTGCTCGGTGGAATCTTGGATCGTCAGCCGGTCGGTACGCATTTTGTCCCATTCGAGTAACGTCAGGCCGTAGGAAGCGAATAGCCGTCGGATACGAGCCGAGTCCCACCGCAGAACCTTTTCGAGCACCGGGACAAGCACGCTCATGGTGTTATCGCTCAGAACAGTACGCTTGGCGACGCGGGTGATGAACTTGGCTTCGCTCACCGCGATCGTAAGTCCGTCATACTGATTGACGTGCATCATGACAGGAATATCCGAACTGCCATCGCCCATGTAAATGATGCTGTCATGGCTGATCCCGAGGCTCGCGCGCAGTTCTTCGAGCACGGTGATTTTTCCCCAACCGGCCGATGCGCGAATGATGGAATCGACTTCGCCAGTGGCTTCGTTGTAGCGGAAGCGCGTGCCGAAGATGTGATCCGGCGGCACGATGCTTTCGAGCGCCGACTGGATGATCTCCTGCGGCGCGGCGGAGATCACGTTAAAGTGGAACTTGTAGCCATCCGCGAGATTGTCGAGCGCACGCGAGAATAGCGCGACGTCGTGCTTCAGGCGGATGAGTTTGCCGGTTTCCACCAGGTGCTCCCGGCGTACCTTGCGAAAATCCGGGTCATGCAGAATCAGATAGCTGAGTTCCGCGCCCTGCTGGACGAGGTTCATCTCCGAAAGGCCTCTCACTTTGTCATCGAAGCTGTGAAAGCCGATCAGCTCGCTTAGAACAACACCGGAATCATTGAAACTGAGTGTCTGGTCAAAGTCACTGGCCAGCAGAAATTGTTTGGTCATGTACTGGTACTCCTGTGCTGCCTTTCTTGGTGGGCCCGCTCTGGGAAGCCTCCTCACCCTCTCTGGATACACCTTAACTGCGTTACCCCCACACTGCCCCACGAATTATTTTGATGGGTGCTATGCGTCAAAAGTGTGAACAAATCATTATACCTCAATTAGATGCTGCGTAGCGGTAAAAGGCACAAAAGAAAGGAGATGGATGTGCCAGATTGCAACAGAATCCCGCAAATTCAGTACTCTGAAGAGGATAGCGGAGACGAATAAAAAGAGAAAAAGGGCAGCAAACGCATTTCTCAGTTTGCCGTGAATCTAGTGGCCTATCACAGACCTAGGGAGTCTATCTTGGGCTTTTCGTAGATGTCGTCCTCCCCAGGGTACCGGAGACGATTCTCAAAGCGGCCGGTCTCCTTAGCGAGGGCCCAGACGAGGCTTTCTCCCGCAGGCAGAGTTAGCGGCTGGCTTCGGAAGACGGGGTCTTCAAAGGCGAGCGAAGCATCGATCCATTGCCACCCGGCGGTTTCGAAGGCGCTCATGACCTCGGGAAGTACGAAAGCATTCAGCGGATTAAAATGCATCAACAGCGTGTGGCGAATGTCGCGGCCAAGGACGTCGAGTGCAAGCTGGCGATAAAACGCTGCGCGATCCAGGAGGTGCGCGATCAAATAGTCGCGATACGGAGCGATGGCAGTTTTAGGTTTCTTGCTTAGCTGGTCGACGTAGCGCTGGCTGACGTACCAATCGGAAGCGTCAATCGTGACATGTCCGACGCGGTAGCCGCGCTCCTTGAGCAAGGCGTGAAAACGATCGCGCTTGTCCGCCGTGTCGCCTTCCTTCAGAAAGGGATAGCGGAAAAGCGCAGTGCGGTTGTGATAGGGGGCGATCACTTTTTCGTTCTTCAGAAAATCCACGGCGAAATCCGCGTAACTTGTCTGCTCGCCGTAAAACTTATGCGAATACGAATGATTGCAGATGAGGTGCCCCGCCTGGTCCCAGGCGGAGAGCAGCTTGGCACCGTCGGTCTCATCCACACGCATCCCGCAAACAAATAAAGCGGCGCGCACGTTCTTATCGAAAATCGCTCTCAAAATTCGACTGTTGGCTTCCGGCCATTTCAAAATGGATCCGAGTGAGAGGGTAGGATCGTCGAGCGTGAGGGCGACTTGGGGCGGTGCGGAAGTGTTGGCGGGCATTTTAGGCGCAGCGCCCTGTGGACCTTGAAAAACTCGCAAGCCGGGTGGAAGGAACTGCGAGCAGGCCACTGCCGCGGCGGTTTTCGTTGCATGCGAGAGAAATCTACGGCGCTTCATGGCAATGTCCTCAATGAAAGGATTTCATCCAATCTCGGGCGCGCGAAAACAAGGAAGAGAGTGAGGTTACAGAAGCAGAAGGCGCTGTATACCGAGGCTTCTCAATAGCATCATCTGTGACGCTGTACAGCTGGCCCGTATTTGAATGGATATAAAGGCTGCGCATTTCGGCGCGATTGAGCGGGCGAGCGCCGCGCCGGCCAAAGACAGCGAGTTGATTGCCCGATTCGTCGACAGCGCGATCTCGGTCAATACCCTTCGAAATGGCTAGTGCCGGTCCGCTCGTGCGGGCTGTTGCAATGAGCTTGGGCATCGGACGCGGGCTGAACCCGGAGAAGTGTGCGGGATCATCCCATGGCGAAAGAATCTGAAGAACGCGGAGGCCGTTCTTGCCGTCGGCGACGAACGCGAACGCACTAGCAGCAACCATGCCGATTTTCACGTCGTTAACATCATTTAGCTGGCCCTCCGCGTTGAAGAGCTGATCAAGTTTCGGCGCGTCTGGTTTTTCGACATCCACAATCGCAAGACCCAGCTTCCCCGCCGAGACGTACGCATAGGTGCGCGCGACATAAATGTTGCGAGCATCCTCGAGCGAAACTAGCGCTCCGCCTATCGGTTTCGGCTGCGAAAGATCCGTAGTGTCGAGAACCTTTAGGCCATCGCGATCAACGACGAACGCGTAACGAAACTGGACGGCGATGCCGCGCGGATCGTTCAGCACGGGCGAACCGATGGTCGCCGTGATATGCGGCGTAAGCGGATTGTCGAGGTCGACGACCACGAGCGCTTTGTAAGTCAGGATGTAGGCAAACGTTCCGGCAATAGTGATGCGACGCGCGCCGGTAAGGACACCACCCGGATTGAACGCGGCCGCGCGCTTCAGAAAATTGTTCGCGGGATTGCCGTCGAGAAGCGTTCCAACTCCTGGACTCTTCGATTTGAGATTCGGGTCGCCGATGATGACGAGTCCTTCCTCTTTGTCGGCCACGTAAAGGAAACCGTAGAGCAGATGAATCGGCTGCTCCTCGTTTTCCGGCAATTGCTGGCGTAGAGGATCAACACCGAGTGTGGTAGGCGAAGCCACAGCAAGCGCGTTCTTAGTGGGAACATAAAAGCGTTGCCCGATGGGCGAGACCGGAGCAGCGGTCACCTTCTCTGAAAAACTCTTGTTGTCGATGTTGGCGATGTCATAGACGCGCAGGCCGCCGGAGCCGATGGCGGCATACGCATATTCGCCGCGCGCCTGGATGTCCAGAACATTTCCGGAATGCTCGGCGGCCGCGCTGAGTTCGCGATGGTGTTCTAAAAACTTTTTGTAGTTGTCGGGATAGGCGATGCGCTGCAGGTCGCTGCCGTAAATGGCTTCAGGCTCATCGTGCTCGGCAACGGCGATTGCTTCGAAACCTTTCTTGCCGGTAGCAACGTAAACGTAGCGGCCCATGAAGTTCATGAAGTTGGTGCCTTGCAAGAGAAGCTGCGCCATCCAGGCATTATTGTCATTGCTTGCGGAGACGTGGCAATCGCTGCATTGTTTGGTTTCTTTGGCGCGAACCGTGTGCGGCACAAAGGTCGAGAAAGCCTGGCCGGAGAAGCCTGGGGCGGAAATAGTTTGCTGCGTGTAGTACAGCCAATCGCGATTGGCATTTTGCGAGCTGACCAGTACGGCGCACGAAGAACGCGCAGGAGCAATGCGGTGGCCAGTCACCGTACCATCCACACCGAGCATATAAATGTCGTCGCGCAGCACTTGAAAGTTGTAGCTGGTGTAATTCTTTGTGACCAGGCCCTCGTTATGCAGCATGGGCTTGCGCGCGTTGGCGGTCATTTGCAGATGGCAGCCGAAACAAGTGGGCGTCCAGGAAGTGTGGCAGGAATAACAGGTCATGCTGCTATTGGCATGAGCGAGCGAGGCATCGTCGCTCGGCATTTGCGAAGACACGCTGCCATCCTTGTTGATCAGCTTCGCGCGAAAGGATTTCTCGCTGAAATGCGCGTTGCCCGGCGTAATGCTGTCGATGGTCTGAACGATTTCCCATTCCTTGTTTTCATCCGACATGGATCGCTGAAAAACTTTATCGCCGCGCGATTCGAAGCGGCGCAGCGCCCAGGGCGTGCGAAGTGCGTCCAGATGGCGGCCACCCTCAGGGGCTGCTGGGCCCGAAGTGATCAGCGTTGCTTTCTTTCGAATCGTCCCATGGCAATCGATGCAGTCGATCTCGACCGCGGCCCGCGGTTCACCATAAATTTTTCCATTGCCATGATTGTCCTGCGCGAAGTGGCAATCGTTGCACTGCATCCCCTTTTCAAGATGAATGTCCGCGAGGTGCACCGCTTTTCCAAAGCGGTCGGGATCATCGAAGGCGATCTGCTTGCCGTCCTTGTCCAGCCAATTCCCTTTACGATCGTGGTTGAACACCGCGCGAAAAACCCAGCCGTGTCCGTGAAAATCAGCAAACTGCGTGGTCTTCAATCGCTTGTTGAATTCGGGGCTGCCAACTTTTTCCAGAAATTTTTCGTCGTTCCAGAGGCCGCGGGCGGCAGCGGCTTCTGGGTTGCGCAAATAAGATTGGTAGCGCTGTTCTTCGGAAGGGTTGCGCTGCTCCTTCGGATACATTTTGTCGCCATCAATTTCGTTATCCCACCAGGTGAGTCCGAAATACGTCGTGACCATGTTCGTGCCAGGATGAATGTGGCAGATCATGCACTGGCTCGACGGGATCGACCTCGTGAAAACGTGCTTGATAGGATGGCCGGACTCGTTCTTCGGAATCGTCGGATCGGAAGAAGCGCTGTAGCCGGTGTGTCCAAATGGCGCGTACCCCGCCGAATGGGACGGATCGCGGTCATTCGCGTAAATAACGTGGCATGCGGTGCAGCCGCTCCCGCGATAGTCACCCGGGTGATCGTTGGTTCCCGGAAGCGACATAATGGGATCAAGCAAGCGCGTCTTCTGCAATCCAAGAAAAACAGGATCGGTGCGCAGCCCGGTACCGAAACCGCGATCGCTGAGTTTATCGTCGGGCTTGCCAGGATCTTCTTCGCGACTGGGATTGCCGACCTCCGCTTTTTTGTGGCCGCCGCGTTCAAAAACGCGCAGGACATTGCCGGGCTGCGAACTTTCCCACCGGAACAAAGGATCGAGCTCGGGTATCACTCCTTTAGTGCGAGTTTCTTCCGGAGTGGGCTTGGGAGAAGTCTTGATCGATTGCGGCACGCC
>JBGPIX010000260.1:0-7721 GCA_041485085.1 Candidatus Acidiferrum sp.
CATCCAACTGGAAAGGTCCGAATTGATAGACGCCGGTGCGGCTTGGCATACAGAGTCTCGGCCGGGGTTCATAGCCAACCACCAGCCTACCGGTTCCCCCGCCTACAATCACCATGTGTTTGGAACTCACAACACCTCCCCGACTGACCCTAGTTGTTCAAGCGCTCGTGGTCGGAATTCCACAGGCCGTTGTAGCTGCGCTCCGTCCCGTAGGGTGGATCGTTCAGGATTAGCAGATAGTGCATGAAAACCTCCAGTGAGCGCCGACCCTAGACGGCGACCGGAATTCCGTATGCTCTGCTCCCAGCCTTGAGTGCGAGGCCATACAGGCCGCGTTTCCAGCCGGGCGCGGACAACCACCATTTTTCAAGGAGCACTTTGCCGATGTGCCATGCCTTCCCAATTTGTCGGAGCTTCACGTCCGGGGCAGGCTCGGCAAAGAAATTTCCGTACGCGAACCCCGCCAGATCTTCCCCAGCTTCCAGCAGGCAGTACCCTTCACCGAGGAAGGATTGATCGGATTTCCGTCCCTCGACTTGCGCCGCAATTCCAGACGCGACAACCTCGGCTTGCACGCGCGCGAAGACGCCCGCCTTCGGCAGCATCAATGCTACTTCCGGCTTCCAGCGTCCCGGAATCGGGATGGCCGTCACATCGCCAATGGCGAATACGCCGTCATGACTGGTTTCGAGCGTCTGAGCGCTGACGGGCACCCATCCCGCTGCATTCGTGAGACCCGCTTCGTGCACCAAGTGCGGAGCGCGATGCGGAGGGTTCACAACCAGGAGATCGTAATCTTCCGCTGTGCCTTGCTGAAACTGGGCGGATTTCGCTGCGGGATTGACAGCAACCAGGTTGTGCGCCGGATGAAACTGGATGCGTTTTTTTTCGAGGAGTTGGAGGATGGCTTTGCCTAACTCTGGCCCGGCGACTGGCATGGGCTGAGCTTCCGGCGTGTATAGGTGTATGTCCACTTTGTCCGCGAGTCCGCGCCATTGGAAGTAATCCCGGATAAGCATTGCCCCTTCATGGGGCGCGGCGGGACATTTATACGGCATGGCCGCTACGACAACGGCGATGCGTCCCCCGGAAAAGCCTCGAAGGGCTTCCTGCAACCGGGCAGCGCCGTCCAGCGTATAGAAACTGTGTGAACCTTCGACAACTCCTAAAACCCATTCCGGAGCCAGTTCCGCACCGAGAGCAATGATCAGGTAGTCGAAGGGGACTGTTCCGCGGCTCGTGACCACCCGTCGTGTCTGCAAGTCCAATCCCTCGGCAGTGGCGTTCATGAACTCAATCCCGGGGCGCAGAAGTGCCGGAAGCGGGCGCCGCACTTGCTCAGATTTCCGGTCCCCTGTCATGACCCAAAGAAAAGAGGGAGCGAAAGCGTGCTGGGCATTTCGCTCGATCAACACAATTCGGTGTTCCTTGGGAAGTTTCACGCGCAGTTCGTTTGCGGCTATCATGCCGCCCACGCCCCCGCCGAGAACCACTATCGTTTTCGAAACCATCGGTGCCTTCCTTTTCGTTAGCGCGAATGCTGCGCCGTCTTGACGGACAGTCCGCAGGCCTTCCAATCAACAATCCGTGGGGAGTTTGGTTTGTGCTTCATAATCTCCTCCAACCATTCCTTCCACGGCATTCGGCACTTGCGTCCACTGCGACACACCTCAGGCCAAGGCTTGGAGGAGGTCTTCGATAAGATCGTCGGGATGTTCAAGACCCACGGACAAACGAAGCATGTTGCCCGGTGCATTGGACACCTTGCCCTCACTCGATGCGCGATGCTCGATCAAACTCTCAACGCCACCAAGGCTAGTGGCATTGACAAATAGATTCACTCGCGATGCGACACGGAGAGCGTCCTCGCGTGTACCACGCACCAAAAACGAAAGCATGCCGCCGAAATTCGTCATTTGTCTCCGCGCGATTTCGTGTCCGGGGTGCGACGGCAGCCCCGGATAGTAGACCCCCTCAACGGCTGGGGATGCCAAGAGCGCAGCAGCGACCGCGGCCGCGTTTGCCGAATGTCTCTCCATGCGACATGGCAATGAGCGCAAACCACGCAGGATAAGCCATGAGTTGAAAGGCGACGCCACGGCTCCCAAGATATCGCGGAGGCGAGATAGCTTGTCCAAGAGTTCGCGGCTCTTTACGACGAGGCATCCGCCTTGGACGTCGCTATGGCCCCCGCAATACTTCGTAGTGGAGTGCAAAACTACATCCGCGCCCAGAGTCAACGGCCGCTGGAGAATGGGGCTCGCGAACGTATTGTCCACCACGAGTTGCGCCCCGGCTTCGTGTGCGAGATCCGCGATTGCTCGGATGTCCAGGATTTTCATCAGAGGATTGGAAGGCGTTTCGATCCAGACAAGCTTTGTGTTCGGCCGGATCGCAGCCTTGAGCGCCTGCAAATCCGTGAGATCGCTCCGTGTGCTCTCGATACGCCAAACCGGCAACAAGTCGTGCGCCAGGGTGCGAACGTCAATATAGATGTCGTCGGAAAATACGACATGAGAGCCTGCAGCGAGCGTCTGCAGGAGAGTCGCGGCAGCCGCCATTCCCGAAGAGAACACCAAAGCGGCAGCGCCGCCTTCGAGGTCTCGAAGCGCGGCTTCCAGCCGCAACTGGGTTGGATTTTTTTCACGGACGTAAAGAAATCCGTGAATGGCCTGACCACCGGGACCATGCTCGAATGTGGTTGAGAGATGAAGAGGGGGAGCCAGCGCTCCTGTGGCGGGATCAATCTCTGCTCCCGCATGGACGGCGATGGTTTCGAGCCGCATCTTCAGCGCGCGACGAGCGGCATTTCGTGCTGCACCCGGCTCGGTGGCGATTCGGTCGCTAAGGAACGGTTTGCGGCTTTCGCTGATTTCTGCCCCGCTTTCGAATCAGGATTAATAACTTTCCCCCACCGTCTGTCCCGCAGGCACCCTCTTCAACGTTTCCCGCATGCGAAACGCAACTTGCATGCCTGAGAGGAGCGTCAGCACGGCAACAACTTCAATAGCTGCTCGCATGCCAAACAGGTCAGCAATGATCCCGGAAAGCAGTGCCCCAACCGCATACCCCAAGTCACGCCAGAACCTGTAGACGCCCATTATAGTTGCGCGATTTTCGGGATGGGCAACGTCACTGATTGCCGCCAACAGCGTGGGGTACACCATTGCCGTCCCAAGCCCCTGCAGAAGTGCGCCGACTATCCATGCGGAGTACACCGGAACTTGAACCGTGAGCCAAATGCCCCCGGCTTGCACAACCATGCCATCCGCGATCAGCCGCTTTCGTCCCCAATGGTCGCTGAAGTGACCTGTGAGAAGTTGAAAGATTCCCCATGTAGCCGGATAAATGGCTTTGATGGTTCCGATGGCGGCGACTCCGAGACCAAAGCTCGCAAAGAACAGCGGATAGATTCCCCAAGACATTCCGTCGTTCAGGTTATTCACCAGCCCTGCCTGACTGCACGAAAACAGGTTTCGGTCTTTCCATGAGGCGAGCGCGAAGATTTCACGCAGGGAAAACGCGGAGGTATTTCTGGCAAGACTTGCCCCTTCCGCAGCAACTGCTGCAGAGTCGTGTTGCTTGGATTCGAGTCTGGCGCAGTCAATGGTTTCTCTGGCCCCGAAGACCGAGAGCAGCAGGCCGGCAATGGCGACTGCAATGCCGAGGTAAAACGGTTGCGGTCGCAGGGCATACTCCGCTGCGAGATAACCTGTGATCCAGGCGGTGAATCCCACGGCAAGGTAGCCCGCAAATTCATTTATCCCAAGCGCCAATCCCCTGCGCTTGGGGCCAACCAGGTCCACCTTCATGATCACTGTCATGGACCAGCAAAGCGCCTGATTCATACCCAAAAGAACATTCGCAACGTCGAACCAAAACCACCGGTTGGCGAAGATGATGAGGAACGGAACTGGAAGCCCGATCAACCAGCCGAGAGCGAGCACTTTCTTACGTCCGACGCCTTCAGAAATCCGTGCCGCGAAAAGGTTGCAGATGGCCTTGGTCACTCCGAAACTCACAATGAAGGAAACAATCGCGGTCTTTGAGGTCAAGCCGAATTCTTTCTCACCAATGAGAGGGACGACCGTTCGTTCGAGTCCCACCATCATTCCGACAAAGACATTGATGACGACGAGGAGGGAAAATTGGCCTAGGTTCTCACGAAGCCCGAGGCGAACAGCATGGCTCTCATCGGCCATGGGAACACACGCCGCCCCGTCCTGCGGAAAAGCCCATATTTACTGCCCGATTCTCTTTCGCGTTGGGCGGCGGAGTCGGAATCTCGCTCAACATGTGACGGACAAATTCGTCCCTGTCGGCGATCTGGAAGGCTCGATTGAACCTGCGCTCAAGCCCAATCGTGGACATTGGTTTTCCGCTCAAAGCCCGGCCACAAACCGAGCCTGCAAATATACTTCCACGTAGTCCGGCAGCGATTTCAGGTTCTGAACGGTCTCAAACAACATCCCTGCTCCTTCCTCTGCGCTCGCGGCCAGTTCCGTCCGGCCCATGTCTCCAACCATGAGCGTGTGCCCTGTCAGAAGGAACCACGGCTCTGGACCGCGCGTCTTGTCAGTCACCAGCAACGACATGTGTTCAGGAGTGTGTCCTGGTGTGTGCAGGATACCAATCTGGACATTTCCAAAATCGAGTACATCACCTTGGTTCGCGGGCATAAAGGCGTAGTGTGCACCTGCGCTCGAATGGAGCACATATCTGGCACCTGTTTGTTCGGCAAGTCTACGGCCAGTGGAAATATGATCGGCGTGAACATGGGTATCGATCACGTACTGAATCTTCACCCCGTTCTCTTGCGCCGCTCGAAGATAGACCTCGACATCATCAATAGGGTCGCACACGGCGCCCAGGCCCTTGCCGCCTCAACCAAACAAATAGGAAACGGCAACAACGGGCGATGTATGAAGAAATTGGCGCAGAATCATTTCACACCTTTCCACAACTGAGTTGTGAATCCAACCCGGTTTCGATGGAGAGCCGTTGAGTCTTCCATTCCGGGAATCCCTCTCCGAGCCGCACGGCACGATACCCTCTCGAAGAGAGAATGGAGACGGCCTCATCGGCAAAGACGCAGTATGGCCCACGACAATACGCCACGATCTCTCGCTTCCGGGGGATCTCCTTGAGCCGCGTCTTCAACTCGGAGACCGGGATGGATCGCGCACCTGCGATATGGCCGGCCTCGTATTCTTCGCGTGGGCGCACATCAAGCAGAAATACGCTTTTCTCTTTAAGTTTCCGCAGAAGATCCTGGCAACTGATGGGCTCGAGTTTCGCGCGTGAGCACAGGTAGGTCTCGACGAGCCGCTGGACATCGGAAAGGTGTCTCTCACCTAGCCGGCGCAGCGAGATGCACATCTGCAGCACGTCGTCACTGGCCAGCTTGTAGTTTGCGTATAAGCCCTCCCGTTTCACGGTGACGAGATTCGATCTCCGCAGCACCTGCAAGTGCTGCGAGGTGTTGGCTATGGAAAGCGCGGTATCGCGCGCCAATTCCTCCACCGTTCGCGGCCCCTGCGCGAGCAATTCCAGAATCTCCAGCCGCCGGCCATTCGACAGACTCTTTCCGATCCGCGCGAATTGCTCGAACAGTTGATCTTTGAACTCGCGTTTGGTTGCGGCATTCATTTGTATATTCAATAGATTGCTTGAATATATTTGAGTTCGTCAAGGGCGAGTTTTTAGTGAGCTGACCGCGGCGTCTAATTGAAGGCGCGCACGGCTCGCCCGAATGCCTGATACTCTCGTGTGTATGGTTGAGCTGGCCATGGATCGGCGCGTCTTTGCTCAGCGCGGAAAGAGGCTGGAGTATTTCACCATCGCTTGGAACAGCCTCGAAGGAATCGTTGCAGTTGTGGCGGGAATACTTGCGGGCAGCATCTCCCTAATCGGTTTTGGAGTGGACAGCTTCATCGAAGTTACATCGGGGGCTGCGCTGCTGTGGCGAATGTCCGTTGACGCGGAGGAACATCGCCGAGAGCGAATCGAGCGAGTAACGCTCAGGATCGTAGGCGCATGTTTCCTCTCACTGGCGGCTTACGTCGGTTACGAAGCTGCAAACAATCTAGTAGTTAAGAAGGCTCCCGAACATAGCCTTGCCGGGATCATTCTTGCCTGCGTTTCGCTCGTCGTCATGCCACTGCTTTCTCGCGCGAAACGCCGCGTGGGAGCGCACCTGAAGAGCGCGGCGATGAACGCAGACGCCAGGCAGACAGAGTTTTGCACCTATCTATCGGCAATTCTGCTCGGTGGTTTACTTCTGAATGTGGTCTCTGACCTGTGGTGGGCGGATCCGTTAGCGGCCCTAATCATGGTTCCGATCATTGCGAAAGAAGGCGTTGACGGGTTGCGCGGCAATGCCTGTTGTGATCGGACTCAGGAGGATGAACACCCAGTTTGATGAAACTAGGGACCCGGGTCTGGTCTTGCCTCGACTGCGTAGGAACCCCCATTCAGCCAAAAGTATTTGTCGGGGAATCGCCGAAAAGTCACATCGCGAAAACCGCCAGCCGTTAAGGCTTTGTGGAGCTCGTCCCGAGCATAGACTTCAGAGCGCCACCACCACTCGATAAGTATCTTCGCTTCCGTGCTCTTTTTCGTGATCACAATCAAGAGAGTTCCATTTGGCGAAAGGCGCTTACGGAGTTCCGCGAGTGCCAGAGGAAACTCGTTCTTCGGAAGATACTCCAACATTGAGGCCGACAAGATTAAGTCGTATTCAATCCACGACTGCGGAAGTTGGTCGAGCGCAAGTACGTCAGCCTGACGAATCTGAGTCATTGATCCCACAGGTATCCAAGCTCGTCTGGAATCGGGCGAGCATTGCCGGAGTCAGATCGAAAGCGTGGATAGACTCGTATTTCAATTTTCTGCTCGCCATTGCTTCAATGAAAGCAAATGTCACTACGCCGAATCCGCAACCAGCATCTAGGATGCGAAGCCCGGGACGAAGTAGATCTGAGGCTTGGAGCAGGGCGCGGATTCCTTGGGGATATCTGAACGCGGAGATGAAAGAATCGTAGGTCTCAGTCCTCGTGCTAAAAAATTGTTGGACCTCGGACCGAGTGAGCTGTCTCTTGCTGCTCATAGAAAAAGGCCACATAGATGCAATGATGGATCCTGCGCTCCACGATCAAGCGACTTTGTCTTCATATCTACTTTCCGAGCTTAGTCTAATCCCCGGACTATGATGCGGAGTCAAGCGGTATTTTACGGGCAGGCGCATGTGCTCCTGGGCGCCTGCGGAAAGCACAGAAGACTCTCAACTTGGGAGTCCGATACGCCTGAGCAAGTCTCGGAACCGAGGATCTGAGCGCAGTGGGTCAAGCCGCGGCTCCCACTTGCTGTACACCAGCCAAGTGGAATGGTCCTTCATCGCCTTGTCCAACCAGGCGAACGCGGCATCCTTGTCGCCTAGCGCGGTATAAACCAAGGCGATGTCAAAGGGTGAAGCATAGGACTGTTTCGCTCGTGCGAGAAGAGTTTGAAGAACTCCCTGCGCGTCACTCCTTTTGCCCGCCAAGGCATAAGCATGCCCCAGTCCCGCGAGAATGAAGGTCTCCATCGGGCTGTCTTTACCAGCGGACTCAACGGCCTTTTTGAATTCCGTGACAGCCTGCTCGGTCATGCCTTTCTGTTCGTAGTCCCAGCCGAGAATCACCTGTTCCCAGGCATCGGTTGGCTGCCTTTTCAAAACCTCC
>JBGPIX010000261.1:0-7709 GCA_041485085.1 Candidatus Acidiferrum sp.
CCTTCAAAGCCGCCCTGCACGATTTCTACTTTCAATTTGCCGAACGCAGCGCCCGCATCGAGGATTTTGAAAACATCGCCATACGTCGCGCGCAGGCTGCCGCCGCCGCTGCGAAGCCGCCACAAGAGCCGCCGGACCTGCGGGCCTTTTTCGCCCAGTGGCTGAATTCCACCGGCGTGCCGGAGTTCACGCTGGAATACGTCGTATACCGCACGCCGAAAGGCTTTCGCGTCGTCGGCAAAATCAAGCAGCCTCTGGACACTTTCCGCATGCCCGTGGATTTGCGCATCGACACCGAAGGAAATCCCGAGCAGAAAACCGTCGACGTGATTGGCACCGAATCCGGCTTCACGGTCGAAACGTTTGGCCGTCCCAAACCCGGTGGCATCAAGATCGATCCCGGCAATGTCATCCTGAAGGCCAGCGTTGGCCTGCGTGCCCGCGCCGCCATTGCCCGTGGCGAGGATCTCGCCGAACAAGGCCGCTTCTACGACGCCGTGGCGCAATATCAGCGCGCACTTTCGATTCAGCCTGGCCGGCCGCTCGCCAATTTCCGCATGGGCGAAGCCTTCTTCTACCAGAAAAACTATCAAGCCGCCGCCAACGCCTTCCGCGAAGCCTTGCAGACCGTTCCCGACCCCTCGGAAAAATGGACCGAAGTCTGGAGCCACATCTATCTCGGAAAAATCTTTGACATGCTCGGCCAGCGCGAACGCGCCGTCAACGAGTACAGCAAAGCCAAGCAAACCAACGACGACACCGGCGGCGCCCAGCAAGTTGCCGAAGGTTTCATCAAGAAGGCCTACTCCGAAGGCGGCACCTCCGTCTCCGCCCCCGCAGCCGGTGAACCAGCCAAACCCGCTAAACCCGCCGCCAACATCCCCCCGCCCGCCTCCGGCGAGCGCCCCGTCCTGAAAAAGCCGGCCCCTCCCCCGCAATAAGGATCGTTTGGCAGCGGCAGCGAGACTCCCAAATACTACTAGCGGCTCGGTTTCCGATTACGCGACTACGCGTCCACTTGGGACGAGGCGGGTCAGCCCTAGTCTTCTGGCGGATCCGGAATGTCCGGCATCCCGTCAGATTCCTTCGCGCCGAAATGGTCGGCAAGTTCCTTGCTATCGAAGCTGTGCGTGAGACTCTCCTTGATCTCCGGCAGCATGGAAGCGTTCCAGTCATTCCACTCGCGGACTAGGCGATGATAGACGTCCTTTTGGCGGTCCTTGAGGTTGGCGCGCTCGAGCGGGTCTTCCACAACGTTGAAAAGGAACGTATTGTCTAGGATTTTGAGGAACTTGTAATCACCATCGCGGACCGCTCGCTGCACGTTCGCCTTGTAGCGCCAGAATAGTTTTCGAGAGAGCGGTGCCACATTCTGAGTCAGAGTCGGCAGAAGATTCATGCCATCGGGGGGATAGGACGGATCGGGGTCAGCGCCAGCGGCGGCGAGCAGCGTCGGCATCCAGTCCATGCTGATGGCGACCTGTTCGCTTGTCCGGCCCTGCGGGATGCGCGCAGGCCATGAAATCAAGGTCGGAATGCGCAAGCCGCCCTCCAGCAATTCCGTCTTCTTGCCAGTGAACGGCCAAGTATCGGCAAAGCGCTCCCCGCCATTGTCGCTGGTGAAAATGATGATGGTGTTCTCCGTCAAACCATTCGCGTCCAGGGCCTGAAGAACACGGCCAATCTGCCGGTCCATTTCTTCGATCATTTTCTGGTAGGTCTTTTGTGATCCGCCGTCGAAGTCCATCAGACCTCCGCTACCCGGTTGCCGCAAGCGCTCCGACTCCGCCTCGTCGCCGGGAGCCTCCCAGGGCCAATGTGGCGCGCTGAAGTGAAGGCTGACCATGAAAGGTTGTCCGGATTTTGCATGCTGGTTCACCACTTCGACCGCGCGACTGCCGAGCAAACCGGTCAGATAGCCCACTTTATGGATCAAAACATCATCGTCCCAAAGATCTTCCTTGTCCTGTCCGCCTCTGTGCGAAAAATAATCGACCCCACCGCCGCGAAACCCGTAGAAATGATCGTAGCCGCTCTTCAGAGGACCAAACTTTGGCAGAACGCCCAGATGCCATTTGCCGACGAGCGTTGAGCTATAGCCGGCTTTCTTCAACAGTGAGGGCAGAGTCGGATGTTCGGGGGGCAGGCCCACATTGGCGTTACCCGCGAGCGGCTCCTCCAGACCGAGCCGCAGCCGATATTGGTAGCGGCCAGTGATCAGTGCCGTGCGCGTCGCCGAACACACGGCCGAGTTGGCGTAGCCCTGCAAAAAGCGCATTCCCCGAGTGGCGATCCGGTCGATATTGGGCGTGTTCAGATCCGGGCGTCCATAGCAAGACACATCGGCATAGCCGAGGTCATCCGCGAGAATGAAGACGATGTTAGGCGGTTTTACCGGAGGTTGCGCACCCGTGATGTCAGCGCGCATGGCTAACGAGATCATCCCCGTTGCGGCGCCGCGGATCAGGTCGCGTCGTGTGATCGAGTGTTTATTTGCGAGCAGCATGAGGCCTCATTTTTTTATCCATCGCGTGCGGCGATTGTGACCTAGGTTTGGCAGGCTTGTGAGCGTATCGTCACCATACCACGATCGACCTCGGTGACATGGTTGTATAACGCACGAATCGGAAACTAACCTAGTGCCAAAAATACCTTGACGTTTCGTACTTTTTTTGGTACTGTACTTCCGGGTAATAGTGCGAATTCTTCCGATAGCGGCGGCTTCTCTGCCGCTTTTTTTATTTTAGGTCCGCAAATTCTGGCGCCCGCCTCTCACTGGATTTCCCGCTGACTCGCAGCTACCCGGTGCGGCGCATGTGGAGTGCGGCGGCTTGCCGCCGCTTTTCTTCCATCTCAAACCGGAAACACGCACTCCCGCGTTCCCAGTCAGCGGGAAGCACCCGTGCAGTTAAGTTATTTAGAATCAACACTTGTAAAAATGCGCCAAAACACGCACCTAACTACCTTTAGAATCAACACTTCCATAAGTGTTGATTCTAAAACAACTTAAAGTCCCTTTAGAATCAACCACTTTTGAAAAAAGTGGGAGGGGGTGGCCTGTTATGGTTAACTAGGAGCGCCTTGAGCAACAGTCTCCGCTCAGGGCACGATGGTTGGGCGTACACGGCCGTGCAGTCGATACACGGAGAAATCCCGCCGGTCGACCGTGAAGATCTTGCGGATCCCCTCGCGTTCTGCCACTCGCAGCAGCGCCGCGTCCGCTAGATCCATGGGCCGGTTGGCGTACTTTCGCCTCAACTCGCGCATCCGTGGCGCGTCACCGACATCTAACGCCAATAGTTGCAAGGCCCCACGTTCCAGCATCTCCCAAAGAACGTCCTGCGCGCGCGGCAGATCCGTCAACAGGTACATTGCTTCTGTCAGCGGGGGCCACACGGTAGCCATAGGCTCGCGAAAAGTCTCCACCGCCGCGGCGCACTGAGAATGGTATTGGTCATCGGCGTCGACCAACGCAACCAGCGGCCCGGCATCAACGAGGATCAACGGCCACTCCCGCGACGCTTCTTGAGGAGTTTGGTAAACGCTCGCCCTGTCTGGGAGGATCTTTTCGGATTTCCTCCATGGACTACTCCGATCAGGTCTTTTATCGCTTCATAGGGGGAAGTGACGGGCTCGTGCCGGTCGGCCCACGCTTCGATGGCTTGGCGCACCACTTCCGATGTGGAGAGCTGCTTGCGTTTCGCGATGCGGGAAATGCGCTTACGGGTTTTTTCGTCGAGCCGCAGGGTCAAAGGAGAAGCCATGACGTCACCTCGTTTCCAATTCTAGTGTATTACGCTGTGTAATACAAGCACGTCGGAAGGAGTGCACTTAAAACGAAGCAGATCTGTAGCTCACCCCTTCAGGGGTGAGGATTCTCTGCTGCGGCTTGGCAAGGGCTCTAAATCCGATGAGAAATCCCGGCCAGACCCAGCAACTGCGAGGTGCCAACGCCTTTTCGCTGGATAAGCACCTGGAATCGCTCACCCATGCCTTCAGGGTGGATCAGCGTCTTCAGTTGCAGCCGCGCTTTCGTCTGCTGCGCCTCAGTTTGTCCTTGGTCGTAGAGGTCGGCAAATTCGTTGCCCTGCCCTAGCGCGAGCAGGAAAGCCGTCTGAGAAGTAAACCCCACGGTCTCAAGGCCCGATCGCTTTCCCCAGGATTCGAGCGCCGTGAAATTGACGTGCGCCGTCAAGTCCTGCTCCCCCGGCGAAGCATAGAATTCTTCGCTGGCACGATGATTCTGATAAGCAAGCAGGGTGCCGCGCATGTGGTGATCGTCAAAGAGGTCGCTCGCGGGATGCCCGTAGTCGATCGTCAGCACGTATCCGCGTGCCAGCCGGCGCCCAACTTCCGTGATCCAGTCGCACGCTTCGAGCCCCGCTTCCGCGTGCTGCCCCTCGCAAAGCGTAATATTCTGCGCCGCAAAATATTCACTGATGGCGCACGTCGAAAGCGGCGCCACCACATCCACGAAACGCCTATCGCGAAAGTCGACGAGAATCTCCTTTAAGGTGCCGCCAGCCAGTGGCACAGGCTTCAGCCTGTGCAGACTTTCCATCACGACCCGATGCACCGGCAACGCATCGACAAGTTCATTAGAAAAGAAGCATCCTGCCGCGATGTGCGCCGGCACTTCAGCCGAAGCCGTGAACTTCCCCGCAACTGCGTGGCGCTTCGTCGCGCTCGTTGCTTGTTCGCGACGCGAAGCGGAGCGCTCTACCGCAACATAACGCAGCGCGCCGTAAAAATCCGGCAACTTCGCCTCGCAAAAATCGAGCACCTGCGAAGCGAATCGCCCGACTCCCGCACCCGCTTCCACAAGCGTGAATTCCGCTGGCCGACCCAGGCTTTCCCACATCTCCGCAAACTGCCGCGCCAGCAGACGTGCAAAAATCGGATGCACATCGACACTGGTGTAGTAATCGGCGAAACGTTTGGACTCTGCTTTGCTGTAATACCCATGCACTGGATGGTAGAGGCATTCGCGCATGTAGTCCGCGAACGTAAGCGGGCCGAAGCGGCGAATCCTGTCAGCAAGTAATTCCGCGAGCGGCGTCACGCGCCCTCGGCTCCTGCAGCTTCAGCAGCGGGTTCCGCTTGAATTTTTCTCCAGGCCCGCTCAAAAATTCCCTGCGCCGCTTCATCGAAAAGGACGAAGTAAACTGTTTCAAGAGAACTCTCGCCTCGCAAATGTTTCGCTGTCTCGCGCAGCATGATCTCCGCGCAGTCCTTCAATGGAAATCCTGCGATGCCAGTGCCGACGGCTGGAAATGCGATTGTTTTTAATCCCCGCTCATTGGCAATCCTGAGAGAATGCGCCGCTGAATGCCGCAGCGAATCCGCATTCGTCTTCCCGCCAAGTTGCATGCTGGCTGCGTGAATGACGAATCGCGCTTTCAGCTTCCCGCCGGTAGTGATGGCCGCATAACCGACCGGGATGCTTCCGATCTCATTGCATTCGCGCTGGATCTCTTCTCCGCCTTTGCGGCGGATGGCCCCCGCAACGCCCGCGCCCAGAATCAAATCGTTGTTCGCCGCGTTGACGATGGCGTCCACATCCATTTCTGTCAGGTCGCCCTGCTGAATCTTAATTTTCTCTGCGAGTGAGCTCATGATGGATTCAACCGTTTTTCCCCGCGCGATTAAGCTTTCTTTTCCGCTGCTTTTTGTTGCGTGTAATCGTAAACGCCGCGCCCGCTCTTGCGCCCAAGTCGTCCTTCTTTTACGTACTGCCTCAGCAACGAATTGGGCCGGTACTTTTCGCCAAGCGTTGAATGGAGATACTCGAGAATCTTTAGCCGCACGTCGAGACCGACGAGATCGACCAACTCGAACGGGCCCATGGGATGATTCAGCCCGAGTTTCAGCGCCTTATCGATGTCTTCAGGCGTCGCGATTCCCGCTTCGAGCATATTGAAAGCTTCGTTGCCGATCAGTGCGTTGATCCGCGTGGTGATAAATCCGGGCGCTTCGTTGACGATCACCACTTCCTTGCCCATGCGGCCGGCAACTTCCCGGCACGTCGCCACGGTTTCATCGGAAGTCAGCGGTGTCCTCACCAATTCAATGAGCTTCATTTTCGGCACGGGATTGAAGAAATGCATGCCGATGCAGCGATCCCGCGAAACGGTCACATCCGTAAAATCCGTGATCGACAGCGAAGAAGTATTGCTCGCGAAAATGGCGCCAGTCTTGGCGAACTTGTCGAAGAGAGTGAAGAGTTCCAGCTTCATCTCCAGTTCTTCCGGCACCGCTTCAATAATGAGCTCGGCGTCGCGGATGGCGTCTTCGACGTTGCTCGCCGTCGAAATCAGCGATAGCGCCTGGTCGCGCACGCCGGCTTCGACTTTGCCGCGGGCAACTCCTTCTTCGAAAGATTGCCGAATCCAAGCGACGCCTTGTTCGAGCACTTGGTGCGAAACATCTTCAAGGACGGTCTTGTAGCCGCCGAACGCAGCCGCGTAAGCAATGCCCCGCCCCATCGTGCCCGCGCCAATCACGGCAATGGTTTTCACTTCCATTCTATGGGCTCTCCGCAATGAACAAATTATTTCAAGAGTTTTCTATATGCTTCCTCGTCGAAACCGAGCACCATCTGCGAACCTCGCAGCACCACTGGCCTGCGAATCAGATTCGGCTCCTTGGCCATTAATTTGACGGCCTCGGCACGCGAAGGCGGATGCTCTTTCATATTCCGCGTGCGATAGAGTTCGTTTCGCGTATTCAGAAACTCTTTGTAATCGCGGTCGCCGATTAATTCTTCGAGTTCGGCTTCGCTCAATCGCTCTTTATCCAAATCGCGTGATTCCAATTCCGCGCCCAGTTCCAGCAAGAGACCTCTTGCTTTGCGGCACGTCGTTCACGTCGGCTTCTGCAGAAATTTGATCGTCGCTTTTGGCACATTCACTCCTCCTTGCAAGGGCGCAGCATGCTGCGCCCTTACAAGGATAAACTCCTTAATATCGTGGAACTTTCGGATCGATCTCCACGGACCAGCGCTCGATCCCGCCGGCCAAGGATTTTGCTTTTTCGATCCCTTGAAATCGGAGCCAGGCGGCCGCATCCAAGCTGCGCATTCCGTGATGGCAATAGCAAATCACTTCGTCCACATCCGGAAGCGTCTGCAGGCTCGCGGCCAGCGATCCTAGCGGCAAAAGCTTCGCACCCTCGATTCGGCACAACTGATGCTCCCACGGCTCGCGCACATCAATGAGAAATAAGTTTTCTCCGCGGTCCAAGCGCGCTTTTACATCAGCCGGAGTGATCTCCAATTCGTCCATCGATCTTCCCTTCCAAAGTTACAGGTACTTCTCGATCCGCAGCTGCATCGTTTAGTGACCGGTGATCACGATCGTCGCGGGGTTGAACGCGCGGAACTATTTTCCCTGAAACTTCGGAGGCCGCTTCTCGAAGAACGCTCGAATTCCCTCGCTGCAGTCTTCCGAAAGGTAACAGCGAATCTGTTCTTGAACCTCATGTTCAAGAGCTTCTGAGAGTTTATCCTTCTCCGCTCCGAAGAGAGTCTTCTTTACCGCCTGAATCGCCAGAGACGGCCCAAGCGCTATCTTCTGTGCCAAGGACTTCACGTGAGCTTCCAGCTGCACGCCTGGAACAACATGATTAACGATACCCAGGCTCAGCGCAGTTTTTGCATCAATCATGTCGCCGGTATAGAACAACTCGGCAGCTTTCGCTGGTCCAACCAG
>JBGPIX010000262.1:0-7694 GCA_041485085.1 Candidatus Acidiferrum sp.
TCGAGCTTCAGGCAAACCGAAGTGTATTCGGCTTCGGGCACGAGTCCGACAGGATAGGATCCTTCGGTAAAGGCCTCTTCGGCGACACCGCGGCGAATGAGGATGGGGGAGGGATGGCCGGCGTTGATGAATTCCAGATGGCCCTCCTGATCGAGAATGCCGAAGAACATGGTGGCGTAACGTCCGATCTCGGAATGGGCACAGAGGAAGCGATTGACATGATTGAAGACGCGCGCGGGATCGGTGCCGAGAGTCATCGCTGAGAGCGCGCCCTGAAGCATGGTGGTAAGAAGCGCGGCGCCAAGTCCCTTGCCCGAGACGTCCGCGATGAGAAACGCGGTGCGGCCATCGCTCAGTGGGAAGACGTCGAAGTAATCTCCTCCAACGGATAAGCAGGGAAGATTGAAGCCAGTAACGGCGAGGTGCGGGTACTCACGGAAATCGCGCGGGAGCAGCGCCTGCTGAATGTCACGGGCGATGTTGATCTCCTGTTCGAGGCGCTGGCGTTCACGTTCGCGTTCGACAAGGCGGGCGTTGTCGAGAATGCTGGCGGCGTCGGCGGCGAGAGCATCGAGAATCTGACGGTCGAGTCTGGAAAAGGCCGCGGGGCGGCGCGAATCCAGATAGAGAATGCCGAGGAAATCCCCGCGCTTGATGTTGACCATGGATTCCTGCGTGTTGGCGCGGGTCATCCCAAAAAGAGGAATCACCACCACGGCGCGGAGACGCTGCGCGACGATGCTCTGCGCTGCCTGCAAATCCACGTCCGCTTGCGCGAGGTCTTCGGTGATGACGGGAGACTGCTGCTTCATCGCAAGTTGGATGGCGGTCTGGCTGGGCGTCAGGCTTTCGGGAGGAAGGCGGAGCCCACCGCTACGCCGCGCGAGTTTCACTTTTAGCGCGCCCATGGCATCGGCTTCGAGGAGCAAGCCGCGATCCGCGTCGGTGACGGAGACGGCGTGATCCAACATGTGGCCCAGCACGACGTCGAGCGGGAGCTGGGAGTGCAGCAAGGAGGTCGCTTCGAGGAGGCGCTTGAGCTTAACCAGACCGCCGCCGGTTGGCTCCGAGCTGGTGATGTGCTCCATGCGCGTGAGCAGACGCGGCAGGGAATCTTCATCGGAGCTTTTTCCGGAGCGGAAGATGATCTCGTAAGAGTCATCGAGACCGAAGGTGATGGAGTCACCATCCTGCAACTCGCGGCTATCCACTTTTTCGCCGTTGACGAAGAGGCCGCGGCGCTGGCCGCGATCTTCGACGTAGAAGCGATTGGCTTCGATGACTATGGCGGCGCAGTTGCGAGAGATGCGGCGGTCGGAGAGCTGCAGGTGATTGCCGGTCTCGGCTCCGCGGCCGATCATAAAGGGGGTCTGCATCACGCGAGCGTAGCGGCGCGCGCCGTCGGGAGAAACGACCTCGAGGACTGCTTCACCGGCAAGGGGTACGGTGTCAGGCATGGGCCACTCGGCGGGGCATTGTAGCATGCGACGAGGACTTGCGGATGCGGCGGGGATGCGCGGTGGGAGATAGCGGAGGCTGCGAATTTGCACTTAATGAACGACAAGCCTTCCACTCTTCAGGCATTCCGAGCGTGCGGTAACTTCCTCTACCCGTTGTTTTGAAATGACCACCAGGAATCGATACTGTGGGATTATGGAGACACTGTGAATTTGGAATTGTACCTGGCACCGGGCGAGTTTATCGACAGCGGTCAAGCGGATGTGCGGGCATTTGCGCACAGCGAAGTGGACGGCGCCAGCGATGACATTTCGCGTGCGGTAAAGCTTTATTACGCGGTGCGCGATAAAATTCTCTACGATCCCTACTACTCCGGCGAAGACCGGTCATATTTTCGCGCCAGCGATTGCCTCCGTGCCAAGCGAGGATTCTGCATTCCAAAGGCGGCCCTGCTCGCGGCGGCGGCCCGGTCCGTGGGCATTCCCGCGAGGGTTGGTTATGCCGACGTGCGGAACCATCTGTCCACGAAGAAGCTCCTCGAATTGATCGGTGGCGACCTCTTCATCTGGCACAGCTTCACGGAGCTCTATCTTGAGGGCCACTGGGTGAAAGCTACGCCTGCCTTCAACTTGAGACTGTGCGAGCGTTTCGGGGTGCGTCCCTTAGAGTTCGACGGGCGGAAAGATTCCCTTTTCCACGAATTTGACCGCGGAGGCCGCCGGCACATGGAGTACGTCCGTCAGCGGGGCGACTATCTGGACGTGCCTTACGACGCGATCGTCGCTGACTTCAAGAAGATGTATCCGCGCTGGCTTGAAGTGCGACCCGCCGATGGACGCGGCGACTTCGCCAGAGAAATTTAAGTCAATAATGGGGCCGGTGACCGGTGGGATCAGTCGTCCGCCGGTTCAGGCGCAGACGTCTTGCTTCGAGCGGGTTCGAGGTTGGGGAGGAAGGCGGTGAGGATGCCTATGGCGGGCAGGAAGGAACAGAGTTGGTAGACAAAATTGAGGCTAGTGAGATCGACGAGTTTGCCGAGAAGCGCCGCGCCGATGCCGCCCATGCCAAAAGCGAAGCCGAAGAATAAGCCAGAGACGGCGCCGATTCGCCCGGGCATGAGTTCCTGGGCGTAAACGAGGATGGCGGAAAAGGCCGAGGCCAGGATTAAGCCGATGATGATGCTTAGCACGCTGGTCCAGAAAAGATTGGAATAGGGCAGCAGCAATGTGAACGGGAGAACGCCGAGGATGGAAACCCAGATGACGTACTTGCGGCCGATCTTGTCCCCTACCGGACCGCCAATAAACGTGCCGGCGGCGACCGCGCCGAGAAAAATGAAAAGGTGGAGTTGGGCGGTCTGAACCGACACGTGGAACTTGCCCATCAGATAAAATGTGTAATAGCTCATCAAGCTGGCCAGGTAGAAAAACTTCGAAAACATGAGAGCCACCAGGATGCCAAGTGAGATGGCAATTTTGCCTGTTGGCAAAGGGGCGTGCGGATGCCCCGCTGGGAGCGTGGCAAGTCGCGCGGGGTCCAGCGGGATAGATCGGGTTGAATAGGACTTGTGATGTTTCGTCCACGTGCCGATGTTCGTGAGCAAGACAATTCCCAGAAGGGCTAGAAGAGAAAACCACGCCATACTGGGCTGGCCTTTGACGAGCAGGAACGCCAGCAGGGGGCCGAGAGCGGAGCCAGCATTGCCGCCAACCTGGAAGAGCGATTGGGCCATGCCGTGTTTTCCGCCGGAGGCCATCCGTGCGACGCGCGAAGATTCCGGATGGAAGACCGCGGAGCCAATTCCTACAAGCGCCGCCGCAGCCAGGACGCTGCCGTAGGTCGGTGCGGTCGCGAACGCCAGAAGGCCTAGCAGCGTGACACCCATTCCGATTGCGAGGGAATAGGGCTGCGGCCGGCGGTCGGTATACAGTCCCACGAGAGGTTGCAGGATCGAGGCCGTCAATTGGGACGTCAGCGCGATCCTGCCGATTTGCCAGTAGTTCAGCGCAAACGTGACCTTGAGCATCGGATAGATGGCAGGAAGCAGGGATTGCACCGTGTCGTTGAGGAGGTGGCAGAAGCTGATGGTTAGAAGAATCTTGAAGACGGTCTTCTCGCCAGTGTCAGCAGGAACCACCGTTCCAATTGCGGTCAAGTTTGCATCGCTAGCCATCTAGAGCCCGAGTCCCTGGATCATCGCCGCTGTTCCCCTCTGAAGAAGCACGTTTTGTTGCTTCATTTACTTTACATGAAGTTCGCCAGGGATTTCCTGCGGCATTTGCGAGAAGACAGCAGATTCTCAATATTGCGCCCGGCTTGAAAGATTTCGGATCACTTTTGCTAAGCGATCGTGGTTCGCTGTGCGCTACGGATGCGGGCTGCTCAGTCTGAGATTGATTTCCGCAAGATTTTCGCGCGCCAGTTCGTGGCCGGGGTTGATCCGCAAGGCGCGTTCGAGGTGCAATTTCGCTTCCGGAAGACTACCTGCCTCTGCCAGAGCGGCGCCCAGATTGGCCTCTACGTTCGCGTCGTCTGGCTGCAAGCGAAGAGCAGCGCGATAGTGCTCGATCGCTTCGCGGAACTGGCCTTGAGACGCAAGGGCATTGGCCAGGTTGTAGTGGGCGTCGAAATTGTCCGGCTGCGCCTTAAGAGCGGTGGACAAATGGGGAATCGCTTCGTCAAGGCGCCCAGTGGCCATAAGCGCGGCGCCAAGTGCATTGTTGGCGGTAGCGTCTTCCGGGCGGATTTGCACCGCGAGAGCAAAGTGCTGGAGCGCCTCGTCCGGCACGCCCCGAGCCTGGAGCATGGCGCCTAAATTGTATTGGGCCCCAAAGTCGGCGGGATTCTTCTCAACGGTGTGGCGCGCCATGCCTTCCTGCAAAACCATACGCGGGTCAACCGAGCCATCGGGCAGAGCATGCGGCAGAACCTGAAGCCAGAGGTGAGCCATCTCGTCGCTGGAGCGGTTGCCCCCCACTACGCGCCTTGGCGGATCGTTTGGGTTGGCGGGATTGTCATCCGAGTTGTCATAGGTGTAGCGCATGGAGATGGTGGTTCCGCGGGGCAAAGAAATCGGGGTTGCGTAACGGTAGACCGCCTGCCAGTTCAGGTCCCAATGCAGGATGTGAACGAGTGTTTTCGACGAGCCGTCGGGCAAGGTGGCCAGCGCTTGCATCTCTCTTCCGAGGTAATGCGCGTGTGGATAAATCGCGAGAAGGTCCACGTCGAGGGGGAGAGTGAATTCGTCGGTGACCACGAAATTCTTCTCGCCGGGAGGTATGTCGAGCTGGCGATCGTTTTCCAACTGGAGAAGAACGGGATGCAGTGTTGCCGGTTTTTCCGTGAAGTACAGGCCAAGACTGGGCTGAATGACTTCCTGTTTGCCGGACGGCTGCAAGTGGATGTTAAGGACAAGGTCCGTGTCCTTGTCCAAACGGAGTGACATACCATCGGGCTCAGGTTGGGGAACCGTCCCAGGCTTCCAGAAAAGGAAGTGGCTGTCTGGATCAAAAGCCTCGGATTCGATTTTGAGTTCCATGCCGGCGAATCCTTCGCCGGGATGCGCTTCCTGCCGGCGCGCGGACTGCCCTCGGTCCACCAGGATGTTGGCGTGGTGCACCACGCGTTTGTCGCCGGGGCGGATTTCGATGGCTTTCAGCCAGCGCGTCCGGTCGACCGGAGTGCGAAAGATGAAATTCCAGTACATGTCCGAGCCCTTTGCGGGAAGCACGAAGGGTTTGTCCGCTTTGATGATCTGGTCCGGCTGGCCAAGCTGCCAGCCAGGGACGAATTTTGGAGCGGACGGAAGATCGGACGGATCGCCCTCCTCTGTTCCCTGATCGACCCACTTTTGAAAAGTGCCGATCTCTTCGGCGGTGAGGCGAAGTTCATCGGCAAGTTTCGGTTCACCGGGCTCGGGCAGCCACGGTGGCATGAAGTGGCTCTGCGTAACTGCGACGATCTGCCGGGCGTGGGATTTTGCGTCCTTGTAGGTGAGCAGCGGAAAAGGTGCGGCTTCGCCGGGACGGTGGCACATGGCACAAGAGCGGAAGAGGATCGGCGCGACGTCGCGGTTGAAAGTGACGCGTCGGTCCGCGGAATGGTCACCTCGCGCGGGAGTTGCATCTTTCTGGCCTGCGGCCGCGGCTGTGGCAAAACAGATTGCGAAGATCGCGGCGAGGGTTCGAATCGATCGGTTCATTCAAGGTCCGAAATGAAGCACCCTACGCCAGGTGTACTGGCGGGCGGCGCGTGTCCGGTGATAGCAGCCTGGATAGCATCTTCGAGTTCGTGAGTAGTCGGGGCGCGTCGTGCGCGGCCGAAGTCCTGATACAGGTTATCAATGCGGCCGTGGTACGTCAGATGGTGGCTTAGGTCGAACACGGCAACCTCCGGCGTGACCCGGACTTGGGCGAGCTTCACCAGCGCGCGCTGCGGGTCGCGCAGGGCAGGAAGCTTGTAACTGTATTCGCGCTCGTGTCGGCGAATTTTTTCGGCCGATTCGGACTTGTCCGGGTAAACCAGCCAGAACGCGGTTTTGCCTTCGTGCTTGGCGCTGATGTCTTGAATCGCTGGCGCATACCGATTGGAAATGGGGCAATCAGTCCGGACAAAAACGAGCACTACGATTTTTCCCGGTGATTTTTCGAAAGGATCGGCTGCGGTCCCGTCGAGTGCCAACGCCGAATTCTGTGCCGAAGAAACGGCGGAGAAGGGCGCCAGCGAAAATGCGGCCAGAATTGCGGCTGCGAAACGAAAAACCGGGAAGTTGTGACGAGTGCGCCACATAAGAGTTCGAAGCGGCGAGACAGCCAAATCTTACAGCGGTGCGAACCCGCTGTCTATTTCTGGCAAGGACTTGGCACGGATTCCCAGGTTCCTTTGTGCTTATTTCAGGTTCCCACTAGTCAGGTTGGGCCAAACCAGATCGTCATTACCTTGCGGCGGAGGCCAGCCGGCGCGATACATATTCGGTGACATAAGCGTCGAACAGATCGTTGAGGCGCTCGCAAACGGGACCGGGAGTAGGGATCTTGTTGCCCGCGATTTCGCCGACGCTGATGAGATTGCGGTTTGTGGACGAGATGAAGACTTCGTCGGCTGAGTAAAGGTCCTCCGGACGCAGCAACTGTTCAACGACGGAAACGCCCGCTTCCGGCGCGATTTCCATCAGGATGCCGCGGGTGACCCCTTCGAGACAGCCGGAATTGAGCGGGGGAGTGAGAATCTTCTCGTTCTTTACAGCGAAGATATTCGCGGAAGTGCATTCGGCCACTTCGCCGCGCTCGTTCAGCATGACGACTTCGTCGAATCCCTCTTTTACCGCTTCCGAAACGGCCCAGACATTATTCAACCAGGAGATGCTCTTTACGCCGGCCATCGGAGACGCGGCATGGCGGCCGTGTTCACGGAGCGCCAGGCGCACGGTTTCGCGATGCTCGGGGAGACCCGCGGTGTAAATAATAAGATCAACTTGCGGATGCTTTTCGTCGCTCTGCCAGAAACCCACGCTGTTGTAGATCAGATAGATGCGCGCGCAGCCTTCGGTCACTTTGTTGGCGCGAATCACTTCGTGGAGATGCACCCGCACTTTCGCCGCCGTGTAAGGCATTGGAAGGCGGGTAAGCCCTGCGTCTTTTTCGAGTCGGCGCCAGTGGCGCTCGTAGGCAAACGCCTCGCCGCGAGAGATGCGCAGGGTGGTGAAGATGCCCCATCCACAGATGAGACCAGCCTGGCCGGGAGAAAGGCGCACCTTCTCGATCGGCAGCAGGGCATCGTTATGAAAGACGTTCGGGTGAATCAACTAGGCCTCGCAAAAAGAGATCAAAACTGTCTTCTATTGTATCTGAAAACCGCACTTTGAGCCCGACGCGAGAGTTGCCGTCGGCCTGCGGCTATCTAGAAAACAACGAGGGCGGGCCGAAGCCCGCCCTCGTTGAGAACATGACTGACGATCCGCTAGAACAACAATTTAAGGGCAAATTGAATTTGCCGTGAAGAGCCGAAATCGCCCGTCGGGAAGCGTGTACTCGTGATTCTGCCGAACGAGCCGCTGGTCACGGTAAGCACCGGGTTGCCGAAGTTGGGATGATTCAAGACGTCAAACATTTCGCTCCGGAACTGGAGAGTGAATCTCTCGGTGATCTTGGTGTTCTTGGTGACCGAGAAATCGGTGTTGACGAATTTGGGGCCTGTGATTGCGTTCCGCCCCAGGGTGCCCGGGTGGCAAGTCGGCA
>JBGPIX010000263.1:0-7677 GCA_041485085.1 Candidatus Acidiferrum sp.
CCGTTTCACGACTCGCCCCCTCCGCCCACTGCCACTTCTATCACGCCTCCTTGCGCCGTCCAACTCTTCCTCACGAAGCCGTGTCTCTCGGTATCCACGCGCCGTAACCCACCCCACCTTCAAAATATTACTTTCTCTACATCCTCGTTTCGGTTTAAAATTAACTAGGCGGAGTGTCTGGCCGCTCGGAACAATCGGTGTCGGCCTAACCTCTCGTGGGCCGCGTCCCCTCACGGAAGCCCGATGTTGAGGAGAATCCATGCGGAGCCACAAAGGTTTTTCTCTAATTGAGCTTCTTCTCGTAGTCGCGGTCATTTTGATCATCTCCGCAATAGCCGTTCCCAATTTCCTTCGCTCCCGCCTCCGCGCCAATGAAGCCTCCGCAGTGGCTTCCCTTCGCGTGATCAATACGGCCGCGGTCACCTACTCCATCACCTATCCCGACATGGGATACCCTGCACATCTGACCACCCTTGGTGGCGCAAATCCTTGCTCCGCTTCTTCCACGCAGTCCTGCTTGATCGATGACATCCTCGCCCTAGGCAACAAAGGTGGATACTCCTTCGTCTGGACGGGTGACGGTGCCGTTCCTTCGGTCAGTTTTGTAGTTACGGGCACGCCCCAGACAGTCGGTGCATCAGGTCAGAACATGTACTGCACCGATCAGACCGGCCTCATTCACTATGACCCCACCGGCTCCGGTTGCACCGTCGCCAGCCTTGTCCTGCAGTAACTCCCAGCGTTCTCCTATTGCCGGTAGTTTTTCAGAACGGGTAACCAGCGCGTCTCGACGTTGAATTGCCGGTGAGTGAAGCGTACGATTTCACGGTCCGCTCAAGGAGCGTCCCATGAGAGCAAAGCCATTTTTCACGTGTACTCTTACCTGCGTCGTCGCGCTCTTCGCCGCCCTGACTACGCAGCTCCGTTCTCAGTCTTCCCCAGCTTCCGCATCGTGGCCTGCGGTGTCGCCGCTCGGTGCTCCCAACAATCTCCCCAATCCATATCGCGACGGGGTGAGCTGGGGCCAATTGCCCGACGGAAGGAAGTGGGGATCGACGGCTGGGATCGCCCTCGGCCTGGATGGCAATATCTGGGCCCTCGATCGGTGTGGGGTCTCCGGGTCGCAAGGCACAAACTGTGACGGCTCCCCACTCGACCCCATCCTCGAATTCGATCCCTCCGGTAAGTTCCTCAGGGAGTTTGGTCACGGGCTGTTCGTTAGCCCTCACAAAATTACTGTCGACCGCGATGGCAATTTGTGGGTCGCTGATAACGGTATGAAAGACGGCAGGGGCAACCAGGTTTTCAAATTCAACCAGGATGGCAAGATCCTGCTCACACTCGGGAAGGCCGGCGTGGCTGGCCCCGGCGTAGACACGTTTGATCAGCCTACCGAGGTCGCCATCGCTCCCAACGGCGACATCTTTGTAACCGACGGCCACGGCACTACCCCGACCGCCAACGCGCGCATCATGAAATTCGATAAGAACGGGAAATTTCTTAAGACCTGGGGGAAGAAAGGCAAAGGCCCCGGCGAATTCGACGTGCCGCACACGCTGGCGTTTGACTCCAAGGGACGCCTTTTCGTGGGCGACCGCCAGAACAACCGCATCGAAATCTTCGACCAGGATGGCCGCTTCATCGCCGAGTGGAAGCAGTTCGGCCGGCCCAGCGGAATCTTCATCGATAAGAACGATGTGCTGTATGTCGGCGATTCGGAATCCCGCGAAGGCGACCCAGGTTACGGCTACAACCCCGGCTGCCGGCGCGGCATTCGCATCGGGAGTGCGAAAGACGGCTCCGTGAAGTACTTCGTCCCCGATCCAAACCCCTACCCGCCCACGGAAGGTTCCACATCAGCCGAAGGCGTCACCGCGGACGCTCGCGGAAATATCTACGGCGCGGAATTTACCATGGATGTGAAAAAGTACGTGCTGAAATAACCGAAAGAGCAGCAGAAACCGGCCGAAATCCACCCAGCTCGGCAGCGAGTCATTGAATGAAGTAGACGTACGCATCTTCTATGAAAACGTCTTGGACTCGCGTGGAAGTTATCCTCTTCGGAACTCTTACCGTTGGTGATGGCCTTGGACCAAGCGGGAGGCCTTGAATCTCAAAATGGCCAAGTGAACGTAGCGCCCGCACCAGTGAATGATTGGAACGCAGCAGGGATATGGTGTACATATGTATTTCCCACTCCGCAGGCCAGTCCTCCCCCATGATTCCTCGGATCAGTTGATAGGTGTGGATAGGCCCGGAGCCTTCCACAATGGGAGTGGCTACCACAAGCCTCCAGCCGTTCCACTCTGATGTATAGAGCCAAATCGAGCAGAGCAGTCCAAAATCCTTGTCCTCGCGCAAGCGCCGTGTCAACTCGTGGCCCGCGGCGATCATCTCCGGCGCAAGTTGTTCCTTCACCACCACTTCTTCAGCCATTGAAGTACCCCGTTCCTCGAATCCGCGATTGCTTCATAGATGCCTCTGGCTTCTTTCTCTGTTATACCCAATTCGTATCGTTTTCCTTCCTCCCAGCTTACTACGCAAGCCCAATAGTCATCTAACTGCTTGTTCGATTTCATGTCGTCTTCAAGTTTGTCCTTCAGCTTCGCCAAATTCAAGAGTTGACCAAGATTGTGAGTATAGATTTTCCTTACTTCATCAGGTTTGTCTGGAAAATCGTATTCTCTTGTTTGCTTTGCGATACAAGCTTTGAGGCCGCATTCAATGGCGTAGCCAGCCAGGTAATAGGCCCCTGAATAGGAAGCACCCTCAGGAAGAATCCGCGCTTCTTTGATTCGGAGTTCCGCCAGCTGTTGCAAGTCGGATCTATTCATTTGGTTCCGGAGAAGCAGCGAATTACACCATATTGTATTTTACTCTATCGTTATTCTCTTTGTCCTGTCAAGGACTGGGCAGGCGAGTGGATCACCCAAACACGTGGGCACGCCTAAGGGTGGCCTGCCTTTTCGGGTTTGGTTCTTGAAAAGGTGGGCTATTCTTGGCTTCGCAGTTTGCGTTGACCTTTCCGGATCTTCCTCGGGGGGCCCTCTCGCCTGATTTTCCAATTTTTGCTTTCATTTTTCGATCCTTCCTTTTCTAACTCCTTTCTTCTCACCCACTTAATAATAATACCTTTACAAGTACTACATGATTGTGGTAATATTGTTTTGATAGTTAGACACAACGTTCATCGACTCGTTCTGCCGCCCGCCGCCTCTCTACCCTTCCATCCCCGCCATTTCCCGCCTCCTAAGTCCCATCAAATCATATCGTTTGCAGCCCCCACCCTCTAACCCCTTTGAAATCATATCGTTCCAAGAATAGGGGGAGGGGGGCCCTCCTTTCTCGTCATCCCTTCTTCCCTTGTCATCCCGAACCGCCGCAGGAGGGATCTGCTTTTTCCTTACCTCGTTGCTTCATTGCGTCATTACTTCAATCCCGAAAGGCTAATCCATGTCCCCAAAACAACTTACCGTGAATCAATGCCAATTCCAGAACGCCCGCGGCCAGCGCTGCAATATGCTGATTGATACCAAGCATCGCCACGGAACCGGACCAGCGACGCTCTGCGCCTTCCACGCCGAACGTCTCCGGGCCAAGGTTCCCCTTGTCGATCCGGAAGTCCTCGCCGATGAGCTTCTGACCGACATCAACAGTTTCACCACCGCTGACGAAGTGAATCTCTTCCTCGGCAATCTCGTCCGGCAGCTCGCTCGCAAGCGCATCGCCCGCCGCGACGCCATCGCTCCCGCCTACATCTCCCAGCTCATCCTCACCAGCCAAACCGCCTTAGCCAGAGAAAGAGCAGCCCAGGAGGAAACCGTGGAAGAAGCGGAGCTTGCCGGCCTCGTTGCTGGCCTTCGCCAAGCCAACCGTGAACTTGCTTCCCGCGGCAGCCAGCAATCCACCAGCGCCGCTGCACAACACGCCACAAATGACCCTCAGCGCGCCGCGTAGCAAGTGTAGGGGCACCATAAATCGTGCCCCGTCGCAGCCGGCCCCCGTCCGCAGGGGCCGCTTTTGGGGAGTGCGGCGGTTTACCCTGAGTCTCGCAAGGGCCGCTTTGTCCTCCCTGCTCGCCGGTGCACGAACTTCCCTTTCGCTCTGTGAACTCTGTGCTCCTACCTCTGCGCTCTCTGTGTTAATTCCGTTCTTTTTCTTTCAACCTTCAACTGTCGACTGTCAACCTCCCCGCTCGGAGCGCCCATTTGCCTCTCACCGCAGGAGTGCTAGAATTTACTTGAACTTCGATGACACCTAAAACGCTCTATCAGAAAATCTGGGACTCCCACGTCGTTCGCGAAGATCCCGGCCAGCCTTCCATCATCTATATTGACCGCCACCTCATCCATGAGGGCACCTCGCCACAGGCGTTCGCCGGGCTCCGCGCCGAAGGCCGCAAGGTCCGCCGCCCCGACCTCACGTTTGCGGTGATGGACCATTCCGTCTCCACCACCGACCGCACCCTCCCCATCCTCGATAACGACGCCAAGCTCCAGTTCGACGCCCTGGAGAAGAACTGCCGCGAATCTGGCGTGCGCCTCTTCGACATGAACAGCAAAAATCAAGGCATCGTCCACATCATCGGCCCGGAACTTGGCATCACCCAGCCCGGCCAGACCATTGTCTGCGGCGACAGCCACACTTCCACGCACGGCGCGTTCGGCACGCTGGCATTCGGCATCGGCACCAGCGAAGTCGAGCACGTCCTTGCGACGCAATGCCTCGTTCAATCGCGCTCCAAGACGATGCACATTCTCGTCCACGGCAAACGTCCCAAGGGCGTGACCGCAAAAGACCTGATTCTCGCCATCATCGGAAAAATCGGCATTGGCGGTGGCAACGGCCACGTCGCCGAATACGGCGGCGAAGCCATTCGTTCCCTTTCCATGGACGGCCGCATGACCGTCTGCAACATGACCATCGAAGGTGGCGCGCGCGCCGGCATGATCGCTCCGGATGAAACCACTTTTGCGTTTATGGAAGGCCGCCCGTTTGTCCCGCGCGGCAAAGCGTTTCAGGAGGCGGTCGACCGCTGGAAGCAGTTGCACAGTGACGACGGTGCCAAATTTGATATGACCGTCGAACTCCACGCCGAGCAGATCGCTCCGCAAGTGACCTGGGGCACGAATCCCGGCATGGTCACCAGCGTCACCGCTCGCGTTCCCGATCCGCACGATTTCAAGGATCTCAACGATCAGAAAGCAACCGAGAGCGCCCTCAAATACATGGGCCTCAAGGCCGGCACGCCCATCGTCGATATTCCCGTGGACCGCGTCTTCATCGGCTCGTGCACCAATTCGCGGCTCGATGATCTTCGCGCCGCCGCGCATTTTGTCGCCGGCAAGCACATCGCAAAGTCGATCAAGCAGGCATTGATCGTCCCCGGCTCCCGCGGCATCAAAACGCAAGCCGAAAAAGAAGGCCTCGACAAAATTTTCACCGCCGCGGGATTCGAGTGGCGCGACGCGGGTTGCAGCATGTGCATCGGCATGAACGCCGACGTCCTGCCGCCGCACGAGCGCAGCGCCAGCACCAGCAATCGCAATTTTGAAGGTCGCCAGGGCAAGGACAGCCGCACGCACCTTGTCAGCCCGGTAATGGCCGCCGCCGCCGCCATCGCCGGCCATTTCGTCGATGTACGTTCGCTCGACGGCGTCGCCTCCGTCGAGTAGGCGTTGTAGCGCCGGCATCTTGCCGGCGGTTTTGACTGTTTCCGTTGTAGGGGCGCAGCATGCTGCGCCCTGCTGAGGCTGGATTGACAATGCCGGTGGACACGCGTGGTTTGAATCAGGCGCACGTAGGCAAGCGAATGCGCGTCGAACTGGCCGGCGGAGAATCGCTCGAAATTCGGCTGCACGAGTTGACCGTTTGCGCCAAGCTCGAGCCTTGCTGTGGCATTACGTATCTTTTGATTTCCACCAATCGTTCGGATGGAAAGAGAGAAAAGGGCGCCGCGTACTGGACAGCGTTCGGCGAAATTGAGAACTTTCAAGTTTTGGGAGACTGAATCGCATGACCGAGTACATCCCAACTTTCCTTATGTGGATAATGGGCATCACCGGTCTCGGTTTCGTGATCTTGAAAATTCGCCATACTAATCGATTTGGAAAGAATCGGGGACCTATGCCCCGACGAATCGGAAACTTTCTGTTGTGGACGTCTATGATTGCGTTTCTTGCTTTAATGTTTTGGGAGACTCAACATGGCATCTTCCATTTGTCCTAGCGTTTCTGCGATGTAAGTTAACATTAAGAATGGAGCATTCCTGCATGCAACCCTTCAGCACACACACAGGCACGGTGATGCCGCTCGATCGCGTCAACGTGGACACCGACCAGATGGTGCCGAAACAATTTCTCAAGGCGCTGACGCGCGAGGGATTCGGGCGGATACTTTTTTATGATTGGCGCTATTTGCCTGGCGAAAAACCAAATCCGGAATTCGTGCTGAATTTTCCGCGCTACAAGGGCGCATCGGTTTTGCTGGCGCGCGCCAACTTCGGCTGCGGCTCCAGCCGCGAGCACGCTCCGTGGGGCGTGAAGGACTACGGCTTCCGCGTGGTCATCGCGCCGAGCTACGCCGACATTTTCTACAACAATTGCTTCAAGAACGGCATTCTTCCCGCCACGCTGACCGAAGCGGAAGTGGAAGAACTCTTCAAGCGCACCGAAAAAGAAGAAGGTTACTCGCTCACCGTCAATCTGCCAAACCAGACCATCGCCGACAAACACGGCTTGATGTTCAAATTTGAAATTGCCCCGTCGCGCAAGGAAGTTTTGCTCAAAGGCCTCGATGACATCGGCACGACGATGCAGCACGAGCCCGACATCACCGCCTACGAAAAAACTCACCCCGCCACCGCCACGATGTACGACACGGTTGACGTGAAATATTATTCCAACGGCCATTAGCGGTTTGAACGTTCAAACGTTGGAACGTTCAAACGTTGTTGGTTCAGGCGATTCCGGCGCTGCGGGCGGGCCAAGAATCTCGGCCACGAAAATTCCAGCTAGAACAAACAAAGCGCCGAGCAACGCGCGCTGGCCAAGTCGCTCTCGAATTAAGATGTAGGAAGTGATCACTGCGAAGACCGGTTCGAGCGTAAACAGAATCGCGGCGTGGCCCGGCGTGGTGTACTGCTGCGCCCAAAGCTGAATCGAAAACGCCACCGCGGTGGCGAAGACGGCGCAGATCAGAATTCCGAGGATCAATTCGGACCGCCATTCGAAGCGCGCGGGCTGCCAGCGAATCGCCGCCGCTGCTCCCGCCGTCACCCAGGCCATCGCGGCGCACGCCGCCACCTGGATCAGGCTCAGCGCTTTGGCGGAATGCTGCCGCGTGTATTCCGCCACAAGAATAATGTGGACCGCATAGAGCCCCGCCGCAACAAAGGTGAGCACGTCTCCACGATTCAGATACGCAATTCCTTCCGCGGGAATCGTCAAGAAATACAAACCGAGGACAGCGACGAATGCACCGGCATACGCGCCCCAACTCAGTCGCTTGCCCCAGAACAGCGCCAGGAGCAACGGGACGAGCACCACGCTCGAGCCGGTGACGAATCCCGACTTCGCCGGTGTGGTGTACTGCAAGCCGGCAGTTTGGAAGGCGTAGCCCAGAAACATAAAGCAGCCGAGGCGGAGCCCCGCGAAGAGATCCTCGCGTTCGAATCGC
>JBGPIX010000264.1:0-7561 GCA_041485085.1 Candidatus Acidiferrum sp.
CATGGACAAAGGGCCATGGTGTTGTTTACCGTAGCTACGTGGCTGAATCCATCGTGGGGCCAGCCCTCTGAGGGGAGCATCATGAAGAGGCTATTGGTAGCGGTATTGCTGCTTGGAAGCATGAGCGTTGCGCGGGCACAAGTAAGCGCGCCCAACTTGCAGGTCGACAGGGGGAACGCCGCGCAAGATTTCTCGGCGACTTCCGCGGCGAAGGCGATGCTTCTGAGTGACCTTGCTGCGGCCGACACATTTTCTTCGGCGCCGGCCAAACCCGCAAACACGTTCGCAGCCCCCGTTGTCGCCACCGCCTTGGCCCTGCCGTTTGAGAATGCCGAGCCGGCTTCGCCGTCACCGCAGCCGAAGTTTCTCTATGGCGGGCGCGATGATTACCGCTGGGAGCTGGGCCTTGGCGCGACATGGTTGCGGTTTCGATCCTCGGTTTTCAATGCCAGTGCCGTCGGCATCAACACTTCGGTGGTTTATTTCACAAACGACTGGTTCGGGGTCGAAGGAAACATTACCGCCGCATTTGCCCCAACGATTCTAGTCAACGAGCACATCAAGATTGCAACCTACGGCGCCGGCCCCAAGATCGCCTGGCGGAAACAAAAGTGGGAACCCTGGTTGCACGGAATTTTTGGCGGCGCTCACGAACAGCCGCAGATCGCGGGACAAAGCCGCAATTCCTACTCCCTCAAGGCTGGAGGCGGAGCGGACTACCGCTGGAACCCGCGGCTCTCTTTCCGACTGGAAGGCGACTACGTGCGCACTGGTTTCTTCAAGCAAGCGCAGAACAATTTCCAGCTAGCAGGCGGAATCGTTTTCCACTTCTAGAACGGGACCCTGCTGAAATAGTTTACTTCGGCTAGTCTGCGAATCATTTCCGAATAAATGAAACTGCGGCAATGCCGCGCAAAAATGCGAGCTCGCCGGTCTGCGAGGGAATGATCGGCAGATTCTGCTGCTCGGGCTACGGCTTTCCCTCCTCGTCAATTTGCCGGTAACGGCTGTTGGTATTTCGTGGCGTCGACCGATTTCCATTCGCCTTTGATGATGGTGGCCCGGATTTGCGCCGCGGTCTTCCCTTTACGCAACTGCTCGTAGGTGTAGAAGTCTTCGTAGATACAGGTACCGCAGCCCGAACCGTGCTTGCTGGCAAAGCAATCGAGGAGGCTCTTGTGGCCCTGGCTGCGGTCGCAATGGCAATAGCAGGGCTGCTGGTATAGCGCCTTCTTGATTTTGGCGGCCACAGTGTAGGCGTTCTGGACGACGGGATCGGTGAACAGATCGGGGTTCATCGTCGCGGGAAGTTGGCCCTGCGGGGCTTGCACATGATAGGCCGGCACCGGTTCGTCAGCCGCGGATTGCGGCGAATTTGCATCCTGCGGCGATTTCGAAGTAGCCTGCTGCGGAACCAACACCAGCCCGAGCGCAAAGCAGAAGAGCGCCGTGGCGCCTAACAATCTCGAGATTCCATTTCCACGCATACTCGCCCCCGTTTTTTGTTCCCTCACGGTACCGTTGCTACCTCTCTACTGTAAGACGGTGAGACGGGAATTTCCACTTCGATGATCAGTCGATGTGAGTAGAGGAAATCATCACGGCAGGCGGACCACGGCGATCCGGACCGCTGCAAGCTTTGTCACATCCATGATCTTGTCGCCATTCAAATTATCGATCTGGCTGTTGGCGATGAAATAGAAATCATTGCCGCGGACGGCCCCGGTCGTCGGCAAAGCCGTGAACTGCGTGTGATTCTCTAGCACTGTCGTTTGTGTGACGCGGTTGCCGTCTTTCGAAAGCTTGAACGCGGCCACGCGCGGCGAACCGATGCCGTTTTGAATCGCAATCAAGCTGCCCTTGCGCCAATACAGGCCGTCGGCGCCGGCGAGTGTGTTCCGCGGGCCGGGATCGACGTCGCGGCTCTCGCCACTGCGTAAGTCGACCTTCACGACACCCACGGCGTCTGCCACATACACCGTTTGGTCGTCATCCGCCAAGGCAATGCCGTTGGGATAGAAAAGCTTTCGATGTGTTGCCAATGGAGCAAACGCCTGCGAACGGGAATCGAAGCGGAGGACCTGATTGCTGAGGCTGTCTGTGGTGATGACCTCCCCGTTTTTTCGCAACACAAGATCATTGAATCCGTGCTTGGCGCCGTCCTTCTGCGAGTAGCGTCCAAGCAATTTGCCCGCGGAATCGAAATGGAGAAGTTCCGTCCGGCCCGCCTCTTCGAACGAATCTGCCCAGACGGTCCCGTCCGTTGGGTCCAAGCGGATTCCTAGAACTGGGAGCAGTCCATAACGATCGCCGGGCACAAAATCGGAGACTCTACCCTCGGAGTCGATCTTCACGATTTTCTTGCGGTTCAAGCTGCTGAGATAGTAGAAATTCTGTTTTTCGTCGTACGCCAGCCCTTCGGGGATTAGGTCTCTCTCTTCCGTAACGAATGCGAACCGAGCTGCAGCAACCGGCGGAAAGTCGCGATGGACTTTTTCCTTCAAGTCGTCGAATTCCTTTGACCCCTTGAGCCCGAAGAACGCCGGATCGCCCGACGGATCAAAGCCCTCGCGAAGCGCAAGGCATTCCTTGAGCAGAGAGAGAGCTTCGCGGGTCTCGCCCAGATGCTGTTTTGCCGTGGAAAGAAAATAGAAAACCGCGCCGCGGTCGGGAACGATGGGTTGCAACTTCTCGACAATCGCGATTTGTTCACGGACTTCGGCCGCGTCGGCAGGCTCCGCGAGCACGCCCTTCACTTGCTCCTTTTCTTTCTCCTGCGGATGAATGGCGAGAGGAAGGCAGAAGAGCGCGCTCAACAAAAGGACTGGATGGAAAACAGGCGGCCGGGAGAGAGTCATCGACACCTGCGAGAGGATAAGAATTTCATGCTGCTGACCTTGCGTCGAAGTAGACCGCTATTTGTTATCCAAGTTCGTTCGCTAGATGAACGCCGTCTCGGCACCATACGCCGGAGACGGAGCGGAAGCTTTCGCCTCGAGATGTTTAGTACGCAAATGGCGGTGCACGCGGCGGCCCCAGCCCCTCACAAACGAATAATTCAGCGCGCCGCCGATGGCCGAGCTGGCCAGAGGAATTAATCGCCCAACCCATTTTTCTGCCGTCTCGGCGCCAATCTTTGCGGCGAAGCGCTCCGCAATGCGGGGAGCAAGTTTTTCCAGGATCTGTTTTTCGGCCAAATCCTTGCCGTAATCAATGCCAGAGGCGGCTGCCGCGGCCTTCCACATTTCAATACGTTGGTCGCGGCCGTGGGCCTCAAATCCGTAGAGCAAAGAGAGGCGTTGGATGAGCCGCAGCGTAATCACCGTGAGCAGGCTGGCATCCGGCAAGAAAGTGATCATGCCCCCGAGGCCGAATCCCGCGCCTTCCGCCAGGGCCAGCCTTTCGGCGCCGCGAATCAGCGAGTTGGCAATGGCGTCCAGGCGCTCCGTCGGCACGTCTTTCATGCGCGCAAAGTCTGGAACCCACAAGCCATGCTTGTTGGCGAGGTGGTGGCGGAAATCTTCCGGGTCGATTTCGATGGAATGAAGTCCACGGAGAACACCAAAGCGCAGGAAACGGGTGAACGTACGTCCCGTCAGCGACCCTTTGCCCGAGTTATGTAACCCTGCCATGCCTATAAGCATCCTAAGGCGGTTAGAATCACATGGCAACCACCCCGTTGCATGGCCTGTTCCCAAAGCGTGGAAGGGCAAGTCTCAGGGAAAAGGGGGGAGTTGCCCGAAACGCGGCAAGAAAACGGCAGTCCTACTTGACGCGGAGACGTATTTCGGTAAACTGCATTCTTCGCTATGGCTACGATGCCACAATTTATTCCCGCCGAAGTCGTGCATGATCTCGACTTCCCGCAGCGGGAGGCCGCCTTTTTCTATGGCCTGTTCTTGCGCGGTTATTCCGCGGACCAGTTACGGCGAGACATAGAAGTGCCGCCCGTGGTTCTTGCCAAGTGGCACCGCGAAGCAGAGCGCGACCCGCAGCTTCGCGATATCTTTGCGCGCATGGTGGATTACCGCCGTCACGTCTTGGCCATTTTCGATACCCTTGTGGGCTCGGACACTCAGCCGCAGCGCGTGCAGTAACGTCTTCGTTTTGCGGACGACCTCCCGGCAGAAATTCCCCATTTGGTTCCAGACTGAGTCCTTAGGTAATTCGGTGCAATTCCCCTGTACCTTCGTTCAGGCCAAAAACTGTCAGGCAACCAAACCAAACGGCGCATGATCTAACCGATCTCGGGGGGCAAGTGTCTCAAAATGAAGGGGATTCCTTTGATTGACGGGGGGCTTTTCTGGGGTTAGAATCACAACGTCCTAGAGCTTGAGGTGTCTTCATGTTAAGGGTAGTACGGACCCTGTTCGTTTCCATTTTTTCGATCGCCATTGCCATTCCATCGGTTTCCGCCCAGCAGGGGCAGGATCCGGGTGCTCCCCCAGCACCCCCGAGGATGGACAAAGAGGCCAAGCGGAAGATGAAACGGACGCTGAAGGAGTTGGACAGCTCTTACCGGCAGTGGTTAACGGAAGACGTCACCTACATCATTTCGCCGGATGAGCGCAACGCTTTCCTGCAACTGGATACCAACGAAGAGCGTGAACAATTCATCGAGCAGTTCTGGCTGCGGCGCAGCAGCAATCCCGACCTCCCGGAAAATGATTTTAAAGAAGAGCATTACCGGCGTATTGCCTACACCAATGAGCACTATGCTTCCGGCATCCCGGGATGGAAGACCGACCGCGGCCGCATGTACATCATGTGGGGTCCGGCGGACGAAGTTGAATCGCATCCCACTGGCGGCACTTACGACCGGCCCATGGAAGAGGGTGGCGGTTCCACAACCACTTACCCATTTGAAACATGGCGGTGGCGCTACCTGGAAGGCATCGGCGAAAACATTATTTTGGAATTCGTTGATCCCAGCGGCTCGGGCGAGTATCACCTGACCATGGATCCGTCGGAAAAAGACGCGCTGCTGCACGTGCCCGGCGCCGGTTTGAGTTTGATGGAATCCATGGGTATGGCGTCGAAGGCCGACCGTTTCACGCGCGCGGATGGCACGAATTTGCCGACAACCATGGGTGGAACACCCGCGAGCATGAACGAGTTTTCCCGGCTGGAGCTCTACGCAAAGGTAAACAAACCGCCTGAAGTGAAGTTTAAGGATCTCGAAGCGGTGGTAACCTCCCGAATCGTCCGGGACCAAGTGCATTTCAATTGGCGGACCGATTACCTGAAAGTGACGAATGACACGGTACTCGTTCCGGTCACCGTGCAGGTTCCCAACAGCCAGCTCTCGTTTCAGGCCAAGGATGGAATCCACTCAGCGGTTCTGAACGTTTTCGGGCGCGTAAGCACGCTCACCGGCCGCGTGGTGCAAACCTTCGAAGATTCCGTCACGCGTGATTTTCCGGATTCTCTGTACCAGCAATCCTTGAAACTTCAGTCCATCTATCAAAAGGCCGTTCCTCTGCGCCCGGGGCTATACCGGCTGGATCTGGTGATCAAGGATGTGCAGAGCGGAAATATCGGCGTGGTGAACTCTCGATTGCAGGTGCCGCGTTACGAGGATGACAAGCTGGAAGCCAGTTCGTTGATTCTTGCCGATCAAATCGAGCATGTTCCTGCTAAGCAAATCGGAGCGGGGCAATTTGTGCTGGGTTCCTCAAAGGTCCGGCCGCGGCTTGAAGGCGATTTCACCACTGCCGACAAGCTCGGCATTTATATGCAGGTTTATAACCTGAAGCCGGACGACAAATCGCACAAGTCCAGTGCCACTTTCCAGTACACCGTGAAAAAGGGCAAAGACCAGGTCATGCAGTTCAAGGAAACTTCCGAGGAGATGAAGCAGACGGGCGATCAGGTCACCATCGAGCGCCTCCTGCCTTTGGCAACGCTGGCACCGGGGAAGTACAGCCTGGAAGTAAATGCCACGGATACGCTTTCGAATCAGACCATTTCTCGCACGGCAGATTTTACGGTGAAGGCGGCGGCGGAAATTAAAGCCGCGGCGAATGCTGCACCGGGGAGGTAAGTAAAAGTGAAACAGGAACGGCTCCGAATCCTGGGGGCCCTGATCCTGACCGCCATGGTTTCGTCCTTTGCGGCGATTCCGGCGGCCGCGCAAGCGAAGCCTGTCCCGGGCAAGCTTGCAGGAGTAGTGCGCGACGCTGCGGGCACGCCGCAGATGGGCGCGAGCGTGGAGTTGGTTTCCGAAGCGGTGGGGGTGGCGGCCAGCCGCGCCTTGCTGACGAATACGCAAGGCATGTTCCGGGGCGACAAGCTAGCCCCGGGTTTTTACACCGTGCGCGTGACTCTCGCCGGTTTTCTTCCAACACTTGAAAAACATATCCGTGTCACTTCGAACCTAACAACTGTCGTTCGCATTGAATTGGAATCCATGTTTGCGTCGCTGGACCAATTGCGGCGCATGCCCGCAAGCAGCACCGCGGAAGTCGACGATTGGAAATGGGTGTTGCGGTCCGCTTCGGCGATGCGCCCGGTTCTGGAGTGGGTGGACGGCAATACTATAAGCGCTTCTACCCTCACCGGCGAATCCAGCGGGCCCCGCGTACCCAGAATGCGGATGGAATTCACCAACGGTGCACGGCGCCCCAGTTCCGCTTCCAGCGTCGCGTCTTCACCGGCTACGGCCGTGGCATACGACCAAAAGTTGGGCGGCACAAGCAGAATGATCTTTGCTGGGCAGGTGAGCTATGACAGCGATACCCCGGCAGGCGGCATCGCCACGGTGTGGTTGCCAACCGGAACCCTTGGCGCCGGTCCGCACACCGCTCTGGTCCTTCGCGAAGCCAAGCTGGGGCCTCTCGGACCTACTTTCAGGGGCGTCCGTTTTGATCAGGGTGGCGCATTGGCGCTAGGCGATCGAACGGTCCTGCGATATGGCGGCGAATATGTTTTGGTAGGACTCGGGGCAGCAGCCTCTTCGCTGCGTCCGCGCGCAGAATTGAATGTGCGCCTAAGCGACGATTGGAGCACCGCAATTATTTTCGCGGCGATGCCCAACGGGCCCGGTCCACTCGAGGCAAATGACGCGCAGCCTGGTGGGGCGCTTGGGGCAGCTCTCAATGAACTGGACGCATTTCCTGCGCTCCTTTGGAGGCAGGGCCATCCCGTTTTGCAGAATGGTCTGCACGAAGAGATTTCGGCGGAGCGAAAGATAGGCGCTCGCGGGAAGCTCCAAATTGCGGGCTTCCATGACGATAACAGCCACGTGGCTGTCTTCGGTCGCGGCAGCGAATTGCCCAACGCCGACTATTTTCAAGATAATTTTTCCACGGGATTTGCCTATGACGGTGGCTCCTCCAGCAGTTGGGGTTCGCGCGTCGCTTTCCGCGAAAAACTCAACGGTGATGTGGAATTGACCGCCGTCTATTCCTTCGGTGGTGCATTGACGCCTTCAGACGACGCGGACGGGCTGCTTCGCGACGCGCTTCGCACGGCACAAAGGCATTCTGTCGGAGCTGGAATTGCCGCCAAGGTGCCGCGCTTGGGCACGAAAATCCAGGCGGGATATAAATGGGTGAACGGC
>JBGPIX010000265.1:0-7526 GCA_041485085.1 Candidatus Acidiferrum sp.
TGCACAGGCGCCTGGTGCCAGCAAGAGCCGGCCGGAGAAGGGCGGCCCATCACGCCGGCCGGCGCGCTGGTAATCGATGCCGCCACGCATTTGCCGGCGGTCGGGGCCATGCCCATGGCGATGCTTCGCAGCCCGGACGCTTTCGGGCACGGCGGCAAAGGCCGCTATCTCCTGGTGGTCAACAGCGGTTTCGGTGTCCAGTTCAGCGAAGAGACGAACAACGCGCAGCAATCGATTGCCGTAATTGACTTGAATGCCGTTCCCGAGCCAGCGGTGATCCAAAATATTTATTTTCCTACGCCGCAAAGCGCCAACGTTGGTCTCGCTTTTTCGCCCACCGCGGGCGCCGGCGGAAACTTTGAGATGTACGTTTCCGGTGGATTCGAAAACAAGGTTTGGATTTTTCGATTTGACCCGAAAGCCGCCGCGCCGGTGCAGCCGGGTTCGAACGGTCCAAATACGAAAGTGCAAGCGCCTTCCTTCGAGATCAGCAAACCCGGCGAAGTATCGCGAGCCGACTACAACAAAGGAAAGGCGGCACTCTATCCCACCGGGCTGGCGGTAACACGGAACGGCAACACACTCGTGACGGCGAACAACTTGGGCGACAGCGTGACGATTGTGCGTGATCTGCAAGGGACGCGGCGGATAGAGAGAGTGGACTTGCACCATCCCGGAAAGCCGGCCGAGAACATCTATCCGTACGATGTGGTGGTGCTGGGCAGCGGCAAGAATGCGCGAGCGTATGTGTCCTGCTGGAATGATTCGTCGGTGGCGGTCGTTTCGCTGAGCAGCAAGAGCGTTGTGCGGAGTTATATCGGAGTGGATCGGCATCCGACGGCGATGACGCCGAATGCCGAAGGGACGCGGCTTTTTGTGGCCAATTCGAATGCGGACAGCGTTTCGGTTATTGATACTGCGACGGACCAGGAGATTGAGCGCATTGACGTGCGGTTGGCGGAAGACGCCTTGCCCGGATCGAGCCCCGAGGGGATGGCGCTCAGCGAGGACGAGAAAACTTTATACGTCGTGAACGCTCACAGCAATGCCGTCGCGGTTGTGGAGCTTTTCGAGAAAGCGCGCGGCGCGAAAAAGACGGAGCAAATGACTGACGCCGCAAAATCAAAAATCCTGGGATTTATTCCGACGGGGCAATATCCCTCCGCGGTGGCTTTCGCGGACGGCAAACTCTTCATCGGAAATGGCAAAGGCACGGGATTCGAATCTTCCTCGATGCGCGTGGATAACAGCGGCCGCACGCCGAATGCACCCAACGCCGCGTTTCCTCCGAACGAAAAGAAGAATCGCCAAGGCGGGCAGTACAGCGGGTCGATTGTTTCGGGAAACATCAGCGTAGTTCCGGTGCCGGACGCTCTTGCGCTCGCGCATTACACGCAGCAGACCATGCAGAACGACGGGCTCCTGGATTTTGCGCCGCCCGCGCTTTTTGTGGGCAAGAGTCCGATCAAGCACGTCGTCTACATCATCAAGGAAAATCGTACCTACGATCAGGTTTTTGGGGACATGAAAACGTCGGGAGATGGGCAAGCCGCGGATGGCGAGCCAGGTTTGGCGATTTTCGGAGACGGCGCGACGGCACAACGCGCCGACGGCACGCGCCAAACCGTAACGCCCAATCATCATGCGCTGGCGCAGCGCTTCGGTCTGTTTGACCGCTTCTTCGTGAACTCCGAGGCCAGCCCGGATGGACACAACTGGGCGACGGCCGCGTTCTCCACGGATTATGTAGACAAGGGATTCCGCTGGGCGTATTCCGATCGCGGCCGCACCTATGACTGGGAGGGATTTAATCGGCTGCCGGATTACGAGCCGCCCGGCGAGCTGCAAGTCGACAAATTCAAGGGCGATGTTCTGGCAGCCTTAACGGATATGCTTGAAACGCATATTCCTTTTCACCAAGGGTTCATGGATCTCGCCGAACCCAAGAGCCTCTATCTTTGGGACGCTGCCGCGCGCGCGGGTCTGACCTACCGGAATTACGGCGAATTCGTAACGGTGATCTCGACGAAAGATGTGGAAGCCGCCGGGAAAAGGCTATCCAAGAACTATCCCGATGTTTCGAACGCCGTACGCGCCATTCCCACGAAGCAATCCCTGACAAATCATCATAGCCCGAGCTTTCGAAGCTTCGACGTCACTGCGCCGGATAGCATGACGGTGGATTGCTATAAAGCCTCTTTAGATCCGTCCGCATCTTTGGATCCCGCGGTAACACGCGACAATTCGAACGCCAACTGCCGCGGCAATTCCCGGTTCGGCGAATGGCTCGCTGAATTTCGCGGATTCGTTGCCGACCGCGAAACGGGCCGCGCTGACGCGATGCCGGCGCTGACCGTCATGCGCTTTCCCAACGACCACACGACCGGCCTGAAAAACGGCTTTCCGACGCCGCAATTCATGGTCGCGGACAATGACTACGCCGTGGGGCGGCTCGTGGAAGCGGTTTCCTCAAGCCCGTACTGGAAAGACACCGCGATCTTCATCGTCGAAGACGACGCGCAAGCCGGTCCCGACCACGTGGATTCGCACCGATCTGTTGCCCTGGCGATCAGCGCGTACAACAAGCCGGGCGCGCTCATCCACAAATTTCACAGCACGGTCAGCATGATTCGAACGATCGAATTGCTGCTAGGCATCGCGCCCATGAACCAGCTGGATGCTTCGGCGATCCCCATGGATATTTTCCAGGAGACGCCGGATTTGACGCCGTACAAAGCAGTTTTGCCGGTGATTGCAGCGGACAATCTGATGACGCACAAGGCGAAGGATAAGGCCACTGCGGAGTGGATGAAGAAATCCAACCGGCAAGATTTCGCGCATGCGGACATGGCGGACCCGAAAGTTTTGAACGCGGTAATCTGGTTCGCGTGTACTGGAAGCGGATCAAACATTCCGCAAGCGACGCAGCTTCCGGCCTATCAAGCGATGCGGCTCGGAATCGCCAATCCGGATGACGACGAACGCGTCACCAAAAAGGACGATGACGACTGAATCGTTCTCCGCCCGGTCGCAGTATTTCCGTGTAGAGGCCGGGCTTCCGCCCGGCTTAGTGCTTCAGTGGAAAATTAGCGAACTAAACTCCGTCAAATTGCGGCGCCAAACCATCCAGGTGTGATAGCCGGGCGTCTCGATGTCCACGTGCTTGATATTTTTGGACGCCAGCCACGCGCGAACCTTGCGGTTGACATCGATCAATCGGTCGTCCGTACCGCACGCAATCCAGAGCAAATGGAGTTTCTCCGCGGACTTGGCATCTGCTCCGGGAAATTCCTTGTCAAACTCTTCGTTGATGCCTCCGGAGCTGAAAGCGCCGATCCAGCCAAACTTGTCCAGATTGTTCAGGCCGGTCAGCAAAGATTCCGAGCCGCCCATGGAAAGGCCGGCGATGGCGCGCGAGTTGCGGTCCTTGATCACTGGATACTCGGCTTCCACGCGCGGAATAACTTCCGTGAGAAGGGCTTCGCGGAATTTATCGAAGTTGCGATCCGTGAGCGCGCGATCGCGGAATGCTGCAAAACCCGCAGTAAGAACTTCCGGAGCGCCATAACCAAGCGGCATAACCACCAGCATGGGCTTGGCTTTGCCTTGTGCGATCAGATTGTCCAGGATCACGTTGGCGCGGCCAACTGCTGTCCAGGCGCTCGCGTCGTCGCTGAATCCGTGCAAGAGATAGAGGACCGGATACGTTTGTTTTCCACGCGGGTCGTAGCCCGGTGGCGTGTAAACGTAATAGCCGCGGTCGTCGCCCACCACTCCGGACTTGTAGAAGTGATGATGAATCTCGCCATGCGGCACCCCGCCGGCCTCCCAGGAAAGCGAAGCCGGCCCGGGCACGTGCAAAGCGCTGGATCGGTACAGGAAGTTAGGGACTAGGGCGTGATTGGAAGGATCGACCAGGCCTACGCCATCGGCGATGAAGGTGTACCCGTAGTAATCGGGTGCGAGCGGCTCGGTGGTCACGCTCCAAACGCCCTGATCGTCTTTCCGCATGGGAATGGGATCGGGCACGCCTTCGAGCCTGAGGGCGACTTCCTTATCGTTGGGAGCGCGGAAGCGGAACGTCACGCTTCTGTCAGCGTGCACCTCGGGCGAAATCAGCGGCGGCGGCGGTGTTTGCGCTGGAGCAATCGTGGCCAGGAAAGCCCCGACCATGATCGCTGTGGACAGAATGCCGAACCCAAACAATATTCGCTTCATGATTCCCCTCATTTCCCACGGATGAAGCGCTCTCTCATCCAAGTCTAGATTCCTAAGCCCCCGCGCCGAGGGATGATACAACAAGCCGTGCTCCGCCGCGTAGTCCGCACGGGCGGAACTTGCTCTACACCCGTGCGTATGCGAAGTCAGGGCCTTTCTTCGAATTCTGCAGGCAGACCTGATTACTGGCAGGCGGGATTTTGGTAGAGGCCGATCACGTTTCCGCCGGGATCGCGGGACCTCGCTGTGATCTCGGGTGCGTCCGCGCCGATCGGCTGACAATCTCGCCCCCGTGGGCTAACACTGCATCAACGGTCGCGGGACCTCATGAACCTGGGCAAAGCCCGGCATTACACGGCGGTGAACAGGGAGCCGTCGGGGGCGACGAAGCCGTAGGCCATGCGGGGGGTGTTGAAGGCGAAGCCGGGATTGCCGTGGCGGTCGAGGAGGATGAGGCCGCCGGTGGCGTGGGTGCGTTTGCCGAGGAGATGGATGGCTTCGCGGGCGGCGAGATCGGCGGCGGAGGTTCCGCAAGAAATGTTGTTTGGCGTGTCCACGCAAGTGGGGGGGCGGCGTAGAAAATCGACGGCGGATTTGGCCAGGACGACTTTCATGATGGCTTCGCCGTAACCGGTGCAAGAGACGCCTCCGGCTTCGGAGTCGGCGTAGCAGCCACAGCCAATGAGAGGTGAATCGCCGACGCGGCCGGGAAGTTTGCAGCAGGTGCCCCCGGTGGAAGTGGCGGCGAAGAGACTGCCATTCGCGTCGAGAGCGATGGCGCCGACGGTACCTTGTTCGTGGCCACGGTGATGCTCGGCGGCGTGCTTGTCGGCTTTGCACTTCATCCACGCTTCGTGCTCGGCTTCGCTGACCATTTCTTCGCGTTTGCAGAGTTTGATTCCATGTTCGACGGCGAAACGCTCGGCGCCTTCGGCGACGAGCATCATGTGGGGGCAATTCTCAAGGATTTTGCGAGCGACTTGGATGGGATTTTTGACGCGCTGCAGAGTGGCGGTGGCGCCGGCGCGCAGCGTTGCGCCGTTCATCACGATGGCGTCGCATTCGACGTGGCCATCAAGATTCAAGTGCGAGCCGTAACCGGCGTCGAAAACGGGGTCATCTTCGAGGACGACGATAGCGGCTTCGATGGCGTCGAGAGCAGAGCCGCCGCGGGAGAGGATGGACCAGCCTGCGGCGAGGGCGCGGTTGCACCCGGATTTGCAGGCGTCGACGGCTTCGTCAGGAATGTCCCACGCGCCGCCGTGAACAATGAGGGCAGGTTTCATCACAAAAGCATCGCAGAGAAAAGAGAAAATGGAAAATAGAAATTCGAAAAGTGAAATGGAAAATTGGTGAAGCGCCTAGGACGAAAACAAACCAACGCAGAGACACAGAGAGCGCAGAGAAGAAAAAGCGTCAGACGAAGAAATCGAGAACGAAAAGAAGGAAGCCCACCATAAGAAGGATGGCGGGGCCGTTGATGCGGCGGCGCGGGAAACGCGTGATGGAGCGGACAAAAGAAACAGGAATGGCTTTGAATCGGGATTCGTCGCGGATGGCGTAGAACGGGCCGGCCGGCGTATAGCGGGAGAAGTTGCGGCGGAAAAAGGAAAGCTCATCCTGGAACCACACGAAGAAATCGCCACGGCTGCGCCACATGAGCGCAGCGCCGGCCATGAATAAGAGGTAGCCGGAAACGGTCAGGAGCCCGAGCGCCGGGCCTGCTCCCCAATTCATAAATCCTCTCAGGCGGCCCACACGATTTGCGGAATAGGACGCCCGGAACAGCCAAAAGGTTACTCGCCGTCGTGAATAGTGACCAGGTGGACGAGTTCAAATTCTTTCTTGCCGGCCGGGGTGACCACTTCGATTTCGTCGCCGACTTTGCGGTTGAGTAATGCTTTGCCAATGGGCGAGGTCGTGGAAATGAGGCCCTTCTCGGCGTCGGCTTCCTCGCTGCTGACGAGCGTGTATTCAATTTTCTTATCGCGCTGCACGTCCAGAACGGTGAGGCGAGAGCCGTAGCCGGAGCGATCCTTGGGAATATTGGTGAGGTTCAGCATGCTGAGATCGCCCATGCGCTTTTTGAGATGGGTGATCTTCAGATTGACGTAGCCCTGGCGCTCCTTGGCGTACTTGTACTCGGCGTTTTCGGAGAGGTCTCCGTGGGCGCGGGCGACAGCGATTTCCTTGGGAAGCTCGACGTTGAGTTCGTGCGAGAGTTGCTCGATTTCGTCCTGAAGCTTTTTTTTGATCTTGGCTAGTGGGTCAGACATGGTCGTCGGTTGTCGGTTCGCTAAAAAAGTTGGCGGAGCCCGAGACCAACGGATGGTCTGCCGGACCCCGCGTAAGGGAACATTATAGATGCGGGGGAATTGAAGTCACAAGGGGAAGCGTGGAATGGCGTGCAAATTGTTTTATTCGAAGGGATTGCGGGAATATTGCGGGATCTAACGGACCTTAACTTCGAGGGTCTGGGATTTGGTGTTGCCGGTGGCATCGGCGATGGTTAGCGTGTAGGTAGTTGATTTGGTGGGAGTTACGTCAACGCAGCGGGAGTAGGAGGGCCAGACGGGATTGGACTGAGGCTCGAGCTTAACGGTCTTGGCGTTGGCTACGCCATAACAGAGTTGCACGGTTTCGCCGCGGCGGATGGTTCCAGGAGAGGCATAAAAATTTTGGATGGCGAGTTCCTTTCCGCCGAGTTGCTCGAGGGCGATGCTGTCCTGCTCCTGCTGTTTCTGGATTTTTTCTTGTTTGGCGCGTTGTTCAAGGCCGCGGTTTTCTAGCCAGCGAGAGAAAAGGATCGCGCACACCACGAGGGCGACGATGACGAGAGCGGCCCAGGAATAGAGCAAAGGGTTCTTGAAGGCAGATTTTTTTGGCGGATCGGGCTGAGCCAGCATGCAGGCACTCCATTAGAACGAAAGTGTTCGCTTAGAAAATAGCGCGGAACAGCGTGCAGAGGAAAGGCGCGATTAGCAAAAGGCGAGACTCACTGCTGGGCGGCGTGGACCAATTCGCGCCAAGTGATGAGACTCTTTCGGCGGGGGAAGCGTTGGTGACGGGTTCTTGCAGTAAGTGAGTCTGCCGGCCGAAGGACAAGAAGCGAGAGTCCCGGCGACCACGAATTTCGAGTCAGTTTTCCAGCTTGAAGATCTTCTCCATTAAGAGCCATTTCTCGCCGGAGCGGGCTTTTGGCAGAGCTTGCTGAAACTTCCACATGAGATTTTCCCATTCCTGGACTTTTGGATTTGTCCGGTCGGCTTCGGCTTTTTTCTCAAATGAAAAGGTTTCATCGACTTCCA
>JBGPIX010000266.1:0-7518 GCA_041485085.1 Candidatus Acidiferrum sp.
ACCCATGATTGAAGTCGGGCTCGTAGGATTCGGTCTCGCTGGCCGCGCTTTTCACGCGCCGGTGATCCGTGCCGTGCCTGGTCTACATCTTGCTGCCATCGTGCAGCGCAGCGGCACCGAGGCAGCAGAGAAATATCCCGATGTGCGAATCGTGCGAAGCATGGACGAATTGCTCGCGATGCCGGAGATTCGCCTGATCGTGATTGCCACTCCCAACGAGACGCACTATCCGTTCGCACGGCAATGTCTTGAGGCTGGCCGCGATGTGATCGTCGATAAACCATTCACGACAACTCTTGAGGAAGCTAAATCGCTCGTGAATATTGCGAAGGAAGCTGGCCGCTTGCTCACCGTCTATCAGAACAGGCGCTACGACGGCGATTTCCAAGCCATTCGGGAGCTGGTTGCGGCTGGCACGCTCGGCCGCATCGTGCGGTTCGAAACGACTTACGACCGTTTCCGCCCGCAACTTAAACCTGGTGCTTGGCGTGAGACCACCCGCCCCGGAAGCGGAATCCTGTTCGATATCGCGCCGCACCTCATCGACCACGCTCTTGTTCTTTTCGGTTTGCCGGAAGCCGTAACCGCCGACATTCGAGCGGAACGTAAAAACGCAGCTGCCGACGATGCGTTTGATATCACGCTGCACTATTCAAACGGCATGCGCGCCGTTCTGCGATCCAGCATTCTTGCCGCCGCGCCGCGCCCCCGTTTTGTTCTCCTCGGTACGCAGGGCAGTTTCGTGAAGCAGACTTTCGATCCACAAGAAATGAATCTTCGGCGCGGCCACATTCCGAGCGACACCGCTTGGGGCGCCGAGCCGGAAGAGAATTGGGGCATCCTAACCATACCTGCGGGCGAATCGTTCGAACAGCGGCGGATTCCCTCGGCTGCCTGCGACTATCGCGATTACTATGCGAATGTCCGCGACGCCATTCTAGGACGCGCCGAGCTGGCCGTGACTCCCGAATATGCCCTCGACGTCATGCGCTTGCTCGAGTTGGCGCGTGAGAGCAGCCAGAAACGCTGCACCATTTCGTGGTGAGGCGCCCATTCGTATGCGACCCTCACTTTTCCGCAAGGTTCGAAGAACTTGCGCGTATAATCTGCTTTCTCTGAGGAACGGGAGGAACCCGCGCCGGACATGGCCATCGAACTAGCACCTTCTATCTTGTCAGCAAATTTCGCGCGGCTGGGCGAGGACGCCAAAGCGGCGCTGGACGGCGGCGGCACCGTGCTTCATGTGGACGTGATGGACGGCCACTTCGTGCCGAATATCACGATTGGGCCGTTGGTGGTGGCATCGCTGAGAAAGGCTCTTCCCAACGCCATTCTCGATTGCCACTTGATGATTGAAAATCCGGACAACTATATTCCGGCATTTGCGGAAGCCGGTGCGAGCTGGATCTCCGTGCACCAGGAAGCGTGCGTGCACCTGCATCGCACGCTGCAGCTGATTGAATCGCACGGATGCAAGTCTGGCGTCGTCTTGAATCCCGCAACGCCGGTGCATACGCTGGATGAAGTGCTGGATATGGTGCACCACGTTTTGATCATGTCGGTGAATCCCGGATTCGGGGCGCAAAAATTTATTCCAGGCTCGCTCCAAAAGATCAAGACGCTCGTCGAAGTGCGCGAATCGCTCGGACTGTCTTTCCGAATTGAAATTGATGGCGGCGTGGCGCTCGATACCGTTGGCGAGATTGTCCGTGCTGGTGCGGAGTTGCTTGTTGCAGGCAATGCCGTGTTCAGCAAAGGTGACATCCGCGAAAACGCGAGAAGATTGTTGGAAGTGGCGCGCGCCGCGACCCTCACCCGCGCTTGAGTAAATTTGCGCGAAGAGACTTTCCTCGAAGGTGTAACGGCCGTTCTTCTCACGATGTGTTCGTGACTGAGATACAGGAGAGAGAGCTTTTCTGGAAGGTCGGAACCTTCGGTCAATCCCCATAGCCGATTCCTTTGAAGCTCAGGACCGAAAATGAGGGCTGAACGGCTATTAGAGCGGTTGATTGTCTCTTGACAACGCCTTCGCCCTTCCTCCCAGACTTGCTTGAGCCGGTTCAGGCGGGGAGCTTCATAGGCGGCTTCCACCATCGGAAATGCCTCCTGTTGGGCGGAGCCCAGGCATTACGCAATAGTGACTTCCGGGCTGAGGTAGACGTCCTGGATGGCGTTGAGGAGCTGGACGCCTTCGTTCATGGGGCGCTGGAAGGCTTTGCGGCCGGAGATGAGGCCGGTGCCGCCGGCGCGCTTATTGATGACGGCGGTGGCTACGGCTTCAGCGAAGTCGTTGGCACCGGAAGCGCCGCCGCTGTTGATGAGGCCGGCGCGGCCCATGTAGCAGTTGGCGACCTGATAGCGGGTTAGGTCGATGGGATGATCGCTGCAAAGATCGGTGTAGATGCGCTTGTCGAATTTGCCGTAGCTGGAATCGCCCATGTTGAGGGCCTGATAGCCGCCGTTATTTTCCGGGAGCTTTTGCTTGATGATGTCGGCCTGGATGGTCACGCCGAGATGGTTGGCCTGGCCGGTGAGGTCGGCGGAGACGTGATAGTCCTTGTCCTTCTTGAAGGCGTTGTTGCGGAGATAGCACCAGAGAACGGTGGCCATGCCGAGTTGATGGGCGTGCGCGAAGGCCTGGCTGACTTCCACGATCTGGCGGCCGCTCTGATCGGAGCCGAAATAGATGGTGGCGCCAACGGCGGCAGCGCCGAGGTCGTAGGCTTGCTGCACGGTGCCGAAGAAAATCTGATCGGCCTTGTTCGGGAAGGTCAGCAGCTCGTTGTGATTGATCTTTACGATGAAGGGGATTTTGTGGGCGTACTTGCGCGCGACGGAGCCGAGCACGCCGTAGGTCGAGGCGACAGCGTTGCAGCCGCCTTCGATGGCGAGCTTGACGATGTTGCCGCCGTCAAAGTAGTCGGGATTTTTGGCGAAGCTGGCGCCGCCGGAGTGTTCGATGCCCTGGTCGACGGGCAGGATGGAGAGATAGCCGGTGCCGCTGAGGCGTCCGTGGCCGAACATGCGCTGGAGATTGGTGAGCACGCGAAGGTTGCGGTCGGTGGAAGCATAGACGCGGTCGACGAAATCCGGGCCGGGAAGATGCAAGCGCTCCTTGGCGATCTTCGGCGACTTGAATCCCAGCAGGGATTCGGCTTTTGCGCCGAGATAGGTTTCGATTTTTCCTGATGTCAGCGTTGTTGCCATTTCTTTCTCCTCAATTCATTTCGTGGTGGCGGTGGCATCTATTGTACTGTGACTGCGAGGCAGTCCGCTAATCTCGAATTCCTGATGTGAGCATGCTGCCGGCCGCGGCGTCCACCAGCCAAAGCAATTTTCCATTTCTGGGCTGCAGCAATTGCGCAGGCAATTGGTCTGGCTCAAACGGCCCTTCCAGGACTGATTTCAGCGCTGGGGCCTTGTCCGCACCAGTCACCATGAGGAGGACCTGCCCGGCATTGCTGGCAGCCGGCGCAGTCAGGGTAATACGGTCGGTGCACAACTTGCCGACCCAATTTCGTACCACGATGCGCCCATCGGCGTGCAAGGCCTTGGTGCCTGGGAAAAGCGAGAGAGTATGGCCTTCATTGCCCATGCCAGCCAAAACGAGGTCAAAGCGCGGATACTCGCCATCCTTCAGTTTGAAATAATCGCGCAGAGCCTTTTCGTATTCGAGCGCGGCCTGGTCCGCATCGGGATATTCGCCCTTGATCCGCGTGACCTGCTCCGGTTTCAATGGAGATTTCGAAATCATCGCTTCGGTGGCCATGCGGAAATTGCTGTCCGGATGGTCCGGCGGGACGTGGCGCTCGTCGCCGAAGAACAGATGTAACTTATTCCAAGGAACTTGCGAGCGCAGCGCCGGATCATTTACAAGAAGGCTGTAGAGCGCTTTCGGGGTCGATCCGCCGGCCAGCGCTACGTTGAAAGAGCCTCTGGTGCGAACCGCCGAAGCTGCAGCTTGAACGAATTCCTGCGCTGCGCGCTTGGCGATGGCCGCGCCGTCGGCCAGGATTCGAATCTCAAGTTCCACGCGAATCCCCTCAGGTAATAATTCCCGTTTTATCTGGCGCTGCAATTCTGCCGCGCTTGTTTATTTCCTCTTCGCCGATGCGCCGCCATGCGCGGCCATCGCGTTCGAGTAAATCGTCCGCCTCGGTTGGTCCCCAGGAGCCTGCCGCATAGTTTGGGAAGCCGCGCGCAGGCAAGGCGTGCCAGACGTCGATGATCGGCTGAATCACATTCCAGCCAGCTTCGACCATGTCCGATCGCTGGAAGAGCGTGGCGTCGCCGGCCATGCAATCGCGGAGCAGTCGCTCGTAACCGGTGCTGTGCTCCATTCCGAAATAGGTGCAGTAATCGAAATCCATGTTCACGAGGCCGAGCTTCATGACCGAACCGGGGACTTTTGCGCCGAAGCTGAGGGAGATGCCTTCCTCGGGTTGAATATGGATGACGAGGCGATTGGTCTCTAGATTCTTGACTGTAGTGTTGCGGAATAGAACGAAAGGCGTGCGACGGAACTGGATGACGATCTCCGTCGTGCGCTGCGCGAGGCGTTTGCCGGTACGCAGATAAAAGGGCACGCCGGCCCATCGCCAATTGTCGATTTGCAATTTCAGGGCGACAAACGTTTCCGTGTTCGATTCGGCAGCGACATCCGGTTCGCTGCGGTAGCCGGCGACACGCTGGCCGTCCACGGGGCCGCTGCCATACTGGCCACGCACCATGTTTTTTAGAACGTCTTCGGGGTTGAGCGGCTGGATAGCGTGCAAAACTTCGGCTTGTTTGTTGCGGACTTGATCGGCGTCGAAGGAGATGGGCGGCTCCATAGCGGTCATAGTGAGGAGTTGAAAGAGATGGTTGGGCACCATGTCGCGGAGGGCGCCGGCGGTTTCGTAAAAGCCGCCGCGGTGCTCGACGCCGACGGTTTCGGCGGCGGTGATTTGCACGTGGTCGACGTAATTGCGATTCCACAAGGGCTCGATGATGTTGTTTGAAAAACGGAAGACCATCACATTTTGGACGGTTTCTTTGCCGAGATAATGATCGATGCGGTAGATCTGCTGTTCCGTAAGAACCTGCTTCAAATCCGCGTTGAGCTGCTTGGCCGATTCCAGGTCGTGGCCGAACGGTTTTTCGACGATCACCCGTGCCCAGTGGTTGTTTTCTTCCTTGGTGAGGCCGCAATCGCCCAGCATCTTGGCGATCGGAGAAAAAAATCTCGGTGCGACTGCGAGATAGAAAAATCTGTTTCCAAGTGTGTTATGAAGCTTGTCGGCTTGCTCAACTTGCTCTTTCAGGCGCTTGTAGGCTTCCGCATCCTGAAAATCGCCTTTGACGTAATAGATGCGCTCAGCAATCCCATCCCAGAATTTTAGGTCCACAGGTGCGGGAGCATACTTGGGAATCTCCTCGCCCAGCATTTTGCGAAAGCTCTCCGTGGTGTAGTCGTTGGTCGCGAATCCCACGATGGCGAACTGATCTGGAAGAAGCTTGTCCTGGGCGAGATTGCAAAGCGCGGGGAGCAACTTGCGTTTGGTTAGGTCGCCGGTGGCGCCAAAAATAACCATCACGCAGGGTGCCGCTGTGGGGTTCACGTCCAGATGGTTCAGGCTCATGAGAAAGGCTTCCTGCCTTCGCGCGTCAAACGGGTCTTGAAATCTCTAGTGGCCGGACTTCTTTTCGATGTGCCCGCCGAATTGGAAGCGCATCGCGGACAATACTTTTGCCGCAAAGTCATCTTCACCGCGCGAGGTAAACCTCTGAAACAGAGAAGCGGTCAGAACGGGCGCGGGGGCAGTGGATTCGATGGCGGCGAGAATGGTCCAGCGGCCTTCGCCGGAATCGGAGACGCGGCCGGAGAAGCGCTCGAGAGTGGGCTGGTCGAGCAGGGAAATGGCGGTCAGATCGAGCAGCCACGAAGCGACAACGCTGCCGCGGCGCCACACTTCCGTGATGTCCGCGAGATTGAAATCATACTGGTAGTGCTCGGGATTCCGCAGCGGCGTGGTTTCCGCATCGGCTTCGCGATGGGATTTGCCGGCATTGGCATGCTTGAGAATGTTCAAACCTTCGGCGTACGCCGCCATCAAGCCGTACTCGATGCCGTTGTGGACCATTTTGACGAAATGGCCGGCGCCGGAAGGGCCACAGTGGAGATAGCCTTCTTCGGCGGTGCCCGCTACCTTGTCGCGTCCCGGCGTGCGATCGACGTTGCCACGGCCGGGCGCAAGCGTTTTGAAAATCGGATCGAGGTGCTTCACGATTTCGGTTTCGCCGCCGATCATCTGGCAATAGCCGCGTTCGAGACCCCAAACGCCGCCGCTGGTCCCAACGTCGCAATAGTGTATGCCCTTGGCGGAGAGTTCTTTGGCTCGGCGGATGTCGTCGATGTAGTAGGAATTTCCGCCGTCGATCACGATGTCGCCGGATTCGAGTTTGCCTACCAAATCGTGCAGCGAGGCATCGACCACCGCCGCGGGAACCATGAGCCAGATGGCGCGGGGCCTCTGGAGTTTCTTGACGAAATCATCGAGGGAAGTCGCGCCGGTTGCGCCTTCACCTTCGAGTTGCTTCACTGAGTCGGCACTGCGGTCATAGACGACGCACTTGTGACCGTTTTTTTGCAGGCGCCGCACCATGTTGGCGCCCATTCTTCCCAAGCCGATCATCCCAAGTTGCATCGTCTGCGCTCCTCAGCGTTCCGTGATGTTAAAAGTTTTCTAATTCTATGCGATGGCTTTTTGCACGGCCTTCGCAAGCGCCGCGAGCCCTGACTTCAGGTTTTTTCCAAGATGGACACGCAGCGCGCGGCGCCCGCGTTCGGCAAGAACGGCAAAATCGCCGCGGGCCTGCGCGACCTTCACGATGCCGAAGGTGTATTTTTGCCCAGGGACGGGCAGATCCTTGGCATCGCCGCAAGTAATCTGCAGGAACACGCCGCTGTTAGGGCCGCCTTTGTAGGCTTGTCCGGTGGAGTGGAGGAATCGCGGGCCGAAGCCGAGAACGGTGGCGACTTTTTTCTTGTCGCGCACCGCGTGGCGAATGGTTTGAAGAGACTTTTCATTCGCGGGGTTCATGGTGATGTAGCCGAGGACGGCGAAATAATCTCCGGCGCCGAGGCGCGACAGATGAAGTTTCAATACGTCGGCAAGTTTCGCGCCGCCCTGCAAGGCGGCGGCGTTTTTTTCGTCGGCAAAAAGCTTGATGCCTTTCTCCTCGAAGAAGGGCGACTCCGCTGGAAGACTGCCGGTGGTTTCGTACTGGCTGGTCAGTTTCTTGGTTTCGATCTTGCTGGCTTCGACGTCGGGCTGGTTAAAGGCGTTGATGCCGATGAGGGAACCGGCAACGGCAGTAGCAATTTCCCAGCGGAAGAATTCCTGGCCGAGAGTATAAGTGTTCGGCAGCGTGATTCGAACGACCGGGTGCCCGGCTTTTTCGAGGGCGGCGACTGCGGCATCCTGGGCTTTGTTGGGCTTCGATGCCAGGCGCAAGTATGCGAAGACGCGATCGCTG
>JBGPIX010000267.1:0-7518 GCA_041485085.1 Candidatus Acidiferrum sp.
AAGTTTCCCCAGGAGGGCATCGGCTCCATCACGCCAAGGCCCAGGATGCTCAAGTTCGCCTCGGTCAAAATGAAGAGCGGGATAGAAATGAAAAATTGGGCATAGAAAAGCGGGCGCAGATTTGGCGCCACATGACGCCACAAGAGGCGCGTGGGTTTGCAGCCGGAGGAGCGCGCGAGAAGCAGGAAATCGGAATCCCGGACGCCGCGAGCGGCAGCGCAGATGACGCGGACGGAAGCCTGCCAGCCCAGCAGGCCCATCATCAAGAAAGCGATGACGACGGACACGAGCGGAGGAACATCCAGGGGCAACATGGCGCGCACGACTAGTAGAAGAAAGAGCCAGGGCAAAGCGAGAGAGAGATCGGTTGCCGCGAGGACAATGCGTTCGAACCAGCCGCCCAAGAGACCGGCAACGCTTCCCAAGAAAGCGGCGATCAGTGTGGAAAGTAGAGCGGCGGCTGGCGCGAGGAGCAGGGAAACGCGCGTGCCGTAAAGCAAACGGGACAGGCAATCGCGGCCCAGCGCGTCGGTGCCGAGGGGATGAGCGGAAGAAGGAGCGGCGTTGGGAATATCCCGATACTGCCGCGCGTAGTGAGCGGGTAGCAAAAAGGTGGCGAGCACCATTGAGAAGAAGATCGAGCAGAGGATCGAGACGGCCACTTTTTGGAGGGGCTTCATTGTGCCTCCCTCGCAAAAGTGCGTCCCGCAAGATCGGCGAGGGAATTGGCCGCGAGCATTACGAGAGCAACGACCAGAGTCAGATTGACGATGAGGGGCAGATCACGGCTGAGCGCCGCTTGCCAGGCGAGTTGGCCCAAACCCGGGGAATCACAAAGAGCTTCGATGGGAATGGCGGCGCCAAAAGCAATCGCGAAAGACACGCCGAGAAGAGCAAGGAGCGGGGGAGCTGCCGTCGGGAGGACATGGCGCAGAAAGATCGCCCTGCTCCCCAAGCCGCGCGCGCGAGCGGCGAGGACGTGGGGCTGGTCGTAAGAGCGAACCAGCAGATTTCGGATGTAACTATAGAGGCGCGGAAACACCGCGATGGCGATTGCGAAAAAAACGGGGGTTCGCAATTGAACGGCGAGCATGGCGACGACAGCGGAGGGCAGAGACAACAACAAACTGTTGAAAGCCGTGGTCGAAGCTTCGAAGAACCACCCGCGAGAGGCAATTCCTAGAGAGGCAAGGAGCGCGGCGGCCAGCCATGCCACACCCAGGCCCCGAATAACTGAGCCGCCCGTTACCGGCAGCCTTTGGCGAAGCAGTTCGCGAACGGGCCGCTTGAGCGATTCGGATTCGCCAAGATCGCCGTGAGCGAGCGCAGCGAGATAGTGGAAGTAGAAAGCAGGCAGGCCCTGATGGAGCGCTTGCTGTTGGCGCAAGGCTTCGACACTATCCGCGCGCCATCTGGGATCGAGTTCACGTTCTGAAACGCCGTTTCCGGGAGCGAAACGCACCAGGGTGGCGCTGATGAGAGCGCCGATGAGGCCGAGGCAAAGAAGGACCAGCAGGCGCCGTAGCCCAAGACGAACCAGCTTCGTGGATGTATTGATTTCGCTCATTATTGTCCACGCCGAGCAGGGTTTCCAGCTAAGCCACCCCGACTAGGAGACCGGCTGAAGCTTCGAATAGTGTTTTTCCTTGTTTTCGTACATGCTGCGGTCCGCTTCGGAAAGCAGATCTTCTACCGAAAGACCGTCGGTGGGGAAAAAGGCGCTACCGACGCTGACAGACACAATCGGCTCACCGCAGACGGAGCGGCTGGCTTCGCGGACAGCTCGCGAAAGTCGTTTTTCCATCTCGGCGACGAGATCCTTGGTCATGTCCGGGAGAACGAAGACGAATTCATCTCCGCCGAGCCGGCCGACTTGGTCGTACTCACGGCAGGAACTCTTGAACTTGGCGGCCACTTCCTGAAGCAGCTTGTTTCCGGTCAAGTGGCCGAACTTGTCGTTGACCTTCTTGAAACTATTGAGGTCGCACAAGAGCACGGCCAGGGGTCTTTTTGAGCGTCGTATGCGGGAAAGCTCTTTTTCAAGGTGATCGCAAATCGACCTGGCGTTGGGCAAGCCCGTAAGATAATCGGTGCTGGCGGTGCTTTGAGCTTGCTCGTACTGGAGGGCATTCTCGACCGAAAGCCCGAGCTTGGAGCTGGCAGCCAAGAGCAAGCGCAGATGATCTTTGGAGAAGGCGTTTTTCTCGCGATGGTAGAGAGTAAGCACACCGGCGACGCCGTCGCGGCCGCGTAGCGGAATGCTGAGGGCGGACTGCAATGTCGTAATGGGTGAGGACGGGCCGAGGTGAAAAGTTTCAGCGGCCGGATTGCCATTGGTGATGGGCTTCTCGTTGCGGGCTACCCAGCCGGAAAGACCTTGACCCAATGGAATGCGCAAGGAGTTAAACAGGTCGTAGTCCACGCCGTGAACATATTCCGGAATCAGCACGCCGTCCTGGGAAACGAAGAAAACGATGGTGTCGTGAGGAATCATCTCTTTCAAACGGACCGCGACGACGGAGAGCGTCTCCTTCAAGCTCAAGGAATTTCCGAGCGTCTGAGCAAGCTCAAAGAGCAGCTGCGCCTCCTGGCGCGCTGAGATGATGGAAGTCAGAAAGGAAGTCGCGCGGACTTCAGCCTCATTGGGGACCTCGGCAAAACCGGAGGAAGGAGCGGCCGTACGTTCCATTTTCGGCGCAATGTCCAGGCGCTTCCGTTCGGTTTCCATGGAGTTGACGATCACTTCCAATTCGAGATAGCGGCGCTCCATGACTTCCACAACACGCGGGTCGAAGCTGGTCCCCTTTTGCGCGCTGAGAGTCTTCATGGCTTCATCCGTGGTCATCGCGCGCCGATAGGGACGTTCCGAAGCCAGGGCGTCGAAGTTGTCCACGGCGGAAAGGATTCTTGCACCGATAGGGATCGCTTCACGCTTCAAGCCATCGGGATATCCCGTACCGTCCCATTTTTCATGATGGGAGCGCACGATAGGAACAACGGGGTAAGGAAATTGGACGCGCGCGAGAATCTCCGATCCGACAATCGGATGAATTTTCATCTTCTCGAACTCTTCCGGAGTGAGGCGTCCCGGCTTGGAAAGGATGTTCTCAGGGACGGCGAGCTTGCCAATGTCGTGCAGCATGGAGGCGGCGCGAATGGCGTCCAGTTGGTCCTCGTCCAGCCCAAGGTCCTTTGCAATTTCGACGGCGTAAACTTGTACCCGCCGCAGGTGATCGTGCGTGGTGTGATCCTTCGCTTCGATCGCGAGGGAGAGCGCCTCGATGGTGCGCAAGTGAAGCGCGGCAATTTCCTCCGCATGTTTCTTCTGCGCTGCGAGGCGGCCGAGGTAGGTCTGGTAAGAGCGGTAGATCCAGTAGACGATGGGGAAAACGAGCAGAGCGGTTTGCCAACCAAACATCCGATTGACGAGACTCACGCCACATGCGATCAGCGCTCCCAGCAGGTAATAGGGGAAGGCCCACAGATAGCATTCCTTCCAGACGTGAACGGGATTCCGCCCCTCGGTCATGGCGATGATGCCGGAGACGGAAATGGTATTGAAAGCGAAGTAGGTGGTCGCCGCGGCCGCCATCAGAAGCGGCCAGCGGAACCCAATCGCCGCCGCGAACTTGCTGTGGAAGACCACGTCCGCAGCCGTGATGGAGAGAGCGAGGTTGGCGAGATTGAAGAGCCACTGAATCGGGCGGGGGCGGGGATGAGCTTGCCATAAGGTCTGAACCAAGCCACCGAGACAGCCCATGAACAGAGTCTCGGAATAAGAGAGATCGATGATGCCGACCAAAATGAAGAGGAAATTGGCAGACATCGTGGCTTTGATTCCCGGCAGCTGCACTTTCAAGACGGAGGCCGCCACAGCAACGATCAGGAAACACAGATAGCGGAAGAGGTCATCGGAATGCCAGCGGAAGATGGCGTAGGGTAAGAGCGGCAGTCCGCCGATGAGCTGGGTGCAAATGAACACGGCCGCAGGGACACCGAGAGCCTGCAAGTCAACCCAAGTATTGCCCCAGTAGCTCTTTTTTTTCGTCGCTTCCACTCGCACTCTCGCGCTTTCTGGTCTCGATGCTAATGCTTTGACCTGCAGATGGCGGCCCGAGCCTTCCGAACGAACAGGTTTCGAGGCAGCCGTGAACAGGTTCGAGAGAACGGCCAAGGAACTCCCGCCGCTCCGACTCGGTCCTAACGGTATGGTCTGGTCCTTCTATCAAATATTGAGAGGCAGGGGATGGGTTGGGAATAGTACCGCTAGTCATTTGTATTTAAAGGGATACTGTCTTTGAGGTGGAATTTCCAAAGATCGATTCCAGGAATGTTCCCGGCAGAAGAGCCACTCCCCGGACGGGGCCGAGGCCTATTACACCGCCTGTACTTTAGTACTAAACCCGGGGACCCTCTGTACCATCGACCCTGATTGGACCTGTCCGCGATACTCCCTGTACTGAAAACGCCAAGTTTCCCCGGGTCTCTGTCTGTGAAGCTCGGCCCGGAACCTAGTGCAGGAGTCAAGCTTATGCCCGGCAAGCACGAAACCAGTCGCAGCAGCAGCGTACTCAAGACCACGACGTGGGGTGCGGTGATTGCCCTGTCTGCCGCGATCCTCATGGTAGGGTTCGTCGGGCTGAGCCCCTTGCCTCCAGCAGGCGACTTCGGTCACAACTCCGCTCAGGTGCAGGAACAGGCCCTGCCGCAGGCGGGGCATTCCGGGACGCCGTCGCAAGATGCATCTTATGTAGGTGGAGAAACTCGCCAGGGCCAAGCCATTCAGGGCAAGCCTCCGGCGGGCGTCACCTCCACGCCGGCCATTTCCGCCTCGGCTGCTTCCACCCTTTCCAGCCCGATCCGTTGGCATCAGGCTGATCTTAATCACCCGAGCGCGCCGAGCGACAACAACGGTAGCGGTTCTACCAGTGCAGGCGTTAATGATGACCAACGCAAAGCGGTAACGAAGATTGCTCCGGACCTAAAGGGTATCGATCCGGAAAAGGCGGTAGAAGTCATCGTTCAGTACAAGACGTCATCCGGCGCGTCGGACGTCGCGGCCGACGGAGCTACGGCTAAGGCCGAACTGCCCCTGGTGCACGCCCAATTGGTGACAGTTAAGGGAGGCAACCTCTCTAACCTGGCATCGCACTCCAGCGTTGCTTATATCTCTCCGAACCGCGCTGTCCGAGGCTCTCTCGATCACGTGATCACGGCAGTGAACGGAGACTTGGCCTACGCCAGCGGTTGGAATGGTACGGGTGTCGGAATTGCGGTGATTGACAGCGGTGTAAGCAACGTCTACGACTTGAATAGTGACGACAATACTTGGTCGCGCATTGCGTACAGTCAGAGCTTTGTGCCGGGCGATACTTCCACTGCGGATGCTTTTGGGCACGGAACGCACATTGCAGGAATCATAGGCGGGAACGGCTACAGTTCTTCCATGTCCTACTACCCGGGCGTCTATCGCGGCATAGCGCCTGAAGCAACGATCATCAATCTGCGCGCGCTGGATTCCACCGGTGCGGGGTCAGACAGTTCGGTGATCGCCGCAATCCAGCAAGCCATTGCTCTCCAGAGTACCTACAACATTCGAATCATCAATCTTTCACTTTCCCGCGGCGTGTATGAAAGTTATACGCTTGACCCGCTCTGCCAGGCCGTGGAATCCGCATGGCGAGCCGGCATCGTGGTGGTAACCGCGGCCGGCAACATGGGTCAATACAATGGGGCCGGGACAAACGGTTACGCGACAATCGGCGCGCCGGGTAACGATCCTTACGTGATAACGGTTGGCGCCACCAACACGCATGCAACCGGCAACCAAACGTCGCAGACCATGACCAGTTATAGCTCCAAGGGTCCGACGTCGTTCGATCACATCGTCAAGCCTGACCTCGTCGCTCCGGGCAATGGCGTGGTCTCACGCATGGCCCCCGGCGGCAACACACTCGTGAGTACCTATCCCGCACTAGCCGTCTACCCGTGCAACTCTTCACGAAGCAGCTGTGGCCAACTATATGGAACTGCACGGTACCTGCGCCTCAGCGGGACTAGCATGGCGACGCCCGTAGTCAGCGGCGTTGCGGCTCTCTTGCTGCAGCAGAATCCCTCGATGACGCCCGATCAGGTGAAGGCGCGCTTGATGAAAACAGCGTGGAAGGGCTTCTCCGCATACGCGACCGCGAAGGATTTGGGCACCGGCATCGTGTACAACATCGAGCAGGATAGTTTTGCGGTAGGAGCAGGAGCGGTTGACGCTTCCGCAGCCCTGGCCAGCACGGATCTCGCTCCCGCAACTGTTGGTGCAGCAAAGTCACCCAAGGTCACATACAACTCGTTGACGAACTCAATGTCCCTCGTGAGCGATCCCTCGACGATCTGGAACAACTCCGTCGTATGGGGCAACTCCGTAGTGTGGGGCAATTCCGTGGTTTGGGGTAACTCCGTCGTATGGGGCAACTCCGTGGTTTGGGGCAATTCGGTGGTCTGGGGTAACTCTGTGGTTTGGGGTAACTCCGTGGTTTGGGGCAATACCGACGGTTCTACCGGAGACGACCAGTAGGCATAGGCGAAAGATAAGAGAGGAGGAAAAAGAAAATGCCAAGCCTAGCCAAAGCCTACATCGCAACGATCGGTGCCTTTGCTATCGCCGTTTTGGGACTGGTGGCGTATCGATGGAATCCCGATAATTTTGGCCGCTTCGTCCTGTTCTTTGCGCTGGCGATGGTGGCCTCCACAATGAAGATCCGGCTACCGGGCCTGAAGACTTCGATCTCGACAAACTTCGTTTTCATTTTGATTGGTCTGGCACTCTTCAGTTTTAGCGCGACAGTGTTGATCGGCTTGGGCGGCGCGCTGGTTCAATCGCTTTGGAGACCGCTGCAACGACCGAAAGCCGTGCAGGTTTTCTTCAATGGAGCCTGTTTGACGGTTTGCACAGCGGCTGCATTCTGGGCTTCGCACGCTCTGCCGGCCGCTCTCGGGTCGAGTTCTGCGGCGGCAATAATGACAGTGGGAGCATGCGTCTACGTGGTGTTGAACACCGGTATGGTCTCGCTGGTCATTTCCCTGGCCGAAGGGCAATCTCTGAAGCAACTCTGGCCGCAATGTTATGAATGGACGTTCCCGTATTTTCTGGTGGGCGCGGCCGTGGCTGGCCTAGCCAGCGCCGCAGGCCAGGGTAGCAATTTTGGAGTGACGTTGCTCGTTGCGCCAGCGATGTATTTCGTCTACGTCTACTACCGGATGCACATCCTTCGCGCCGTCCTGGACAACATATCTAACGTAAGCCAGGAAAACCAAGCCGTTCTCGCCGGCGCATCTCGTAGCCGTTAAGCGCACCCACCCATTCTCAGAGTGACTAGGACCTCACTGTTAGCACGGGGCACGGCGCTCCGGTGACCACGCGGTAGGCCTTTGTGTGTGGGACATTGCCTGCGAGGCTAGTTCTGGCCTTCGCTCCCATCACGATGAGATCGGCCCTGTTTTCTTCCGCGATCCGCAGAATCTGCT
>JBGPIX010000268.1:0-7473 GCA_041485085.1 Candidatus Acidiferrum sp.
GAATCCTCTTCTTCGCCGATCGGAGTTTCGAGCGAAATCGGCTCTTGCGCGATCTTCAAAATCTTGCGCACCTTGGACACCGGAATGTCCATGCGCTTGGCGATTTCTTCGCTGGTCGGCTCGCGGCCGAGTTCCTGAACGAGCTGGCGGCTGGTGCGCACCAGTTTGTTGATGGTCTCGATCATGTGCACTGGGATACGGATCGTGCGCGCCTGATCGGCGATCGCGCGGGTGATGGCCTGCCGGATCCACCACGTCGCATACGTCGAAAACTTGTAGCCGCGGCGCCACTCGAACTTATCCACCGCCTTCATCAGGCCGATGTTGCCTTCCTGAATCAGGTCGAGGAATTGCAAACCGCGGTTGGTATATTTCTTGGCGATCGAAACAACCAGTCGAAGGTTGGCCTCGATCAATTCTTTCTTGGCTTGTTCGGCTTCCGCTTCGCCACGGTGGATGAACGTCAGCGTGCGTTTCAGTTCGGTAAGTCCAACCTCGCTGGCTTCCTCGATGTCTTTCAGTTCGGTGCGGCGCGTGCGCAATTCCTTGCGCGCTTCCGCCGCAACGTCGCCCTTGGCCACGTCGGCGCGGCGCTCCAGGCGGCCAGCTTCGCGTTCCAGCGATTGCAGCCGCTCGACCGTGCCGCGCATCTTGTCAATCAGCCGCTTCTTTTCAAAAGGATTGAAATCGATGTCTCGAATGGCGACGGAAATCTCCACGCGCGTCCGCGCCACGTCCCACTTCGCGCGGATGTAGGATCTTTTTTTAGACTTCAGTGTCTTATCGAGCTTCGCGGCCTGCTTCAGCGCGGTTTCGTAGAGTTTCGCAATCTTGTCGATGTACTTCAGCGTCTGCTTGGTCTTGTTGGCGATTTTTTCTTCAGTCAGCTCTTCATCGTCAAACTGCACGATCTCTTTGATGGACCGCACGCCCTTGCGCAAATCGTCGCCAACGGCAATCAGCTCCTTGATGACGATGGGCGAGCGCGTGATCGATTTCATCACCACGAGTTGCCCGCGCTCGATGCGCTTGGCAATGGTGACTTCGCCTTCGCGCGTCAGCAGCGGCACGGTGCCCATCTCGCGCAGATACATGCGCACGGGATCGTTCGTTTTTTCCAGCGAACCCGGTGTCAAGTCAAGATCGCTGCTGCCTTCGTCGGAGTGCGCCTCGTCCTTGACGACGACGTCGCGGTCGCCGGACTCCGCGGAGACTTCTACCGCGCGCGCGGCTTTCGCCGACGCTTGGTCTTCATAAATTTCGATGCCGTTCCGCTCAAAGGTGGTGAGCAGATCGTCGATTTCTTCCGAGGAATGGACCTCTGCCGGAAGCGAATCGTTTACTTCGTCGTAAAGCAGGTAGCCTCGCTCTTTGCCTACCGCAATAAGCTGGCGTACTGCATCGTATTTCTCTTCAAGGCCTACTGCTGCCACAAATTCCTCCCGCTTCTAGACCGCAATCTCAAGAAATCCCGGCACGCCGGAGACCATCTTTATTCGCAGAGACACGCGCAGGCTGGCGCGCAGGCGCAAACCACGGGGTAATCTCCCCAGAAGATCGCTCGCTTTTTTATTTGAAAACCTCTGCGCCGCGCCGCTTGCCGCCGTTGGTCCCGTGCGTTGCCCGATTCCGCACTATGGAGCCTTGGCCCCTGCCGCTAAACACACCTATATAGATGCGTTTCACGGCAAAATCGTTACTCGCGAAACCCTATTACGCTACACGCTTAAGTCCCTTCCCGTCAATGTTTTAATTCGTGGATTTCTGTGGAAAGACTTCACCGCACGAGCTTATCCTCGCTTCCATTCGGAAGGGGCGGGTTGACGTGGCATCAATATTCTCGCACACGGTGGCGGCACTTGGCATCGGAGCCTGTTTCCGCCGCCCAAGCACCCCAAATCAAGTTTGGGTCTTGGGCTCGGCCTGCTCCGTGATTCCCGATCTGGATGTGATCGGGTTCCGGTTCGGAATCCGTTACGGCGACTTCTGGGGCCACCGCGGATTCACGCACTCCCTTTTCTTTGCCGCTCTCCTGGCAATCACAAGTGTGATCGTGGGATTTCGGCGGGTCGAGCCCGGTCTTGGCCGGTTCGCCTTATGCGTGTATTTCTCTCTGGCGACCGCCAGTCATGGCTTCTTGGACGCTATGACCGACGGCGGCCTGGGAGTGGCCTTCTTTTCCCCGTTCGATAATCAGCGATATTTTCTTCCGTGGACTCCTATTCGGGTGTCACCGATTGGCTTCGGGCGATTTTTCACGCATCGCGGTCTTGCCGTCCTCCCGAGCGAGATCCTCTGGATTTGGCTTCCGGCGGCTCTTCTTGTAATCACAGCCTGGATCGTCAGGCGTCTCTTCGTTCAGGCTGACAATTGACACCGCTGCGATTTCCGGCGCAAATTCATCTTGACCGCCCTTACTTCTTGTGCTACTATACTACTCAAGTAAGAGTGCGCCTCCCTTTGGAGTGCGGCGGCTTGCCGCCGCTTTTCCGACTAGGCAACCTTAACTCTTTCAGAATCAACACTTGCAATAAACCGCTCGATTTCGCGCCTCTAAGTTCCTTTAGAATCAACACTTACAGAAGTATTGATTCTAAGCAACTTTAACCCTCTTTAGAATCAACAGTTGTGAAAAAACCGGGAGGGGGCACCCTGTTATGGTTAACCACAGCTGCCTCGACTGGCGCTGATTCTCGAACGCCCTCACCTAGCTGCTGCCAGCCGACGCATCAGTTCCTGCTTCTTCTCCAGCAGTCCGCGGAGTTCCGGCGCCGCAGGGTTTGCCTCGATGCTGCGCTGCACGTCGGCCAACTCGCGCTCGGCTTGCCGGTGCTGCAGCGCTTCGATACAGCTCATAGCCTCTTCCCAGGTGGGCTCGTTGGCCTCCTCGAACAGAATCTCGAAGAGCAGCCGCCGGTCGCGATCTTCCAGCAGGGCTCCCACTTCGGTGGCCTGCACCGGCTGGCCAGAGAGGCTGGCGATCACCAATGCCGCAAAAATTTTCTCCGTCTCCAAGCCGTGGTACAGATGGGCATTTTGCAGATGCTTGGCAAGTTCCTGCCGGAAGCCCTCCGCCTCCGCCAGCATACGAATCAGCCGCCGCTCGACGGGCTTGGCCGCGCGGCCGACGAGTTCCGGCTGTGTCTTTATTTCGCTCCGACGCTCGGTCGCCGCTTTGCTCAACGCCGCGCGCAGCACAGGTTCATCCAGGCGAAGCTGCTGTGAAATTCGCGTGGCCCACTCTGAACGCAGGATGCGGTTGGGAATTTTCTGCACGTAAGGCAAAAGAAAATTCACGGCGCGAAGCTTCCCTTCGCCGGTTGTGAGATCCATCTGCCGGGCGCGCGCAATCAAGTAGTCCACATACGGCGGTGCTTCCTTGAGCAGCTTGAGATACTCGTCTTTGCCGCGTTCGCGGATAAATAAATCCGGATCGGCCTTCTTGTTACCGACCGGCGGCAGCGCCAGCACGCGCACTTCGAAATCCTGTTCGAGCAAAAGCGAGAGAGATCTTTCAGTGGCGGTTTGTCCCGCGGTGTCCGGGTCATAATTCACGACCACGCGCCGCGTGAAACGCCCGAGCAATTTGATCTGCGGCTCGGCGAGGCTCGTGCCACAGCTCGCCACCACGTTGCTGATTCCCGCGCGCGCCACCGCGATGGCGTCCATATACCCTTCGACAAGAATCGCGAAGTCTTGTCGCCGCAGCGCATCCTTTGCCCGGTCCATGTGATAAAGCACGTTGCTCTTGGAATAAATCGGCGTCTCGGGCGAGTTGAGATATTTCGGCATGTCGTCGCCCAGCGCGCGGGCGCCGAAGGCGACGATCTTTCCCGATTCATTTGAAATAGGAAACGTGATGCGCCGCCGGAAACGGTCGAACAACCGCCCCGCGCTCTGATCGCGCGAAACCAGGCCTGATTCCATGAGCAATTTTTCGTTGTACTTGGGTTTCAGCTGGCGTAGCAACGCATCGCCGCCGCTCGGAGCGTACCCGATTCCGAAACGCGTGATCGAATCTTTATCCAGGCCGCGATCCTCGAGATACGCCCGCGCCGCTTTTCCTTCGAGAGTCCCTTCGAGCTGCTTCACGAAAAAAGTCTGTGCCTCGCGGTGCATTTCCACGAGCACCGAGCGCTGCTGATTTTCTTTGCGCTCCTCGGGCGAACGTTCCTTCTGCCGCGGAACGGCAATGCCGCATTTCTCGGCGACGATACGAATCGCTTCGGGAAACGCACACTTCTCCATCTCCATTACAAATTTGAAAACGTCGCCGCCCACGCCGCATCCAAAGCAGTGATAAATCTGCTTCGTCGGATGCACTGCAAACGACGGCGACTTTTCCGCATGAAAAGGACAGAGCCCGGTGAAGTTCTGCCCGCTCTTTTTCAGGCGGACGTATTCCCCCACCACGCGAACGATGTCCGCCTGCTGTTTTACCTTGTCCGCGAATGAGCCCGCTTCCGCCATTCCATTTCTTAAGGGAGGTCAGCGCTTGCCGTAATCATTCTTATAGACAGCGCCACCCTTCATTACAAACTTCACATGCTCGAGTTTCGTAACATCTTTCGTGGGGTCGCCGTCTACCGCGATGACGTCTGCAAATTTGCCGGGATCCAACGAACCGACGGGAAATTTCGATCCGAGCAAGTCAGAAGCGTTGATCGTCGCGGTCTGGATGGCCGCGAGCGGAGTCATTCCCAGACTGACGTAAACGTGGAATTCTCCGGCGTTCAGTCCATGCGGATAGACGGCCGCGTCCGTGCCGAACGCCACCTTCACGCCGGCGGCAAAGGCTTTCCCGGTGTTCTTGCGCATTGCAGCGATCACATCGCGCATCTTCTGCTTGGAATATTCCGGCACGTCGCTGCGATCCATGTTCTTTTCCATGTATTCGCCGAGGAAGAGCGTCGGCACGAGGTAGGTTCCGTTTTTCTTTAGCGTGGCGATGGCCGCGTCGTCCATCAGGTGGCCATGTTCGATCGAATCGACCCCAGCTTCCGACGCCCAGCGCACGCCTTCGGCGCCGTGCGCATGCGCGGCGACTTTGCGGCCCAGCCGGTGCGCGTCCGCCACAATGGCTTTCATTTCTTCGAGCGTGTACTGCGAAGCGTTGGGGTCATCGCCTTTCGACAGCACGCCGCCGGTGGCGCAAATTTTGATCACGTCCGCGCCGTACTTGATGACTTCGCGAACCTTGTGCTGCACGCCCTCGATGCCGTCCGCAACTCCTTCTCCATAAAAATGAAACGCGGGCGGAAGCAAATTCTCATCGCAATGGCCGCCGGTGATTCCCAGCGCCGGGCCGGACGCGACGATGCGCGGGCCGATGACGTCGCCATCATTAATCGCATCGCGCAGCGCGATATCCGCATAGTCTTTCGCGCCAAGGTTTCGCACCGTCGTAAATCCTGCTTCGAGCGTCCGCCGCGCGTTTCTCGCGCCGTGCAACGCTTCGCGTGCCGTCGAAATCGAAAGCCCCTGGTAACCCAGCGAGTTCAAATCGAACGTCAGGTGTGTGTGCATGTCGATCAAGCCGGGCAGCAAGGTGGCGTCCGGCAAATCGATCGTCGTGTCGCCGGAAACCGCCGCGATTTCGCTGGAAGGCGCGACCTGAGCAATCTTATCTCCCTCGATGACGATGGCCTGGTTGGCGCGCAGTTCTCCCGTGCGCACGTTGAGCACGTGTCCAGCACGAATGACCGTTCTCTTCGGCGCCTGCGCGCTCGCACTGATTGCCAACACGGCCAGCGCGGCCAAAACCATAGCGGATGCCACTCTCCAACGGCTAATTTCTCGCGCCACTCTTGCACGCCACAATAAATTCTTCAAAGCATTCATCCAGACACCTCGTTGTGAATTGGCTTACGGGACGCGGCGAGTATAGCAAAGCGGTGCGTGCTGAATCTCTGGAGACGTAGATTTGCGATGCCAGTCTACTTTCTATTTTCTGATTTCCAATTTCTAGCTCTGCAACTCCACGATGGTGATGGCCTTTCCGCCGTGCTCCTCGGTTTCAAACGAATGTTTCTCCACCAGAGGATGCGAAGCGAGAAACGCGCCAATGCCCTTGCGAAGCGCGCCCGTTCCGTGTCCGTGAATGATCCGGATTCGCGCTTTGTGCGCCAGCGCCGCGTCATCCAGGAATTTGTCCAGCCGGTCCGTGGCTTCTTCCACGGTCATGCCGATCACATTGATTTCGTCGGAAGCGCCACCTTCTCCTCTCTGAGAAGTCACGGTCACGCTCTGCAACTTCGCCGCAGGCGAAATTAGTTTAACTTCGGGCGCAGGTCCTTCCACGCCCGTAATTTCGTCCAGCGCCACTTTCATGCGCAGCGGTCCGGCTTCGATTTCCGCGGACGATCCGTCAATCCGGCGCAACACGACCGGCTTGCTGAACCCGCGCACGCGAATCTTCGCGCCGGGCTGCAATCGGTCCGCGCTGACCGTTTCCATCGAAGCGGCATGAACGCCGAGATCGGCTTGCGATTCAGAGATGGTTTGCACGACCGCGGCATTTAGTTCCTCGCGCGCCTCGCCGCGGACATCTTGCATCTTCCGCCGAGCCGTTTTCTCCAACTGAGCGCGCAGGTCCCGCTCTTTCACCGCTTCGACGACACGCGCAACATTCTCATCGAAGCGCTTCTGCATCTCCGCGAACTGCGCTTCGAATTCCTTGATGCGCTTCTGCTGGCGCTCGACCCATTCGCTGCGCAACTTCTTGCGCTCTTCTTCCAGCGCATGCCGCTCCGCGGCCATTTGACGCTGCATGCGATCCAGTTCGTCACGGCTGCGATGCAAATAAGCGATCAGGTCCGCGGCTTCGCGCGATTCGGGCGTCAGCAATGACCTTGCGCGCTCTATGATTCCTGTGGCGATTCCCAGCCGTTGCGCGATGGCGATGCCGCTCGAGCCACCGGGGACACCCACCATTAATCGGTATGTGGGCCGCAAATTCACTTCGTCAAATTCCACCGCAGCGTTCACTACCCCCGGCGAAGTCGATGCGTAAGTCTTCAGCCGGTCGTGATGCGTGGTCGCCAGCACGATACAGTTCTTCGCGCGAAATTCATCCAGCAGCGCCACGGCCAGCGCGGCGCCTTCCTCCGGCGCGGTTCCGGTGCCCATTTCATCGACCAGCACGAGGGAATTCGGCGTCGCATCGTCCAGCATGGTTTTCAAGTTCAGCATGTGCGCCGAGAAGGTGGACAAATCGGCGGCAATCGATTGCTCATCGCCGATGTCTACGAGCACGCTGTCGAACAACGGCAGCACCGCTCGCTGCGCAGCTACTGGAATTCCTGATTGCGCCGCGAGCGCCGCCATGCCTGTCGTTTTCAGCGCGACGGTCTTGCCACCGGTGTTTGGCCCGCTGATCACCAGCACGCGTTCTTCACCACCAAGAGTCAGCGTCATCGGAACAATGGCGCGATTTTCTTTGCGAAGCTTGTCTTCCAGTACCGGATGGCGCGC
>JBGPIX010000269.1:0-7420 GCA_041485085.1 Candidatus Acidiferrum sp.
AAGGAGAAGAAACCATGGCGGAAACTGCAGCAGTGAAACGTGCTGAAGAGCCGAAGCCAATCAAGTACGGTTCTGTATTTGACCAGATCCAAGATACATTCAACGTTCTTTCACGCCGGGCCTATGAAATCTTCGAGGGTAATGGCCGCGTATTCGGGCGCGACCCTGAGGACTGGTTCCAGGCGGAGAGGGAACTACTTCATCCCGTTCACGTAAGCATCGAGGAGTCGGATGACTCTCTTGCGGTGAAGGCCGAAGTGCCCGGTTTCAGCGAAAAAGAACTCGAAATCGACCTTGAGCCGCGCCGGCTGACAATTACCGGCAAGCGGGAAGCCAAGAAAGAAGAAAAAAAGGGCAAGACAGTCTACGCGGAGAGGTGCTGCGAGCGGATTCTACGCATCGTGGACCTGCCTGCCGATATTGAGACGGATAAGGTGACGGCGACCTTAAAGAACGGCATCCTAGAGTTGACAATGCCCAAAGTCGCCAAGGCGCGAAGTATTCGGATTCAGCCCAAAGCCGCGTAGCAGGCAGGCCCTCCGGTTGGTGTGCAGACACCCATGGAATGGAGACTGGGTCATACCCCTGGCCTTGCGACCATAACAACCTATCCCTCGTCTCCACACTAGGAAAACAATGATCTGAATAAGGAAAGGAGAAAGACCATGAAGGTTGCAGACGTTATGACGAAGTCACCAGCTTACTGCAGTCCACAAACGAACTTGGCAGCCGCTGTGGAAATCCTGTGGGATCACAACTGCGGAGTTCTTCCCATCGTAGACTCCCAAGAAAAGGTCGTCGGTGTAGTTACAGACCGGGACTTGTGCGTCGCTTTGGGCACGCGGAATCGGCTGCCGGGCGAAATCGCGGTCAAGGAGGTAGCGTCCGGCAAAGTTTTCGGATGCAAGCCGGATGATGATCTCCGGAGAGTCTTGGTAACGATGGCCGAAGCGAAGGTGCGGCGCCTGCCCGTAATCGATGCTGCAGGAAAGCTGCAGGGAATACTTTCGATGGATGACGTCGTCCTGCAGACAGAGACAGGAAACATCAAGAGAGACACCGAACTCTCCGCCGAAGACATCGTAAATACTCTAAAGAGTGTTTACGCGCCGCAGTGTCGGCGAGCGGGACAACAGAAGGCCGCTGCGGCTTGATTTGAATGGGATCCTCGATGGCCGAACGTACGTTCGACGTGATTATTGTTGGCGGCGGTCCGGGCGGATACATCGCGGCGATTCGGGCCGCGCAACTGGGGATGAAGACGGCAGTTGTCGAACGCACGCACCTCGGAGGCGTCTGCCTGAACTGGGGCTGCATTCCCACGAAGGCGCTCCTGCGTTCATCCGAAATCAATCACCTCCTCCACCATCTAGAACCGCATGGGTTCACCGCGGCAGCGGTGTCGTTCGATCTCGCGAGAATCGTTCAGCGGTCGCGGGAGGTCGCGCAGCGGCTGAACAACGGCGTGAAGTACTTACTGAAAAAGAACCATGTCACGGTTGTGGAGGGCCACGGCCGACTTGCGGGATCAGGCAGGATCCTGATCGATGGACAGCCGGAACAGGAACTCAAGGCCAAGCATGTGATCCTCGCAACCGGCGCCCGGGCGAAGTTACTGCCAGGGATCGGGCCCGACGGCGAGCGGATCTGGACGTACATGGAAGCGTTGGTACCCAAGACGCTGCCAGCATCACTCGTCGTCATTGGTGCTGGCGCGATCGGCGTCGAATTCGCGAGCTTTTATCATGACCTCGGGGCCGAGGTCAGTCTGGTCGAGATGACAGACCGCGTGCTGCCCGCGGAGGACGACGAGATCTCCGCATTCGCGCGGCGGGCGTTCGAAAAGCAGGGAATGAGAGTCCAGACGGGTACAACGGTGAAGGCCATCGTGCCGCGGGAAGACGATCTCCTCGTGACGCTCGAAGGACCCGACGGGTCGCGGGATCTGATGGCGGACCGCGCCCTCCTTGCGATCGGGATTACCGGAAACGTGGAGAATATCGGCCTTGAGGGAACGCGGGTGCAGGTCGACCGAGGCCATGTGGCCGTCAATCAATGGTTCGAAACCGGCGAGGAGGGCATCTATGCCGTCGGTGACCTCGTGGGTCCGCCGTGGCTGGCGCACAAGGCGGGGCACGAAGGCATCGTCTGTGTCGAACACATCGCCGGATTGGAGACCCGTCCCATCAACGTCCAGGCGATTCCGGCATGCGTCTATTCTCGACCACAGATCGCCAGCGTCGGCCTCACTGAGCGCGCCGCTCGCGAGCAGGGTCGTGAGGTTCGGGTCGGCCGTTTTCCGTACGCTGGGAACGGAAAGGCCGTGGCGCTCGGCGAAACCGAGGGACTGGTCAAAACCGTCTTCGACGCGCACAGCGGCGCGCTGCTGGGCGCCCACATGATCGGCGCCGAGGTGACGGAGTTGATCCAGGGGTTCACGATCGCCCTCACACTCAACGCCACGGAGGCTCAGCTCCTTCACACGATCTTTCCGCACCCGACCCTGTCCGAGACCATGGGCGAATCGATGCTCGCGGCCTTCGGTCGGGCCATTCATGTGTAGCCGATCTCCCGCCTTCTCTCGGGCAGTCCGCTGACTCGAGTTGCAGCATGACATGCCGGATCCTGACTTATATCCCTTCCAAATGGTGCGTGCACTCGCCGTTGTGTGGCTCTTCACAGATTTGCGTTCAGACGAGATCCTGCGCCTTCGCGTCGGATCGATCCGTTGGAAGAATGGCGCAGTGATTGGCGGGAGGAGTGACCAGGAGATTCTGGAACACTACAAGGCCTTGTATGGCGACCGCATTCTGATCGTGCCTGACGGCAGGACGGGGCAGCTTCTGTTCGCTCTTCCCGTCGTTGTTTTCATCGTTTGCTCCGGAACCCTTCTTTTCTTCCTGCGCGATGTAAAAAACGCTTGACAATTTGCATAGTTCCGGTATTATCGAAATGTGATGAACACGCAAGCCTCGTTGATAGCCCGCTACGCCGACATGTTTTCAGCCATGGGAACCGAGGCCCGGCTTCGCATCATGCAGCTTCTGATTACGGCGGAGCCACAAGGTTTGGTGGTCGGGGACATTCAGTCGGAACTGGACATTCCCAATTCCACGCTCTCGCACCACCTCGACAAACTAAAAAACGAAAACCTGGTGAGTGTGCGTCGCGAAGGAACCTTCCTCTGGTGTCGCGCGAACACGGACGCGCTCAAGGAGCTTCTCAGCTTTTTGTATGCCGAGTGCTGTACTCGGAATAAGGTGATTGCCCCGAAGGATATCGTTTCGATTTCAAGATAAGGAGAATTACATGAGTTCGGAGAACATCAAGACAGCTGTGCAAGAAAAGTATGGTGCAGCGGCTAAGCGCGCTGCATCGGGACAGGGTACCGCGTGTTGCGGCACGAGTCCCGCCTCTGTCATCGAAGGGTGTGACCCGATCACATCCAATCTTTACGGCGAAGGCGAGGCCGGCTCCGTGCCGGAGGCTGCTCTGCGCGCTTCGCTCGGCTGTGGCAATCCCACGGCACTAGCGAAATTGGAGCTGGGAGAAACGGTCTTAGATCTCGGGTCCGGCGGAGGCATCGACGTGCTACTTTCTGCGCGCCGCGTTGGCCCAACGGGCAAGGCGTACGGCCTGGACATGACCGATGAAATGCTGGCACTGGCAGAAGAAAACAAGCGCAAATCGGGTCTCACAAACGTGGAGTTCCTCAAGGGCGAGATCGAAAACATTCCGTTGCCGGACAACAGCGTCGATGTAATCGTGTCGAACTGCGTGATCAATCTTTCCGGAGACAAGGACCGTGTATTGCGGGAAGCCTTCCGCGTCCTCAAGCCGGGCGGGCGATTTGCGATCTCGGATGTAGTCGTTCGGGGAGAAGTTCCACAAGAAATTCGTAAGAGCATGGAGCTTTGGGTCGGATGCGTAGCTGGGGCTCTCTCTGACAGTGAATACCAACAAAAGCTCGCTGCCGCAGGTTTTGAATCCATCGACATCGAAACAACGCGCGTTTACAAAATAGATGACGCCCGGGAGTTCCTGAAGGCTGCAGGGATCGATGCGGACTCCGTCGCTCCTAAGGTGCAGGACAAGTTCATTAGTGCATTCGTGCGTGCGAAAAAGCCATCCAAGGCCGCCGCTTGTTGCGGACCCACTTGCTGCCAGGCGTAGATAAAAGATCGCATCATTTTTCGGTCAACGGTCATTTCTGGTTCGCAGGGCTCCGCCAGAAACAGTGTCATGTAGGTGTCATGCGAACGGCGATGAAATGTGGCTAAAGGCGAACAAAAACTGAAAAGAGAAGGTAAATTGAACTGCTCCCGTTTCATCAGAACTTGCTGAAAACCCTCGATTTGTCTCGGCTCCGGCAAATTGTGATTAAATCATGTTCACGGCTATTAACCGAAGAGTTGGCCTCCACCAGGACGTCGAAGGGCACTTGTCAAAACTTGTCCATCTTTGAGCGGACCAAAAACCAATAAGTGACGCCAGGACAGCGACTTATGTGATTTTATCCATTGGTTCGGGACTATCCGCATGCATGTTTTCAAAAATGGGGTCTGGCTAGCCCGCTCAAACACCCCGAAAAAGTAGCTCCAGCATACCCGGTGCTCGCGGCGATACAAATCAAAGCTGCTGTCAGGATTCGGTCGGTTCGCTATCGTCAGCTTTGAGTTTCAACTGGCTCACCGAGCATTCGGCGTGCTCGATGTCATCGCGTACCTTGCCGAAATACTTCGCTTGCATAAGTTTACCATCGGGTCCGGGATGGCAGTAGAGGTAACGCACTTCCACAACCTGCTCCACGCGCGGGAGTGGATAACGGTCGGGCACTCCCACCGTGCCCATGAAACGTGGCCGTTCGCCGTCCAAGAGATACACGGCAATGGAACGATGGCCGTCACCCGCCTTTTTCTCAGGCTTCGGGCCAACGATGAAGGATGCCGTAGCGACAAACTTACACTTGTAGTGCTGGCCCGCTCGGCCACCCGCATACGCGGCGTACCGGTTCTTGCAAACAAAGCCTTCGGCATTCGCGTCGTGCATCGTTTTCACGAAGGCGCGTTTGGCTTTCAGTGTCATGGCGGTTTCACAGACTCGCAATGCGTTGTGGACTCCGCGAAAGAGCCGGGTCAGGTGTACGTAGCGGATTTCGTAGGGTTGGATGCGCAGGTCGGTGTCGTTCACGTTGAGCAGGTCCCAGATGTAGAAATGGGAATCAGTGATTTCCCCATCCGCCAGAAAGCCTTGTGCTTGCACGAGGTCTAGCGATTCGGCCAAGCGGGAGTCGATGGGAATGATTTGGCCGAGTTTGTTGATGCCGGAATATTTCCCGTCGGCCTTTTGTACGGCGAGCCGCCGCCCATCAAATTTCTGCTGGAACCACCAAGACACATCCTCTGCCAGCCCCAACGCCTCTGGCTCCTCGATGGGCGTCAGTAATTCCGGGGTATGGCCGGAATGTTCTTTGGTGACCGGCAATCCAACGGAAATCGCCGCATCGCCGTTGGCTTGAGCGATTTGATAGCCCTTGCCCGTTTTCTCCCGAAGGATGCGGTCGTACACACGCTTCGCTTCCTCGTAGGTGGTGCTGCTCACTTTCACGTCGCTCTGCAATGCGGAACCGCGCCGCCCCCATTGGGCTTGGACGGACCATTGTTCTTGTACGTTCTCCAACTGCACGTGGTACACCTTGTCGGAACCGCCTTGCCGGAAATACAGTTCTGCTTTTTCTGTCTGCATGGTTCGCTCCTTTGTGTTTGGGGCCTTGCCTGTTGCGCAGCGGCGCTTAGCTGCGCAAGAAGCAAATGCCCTTCATGGCGGGGGAAGGCGCTTAGCCGTCCGCGCTGTCAAGGCCGCGGGGTTGGCGTTTATCGGAGCGAAGCGCAGAGCCTTGACAGAAGAAGCGGACGGATCAGGCGCAGGGTTTGGCCAGGAAGGGCATGGAAAGGGGCAAGCTGCTAAAAGGAGTACTTTCTAGATGCGGTCGAATGACGGACTGAAATGAAGTCGGCTACTCGAAGAGTGCTGGCTGAGCAGATGCTTCCTCGAGATCGCGAAAGTTACTGAGCCCAACACCCACCAGGCGAAAACGCTGCTTTGGGCTCAGGGCTACACGCTCTCGTAGCGACAGGGCGATGTCGGTCAATTCCTCACAAGAAGAGGGAGGCGCGGCCGGGGTATGGCTACGCGTGAGAATCTTGAACTCGCTAGTTTTCAGTTTGAGCACGACGGTGCGTGCGATACGCAATTCGTTGCGCGAAGCAGTCCAGGCCTTTTCCGCGAGACGCCGGATCATCGGTTCGGTCTCACTCAACGGTACATCGCGCTCGAAAGTGTCCTCGGCCGATACCGACTGTGTCGGTCTGTCCGGGACAACTTCGCTTTTGTCGATGCCTCGGGACAACTCGTAAAGACGCACGCCATGACGACCGAAGCGGCCTTCAAGCGTCGGCAAGTCCAGCTTTCGCAAATCCGCAACGGTTTGTATCTCAAGATTGTTCAGTTTCTCTTCAGTCACTTTGCCGACCCCGGGCAGACGCCCCACAGACAGCGGCAATAGAAATAAATCTACTTCTTCAGGCTGGATGACGAAGAGCCCATCCGGCTTTCGCCAGTCAGAAGCGATCTTCGCGAGAAACTTGTTCGGTGCCACGCCTGCCGAGGCTGTCAAATTCAATTCTTCGCGAATCTGTTCGCGAATGGCGCGCGCCACACGCGTAGCGGTCGGCAAGCCAGTCTTGTTCTCCGTAACATCGAGGTATGCTTCGTCAAGCGACAGCGGCTCCACCAGATCGGTGTGACGCTTGAAGATTTCACGCACGAGACGCGAGACCGCCCGGTAACGTGGGAAATCAGGAGGGAGGAAAACAGCGTTGGGGCACAACCGTTCGGCGCGAATTGCCGGCATGGCAGAGCGCACCCCGAAACGTCTCGCTTCATACGAAGCGGCACAGACGACCGAGCGGTTGCCCCGCCAAGCGACAACTACGGGCTGGCCGCGCAGTTGCGGGTCGTCCCGCTGTTCCACTGACGCATAGAACGCGTCCATATCGATATGGACGATTTTGCGGACGGTCATCTGGCAACCATCTTATTCCGGAGTTCCAAACGAGTGCGAACGCGGCTCGGGTTTACAGTCTTCGCGTATCAACACTCAGTTCAACAGAAGCCCCGTTTGCTTTCGGTGGCCGCTGCGAGTTCTGTCGTCCAGTATGCCTACTTCTCGGAGCCTTGCTCAACTAACGGTCAGCATCATTGGGCTTTTCCGTTCATACGCCCCGAAAAAGTAGTTCTCGGCTAGACAAATCCAAGCTGCTGATTCTTGTGAGTGCGCGAGCTGCGCGTGGTCTCGTTGGGGTTGGCGAGTGTCGGTGGGAAAACCCACGTGAAGCCACAACACGGGCGCTCCCCGTCC
>JBGPIX010000270.1:0-7408 GCA_041485085.1 Candidatus Acidiferrum sp.
ACTCGATGCTGTCGTAAGCGTCGGTCGTCTCGCTGGTCGCTTTGGGATTGCTCAAATCGGCCTGCGAAGTCAGATCGAAGACCCCTTCCGACTTGAATCGCCCGCGGAGATTCTGGATGACGAAAATATAGCCATCCTGTGCCAGCTCTTTCAGAGACGCAGGCATTTGCTCCGGCGACTTTTCCGGAACTCCATACGGCGTGCGCCGAAAGAGAATCGGCAATGGTCCCTGTTGATCCACCGGCGTCAAGATCGCCGTCTGCAGCTTCACTCCATCCCGCACCGGGATCATTACCTCTTGCAGCTTGAAGATCGGCTTGCCCGCGGGTTCTTGCGCTAACGCAGGAATCGCCAACAGTCCAGCCAGAACGCCAACCATCACCGATACGCGCACAGTAGCTCCTCCATCCGAATCTTTCTCACTTCTCGGGAATTATTCCGCGCGAGTATACCAGCAGATTCTGTCGGGTAGATGGGAACATCGTGTCGGCACCTCTCTAGCGCTCGGACAATCATGCGACTCGTTTACTTCACCCGGGGCACCGGCAAGCTGAGCAAGAGCCTTCCGTCCGATGCGGCACGCATTAATCTTGGGCGCGCTTTTGACCTTTCCTCGAACCGTGGGACAATTCCCTCTCCAACATGAACCGTGGCAAGAATTTTCGCGTTTACTTCCTACTTGCCGCGCTGGCGTTCTCCGGCGTGGCAGTACTTCTGCGCGAGCATCGCCCCTCCTTCCTTCGCCCGGACCTGCACCTCTCGGCTTACGTCACCACTGCCGATGGCAACGTCACCGTCGTCGATCTCGTAAAGCTCAAAGCCGTGGCGCGCGTCGCGGTGGGTCCAGGACTTTCAGGGATGCGCGAGCATCCCACCCGAGCTGAGGTCTACGGCGTGAGTACCACGGGAGGTTATGTTTGGGTTCTTGATGCGCGCACCGATCAGGTCACTGCGCGAATCTCCGTGGGGCCGCTTCCCTACGCGCTGGATTTTTCGCCGGACGGCAACCGCATCTACACCACGGCATCCGGGAACAACACGCTCGTGGCCATAGACACGAAGTCGCGCGCCATCGTCGCGCGTGCCTCGACCGGGCGCGAGCCCGTGCTCGCCCGCGTTACGCCGGACGGCAAGACCGTCCTTGTCGTGAATCGCCGCGACGGCTCGCTCGGCATTCATGACGCGATGACTCTCTCGCAGCGGGGTAGCGTTGCCGTTGTTGCGCAGCCGGAGGACGTCGCCGTCCTGCCGGACAGTTCCATGGCCTTTGTGTTGAGCCGTACCGAGCGGCGCATCTCGGTAGTGGACCTGCGCCGCCGCGTGCTGGTGACCCATCTTGAGCTGGCTGGAACGCCCACGGACATGCTCCTCAAGCCCGATGGCGGCGAACTCTACGTGATTTCGCCGGAGGCTCACGGGCTGCAGGCCATCAACACCGAGACGCACGAGGTGGGCGATTACATGGTGCTCGGTTCGGCGCCCACTCGCGGAGTGCTCAGCAGCGACGCCAGCTTACTCTACGTTTCCGATACCGCCGCTGACCGCGTCACGCCGGTCGATATTCTCAACCGGCGCATCGTGCGCGATCCGGGAAAAGGCTTCCCGGTTCCCGCCGGCGAAGCTCCCGCCGCATTGCGCTTCGATCCGGCGGAAAATCTATTGTTAGTGGTGAGCCAGGGCTCCGGCGACTTGGCCGTCATCCGCGTGCGCACGAATTTTCTGTTGACGATGATTCCAGTCGGAAATCATCCGCAGGATTTGGCGGTGAAACTGTATTAGGGGAAATCGGTCTTTGTAGGTCGGCCTTCCGAAGCCGGCCCGGGAGGCACTATTCCGGCAGCCAAGCGGAATGCTCTTCGCCGAGATTCACGTCAAGGAACCCTTCCGCCGGCAAAACGTCAACTGGCAATCCGCCGTGCCAGAGCGCGACGCCAAGCCTAATTTTGCTTTGGCCCTTGAAGTTGATTTGATCCTTATGGATGGCGACCTCCAGAACTCGCTCGAACGCCGCTTCCGCGACAAGCTTGGGATTTAGCAGGCACACGCGGTCCTTTTCGACCGCGAACCCGTGGACGTGACCCCGCTCCAGGTTCACAACGATGGTGATTTCTTCCGCGCCGCCGATGGTGATGCGAAACTCGGGATCTTCCAATTCTCCTAAGGCTTCGGCGAACGGATCGATACGCACGCAGAAGCGGCCTTCCTCGAATCCGTAGCGCAGTTCATGTAGATAAAAGACGCGCCCATGCATGGACCCGCCGCGCCGCTCGGGTGAATAGAGGCCGGCCCCGAGCCATTCGAAGTACGACGTGTCCCTGCCGTCGATAGTGATATTCAACTGGCCTGTCGGCGCCAACTGCAACGCGTGCTCGGGCCTGCGCTTGATGGGCTTGGCCAATTCCTCCGGCGCCAACTGCCCCAGCATCAGGTAGATGGCGGTGAGGTGCTTGCGATAAAGCGCATCGAATTCCGCGTCGTTAGCGGTGCTGTGCTCGGGGCCGAACCACCAGCACCAGTCGCTGCCTTCGGCGGCGAGCAGGGATTCCCGTGCATCCTTGAGCGCGGTTTCGGTGGGCGCGTCGGCCCTTCCCTGCTTACGCGCTTCGAATGCGTGCGCGTAGGCTTCACGCGCGTCCCACAATAATTCCCACGCCGCAACGTCTTCGGCGTGGCCGATCCACACATCGAAATTGGCGTTAATCCAGGAGGCCGGGAAAATTCCGCTGGTGGTGGGAAGTTCGCCGGCAGCGGCAATGGCTTCGGTAGCGGTGAGTGCGCGGAAATCCTGATCGCCCTGGATGCGCGCATAAAACTCGCGGAGGAACGCGCGCCCGTTCCCCGGATAATATTCCCAGGCGTTTTCGCCGTCGAGAAAAAGACAAATGGTGAGCGGCTGATCGCCCTGTACGTTCTCCCCAAGATGGCGCATGCGATTGTGAAGATCGGCGGCAGCGGCTTTGGCATCCATGCGGCTGTAGACGAAACCGACGAGATCGGAGAGATGGTGATCGCGAAATAATCCATTAATGCCGTTCGGACCGACTTGCACGTGCCACGGTTGGTAAAGGCGGTCGGCATTGGCGGGAATGCCGTTGCCGTCGCGGAAAAACCCGACGTTTAGAGTGCGGCCGAGGACCCCTTCATCGGTGCCGAACCATTTAAAACCTTCTTCGGCGGCAATAGTGAGCGCCTGATCGGAAACGGAGCCTTCGGAGGGCCACAAGCCAGCGGGCTTCACGCCAAAAACTCTTTCGTGATATTCGCGGGCAAGCTGCAATTGCTCCCTCGCATCTTCCGGGCGGCGGTAGGCGCGGCGCGGCAACGGCGTGCCAGGATTGGCCACACGCGCGATATCGGAATCGCAAATGAGCGGAAGGATGGGGTGATAAAACGGAGTCGTGCTGATTTCGATCTGGCCGCGCTGCGCCGCATCACGATAAACGGGGAGCACCAGGCAGAGGAAATCGAGCTGCTTCTTGCGCAGAGCGGCTTTGTCTTTTTCGGTGAAGTCCTTCCCTTTCGTGGCCAGCCTACTGACGATGTCATCCGATTCGAACCAGGTTTCTTCCATCCAGGCCAATTGGGAGAGCAGCTGCAGATCGCGCCAATCGCGCGGCGTGAAGGAGACCAATGCCTGGGCGCCGCCGGCGGGGCGCGACCATTCGAATAACTCGACGAAGCGGGGCCAGCGCGACATCAAGCGCTCCTGGTTCACTTGAAAGGCGCGCGCGATAATTTCTGCTTTGTCCTCGCGCGTCAATTCATCCGCATTTTTGAACGCCAGGGTAAACCAGGGCTCTTTGAAGCTGCCCGTGGCGTATTCCTCGAGTTGCATGCCGAGTGAAGGCACCACGTTGAAGGTGGCGTGAAAGTTGGGAAATTCTCGGAGCACTTCGACCATGCCCCAGTAGTCTTTCAGGGCGTGCAGGCGCGTCCATGGGAGGACGTAGCACCCACTCTCGGGGTCGCGGTATTGCGGCTGATGCATGTGCCACAACACGACCAGATGAACCCGCTTCATTGCTCGCATCTCTCCCGTGCTAGTTCCGCAACCGGAGGGCGTCCGGCTAACAGTTGAGTGTTAAGCGGTGCTACAGGCTGGAACTCGCTGGAATCACGCCCACCACACCTGAGTTTGAAAAGAACCGCTGTAAGAAAAACTATCACGTAATCGATGGTAAGAGAAACGGCGTGTGTCGAGCAGTTGCGGGCTCTTGCTAAGCGCGTGCAAGCTTTTACAGGTTCGCTGGAGGCAGGGGCCGCCGCCAACTGCAATGCGGACGCAACGTGCAGCATTCCAAGAACTACTGACCTGCCCTAAATTAGCGCAAGCGCATGCTATTCGTAGCGTAGCGCCACGAGGGGATCCACGCTTGCTGCACGCCTGGCGGGAAGCCAGCAGGCCATAATTCCGATGAGCAGCAACAGCAAAGGCACGCAAACCAGTGTCCAGGGGTCGTAGGCCGATACGCCCCACAGTTGCGTGGCGATCACGCGTCCTATGGCCAAGCTTGCGATCAGCCCAATGCCTACTCCTAGCCCCACCAGCTTCAATCCCATTCGGATCACCATGCCTTGCACGTCTGACCCCTCGGCCCCCAGCGCCATTCGAATGCCAATTTCGTGTGTTCTCCGCGCGGTGGTGTACGCCAAAACGCTGTAGACACCGATGGTCACCAGCACGAGGCCAATCGAGCCAAAAATAGTCATGAGGAAAAAGCCAAATCGCGGCCCCGCGAACGAGAACTGGCTGATGTAGCCTTCGAGCGTTCCTGTGAGCGTCACGGCGACGTTGGCGTCCGTGGCCCAGATTTCATGTTGCACGGCGTTCATCATCGACAACGGTTCATTTGCGGTGCGCACCAGGATTCCGCGGAACGCCGAACCCGTCACGGTGTATGGCACCCAAATTTCCGGTTCGGGGGGATCCTGCAATCCACGGTTCTTGGCGTCCGCCACGAGCCCTATGATTTCAAACATGGGCTCCTTCACGGCATCATCAAACTCCGCAAGCTGCGCGATTTTTACTTGTCTGCCGATCGGATTATCGTTTCCTAGATACTTTTTCACGAACGTCTGGTTCACGACCGCCAGTTTGCGTGCCCCATTCACTTCGGCTTCCGTGAAACCTCTTCCGTCCACGAAGCGAATCTTCAGAACCGGAAAATATCCTTCGCTGATCAACTGAAACATGGCGTTCCATTTTTCCGCGTGCGTTTTACCCGGAATCTCAATGTCGCTGGGAATCCCGCCATAAGGGGGCAGCGTGCTGGTTTCGGTTGCTTCCAACACGCCCGGCAGGGCTTTCAGCCGTTGCAACAGCGGCCGGTAAAATCCCGTGACTTGGTCCGCGGTCTTGTATCGGTCCACCGGCAGCGGAAGCCTTGCCACTAATACATGATCCGGTTGCAAGCCGAGCTTCACATCGCGGAGAGCGACAAAGCTTCTCATCAGCAGTCCGGCGGCAACCAACAGCGTCAACGATAGCCCTACTTCTAGGACGACGACCGCATCACGCAGCCTGCCGTGACGGAATCCCCCGCTGATGCCCTTGCCGCTATCCCGCAAAGGTTCGTTCAAATCCTTGCGCGCGGCTTTTAGCGCTGGAACGAGACCAAACACCAGGGCGGTCAGCACGGCTACGCCCAGCGTGAACGCCAGTACCGGCAAATTCAGCCGGATCACCGCTTCGGCCGGAATAATATTCTGCGGCATCAGCGCCACCAGGAACTTGAGACCTCCCCATGCCAAGAGGATCCCGACGGCCGCCCCGCCGGTCGCCAGGATCAGGCTTTCCACCAGGAGCTGTCGGATCAATCTCCAGCGGTTCGCACCCAATGCCGAGCGGATGGCAAACTCCTTTTCCCGCGTGGTGGCTCTTGCCAGCAGAAGATTCGCCACGTTTCCGCAGCCGATCAGCAGCAGCAGCCCGACCGCTGCCAAGACAATGAAGAGCGTGGTCTTGAACTGACCCACCACCAGGTTGGTCAGCGACTCGATATGCACCGAAAAGTGTTTCGGGAATTCCGTCGGGTACACCGCCGCGAGCCGCTTGGCCACCACCGTCAGGTCAGCCTCCGCCTCCTTGACGGAGACGCCTGGCTTCAGGTGCCCGAGGAAGAACCAGTGCTGCTGGAACGCCCCGGCGATGACCTTGCCGCTTGCCGCGCGGCTTGGCTTCATAGGAATCCACAGATCCGCATCGCCCCATCCAAAACGCGGGGGCATGATTCCAACCAGGGTCCGCGATACGCCATTCAGGACAAACGTTTTATTCACAATTGCGGGGTCGGCTCCAAAACTTTTGACCCACGTCTTGTAGCGCAGGACAAATACCGGGGGCGCTCCGGGCTCGTAATCCGCCGGTTGCATAACTCGGCCCACGAGCGCAGGCATTCCGAGGAACTCAAACGTTCCCGGCGTCACATAATTCCCGTCAAAGCGCTGGGTTCCCTCTCCCGCGCGGTACAACACGTCCGTGTTGTCATTGGCGATCACGCCGTCAAATACGTGGTTCTGCTCGACGAGATCCAAAAACTCCGGTCCAATGAAGGCCGCCTGCCCTCCGGGCCCGCTTCTGTCTGTGTCATGCATTTGCACGGACATGAATCTCTGCGCGCCAGGGTACGGAAAGGGCTCCATCAGGATGTTGTCGATCACGCTGAAGATCGCCGTGGAAGCCCCGATGCCCAGGGCCAGGGTGATGACCGCCACCACTGCAAATCCCGGGGCCTTTCGCAAGTTCCTTAGCGCGTAGCGGATATCCTGCCCAAGAGTTCCCATGTTCGCCCCCTAATCCGATTCACCTTGACTCGACTGGTCTTAAACCCGTTGCTGCTAGTGCCGGAACGCCGGCTTTGTGGTCTCTTGAGTTACGCAATCTTGTTCAATTAAGTTCGACGGTGTCCCAACGAATAAGTTGCTTGCGGCTGCGTGCTAATAGAGTTTGCATGCACGTGTGCGATGGACTGGCAGTCGCTTCGCCAAGCTTTGATATGTGATTAAGAAACTATTTAGAAGAGACCCCATCGCTGGCGAAGTTCCTCGGTTTGTCCGGCTGATATGATGTCGTGGCCAAAGTTGGGAGGGGAAAAATAACGGCGCTAAAGCTGGGCTCAAGCCCCGGTTCTGGAAAGGTTTGCCCGGAAAGGATTGCCCGGCTGGTTTGGGCCGATCGGAATCGTTTGGAGTCCCGAATGTAGGAAATTGCGCGGCAAGAAGCGGCAAGGCCAAGGTTGTCGCGCCCGTGCTACACTCACCGTTCGCGTCATGCGCATCCTGGACCGCTATATCGTCCGCGAAGTTTTCCGCCACGCACTCCTCGGACTTGCCGTCTTCACCTTTGTATTTTTCGTGCCGCAACTGGTGCGCTTGATGGAGTTGTTTGTGCGCCATGCCGGTTCCGGCA
>JBGPIX010000271.1:0-7399 GCA_041485085.1 Candidatus Acidiferrum sp.
GCCATGGCAATCTGCTGATAGCGTGTGTGGAAATCACATCCTGTAATCAACATTGCTCGGCTCCTTTTTCCGAGCCTTGGTCGTTCAACAGCTGCCAAGTTTACTCGGTTGAAGGAGCCGACGCCGTCATCTAATCAGCCCAAGCCCCGCGAATAATAGCGTCCGCTTTACGGACAGGATTGACGCGCGTTAGGGGTGCGCCGGGCGAGTGTTGTGGTCCGCGCCAACGCTACAGCCTGGGCCGCTCAAGCTCGATAGCGGTGAAGTGAATGCTTTGTAAATTGTGGGCTCGTATCATTGACGTTAAGCGACAAGAGGGCGTAGTTTTCTGCGCATCGGGGACTGTTTGCATGGATTCAGGGCCATGCCATAGAAATGGAGGATATATGAAACGGTTGCCTTATCTCGTGCTCATGTTGATCCCAGCAATACTCGCCGTGACGATGCGGGCCTCCCCGCCAAGTCAAACCGCTCAACCGCAGCAGCCGGACAAAGACAGATATACAGCCGGTGGGCACCTTAAAAAGCCGAGCGCGTATTCTGGTTTGCCCGTCGTTGGAGATTTCCAAGGAACCCAAGAGGCCGCGCCTGACAGCGAACGACGCCAAATAAGGGAGAAGCGGTACAACGACTCCAATCTTCCCCGGCAGCTTGATAAAGACCCCGGATTAGTGGTCAATGGGCAGACGGAAACCACTTCACTTAGATTTATCGATTACAACGTCGTGGGGTCACCCGATCCCAGGGGCATTCCAGTTTCTACCTCCACGGCGATTGTTGTAGGCACAGTCACTCGCGGCAAGTGTTTCATCACCAAGAACCACACCTATGTCTACACGGATTATACGGTCACGGTCGATCAGGTTCTAAAGCAAGACTCGACATCTGATTTATCTGTCGGGGGCGAGTTGGTTGCTACTCGGGAGGGCGGGGCAATACGCTACCCATCCGGCCACGTTACGAATGTTCTGACACATGGCAAAGGACTGCCAGCGATTGGCTCACAGTATATTTTGTTCCTGTGGAAGTCCATTCCGAATTTCCCTGAGTACGAAATAATTTTTGATTCTGGCTACCAAGTGAAAAACGGACGTGTGTACCCCTTAGATAATGTGAACTCTCAATATGTAGGCGTGGAACTGCCGGTCTTTTTGGATGAAGTCCAAAAGGCCATCGCAGCTTCGCAGAATAAAGGAGGAGGCCAATGAGAACGACATCATTTGTTCTACTTTTGATGGGCGTGGTCGCTGCCTTTTGCGTTACAGCAGCTCCCTCCTCTGTTGCCTGTTCTCAGCCAGGCACGCTGACAATAAGCTATACCTGGGGTGCAAACAAATATGTCGGACTACTCAATAATAATGTTCCCAGCAGCCCAGTAGGTACAGCCGTCACTAATTGGAACAACGCATTGGCGACTGCGTCGGGGGGATGCGCCCCGATCATTCAGTACGGAGGCACTTCAATCGTTATGAGCTTTAGCTCCTGACCCCCACCGTCGCCCTGCCCTCCTGGGGCGACCTGCTTCACCAGAGGTCTAACGGACTTTACGAAGGCATCTTTTGATAACGAGTCCCCTCGGAGGCTCGCTTATGTGCCTATTACTATAAATTCGCAGATAACCGCTACGTCTGCTATAACCGAAGTGGTCGCTCATGAATTAGGGCACACATTTGGATTGACTGACTGCAACTACCCTTCCTGCCCTACCAATTCATCTGTGATGGAGTCCAGTGCTCCCGCGACTTCCATAAATACTCTAGTCGGACAGCCAGGGCCAACTTCGTGCGACATTACTGCTGTGCTTTCGGTCGCACCGGACTATATATGTCAACCACCACCGCCGCCAGTAGATTGCAGTTGTTGCAGTGGCCCTCTAGGAGCGAAGTTGCTTGGGACACCGCAGCAAAAGGACGTGAAGCTCCGGGGGATGCCGCGAACGAGTTGTTATTATGATTGTCCATGCTGTCCGGCTGCTTGCTCCCCTCAATCTCCAATTATTCTCGACGTGACCGGAGGCGGGTTCTTCTTGACCGACGCAGCCCAAGGAGTCCGCTTCGATATTCGCGGTACGGGCACGCCTGTACAAGTAGCTTGGACGGCTCCCGGCGCGCAAAATGCGTTTCTGTGCTTGCCGGACGCCAACGGCATGTGCGACGACGGTAAAGACCTGTTCGGCAATTTCACGCCGCAACCATCTTCGCCAACTCCCAACGGCTTCGCAGCCCTCGCGGTCTACGACGATCCGAAGAACGGCGGCAATGGGGACGGCACCATCGATGCACGGGACGCGATCTTCTCCTCACTGCGTCTGTGGATCGATGCCAACCACGACGGCATCTCGCAGCCCACTGAACTCTACACCCTGCCATCTCTAGGTATCACTTCCATCAGCCTGAACTACAAATGGGACCAACGCACTGACCAATACGGCAACATCTTTCGTTATCGTGCGCAGGTCGGAAGCACTTCCGGCGCTGGCCGTATGGCCTACGATGTTTTCCTCGTCATTCAGACCAGCAACGGCAGCACCGTCACCGCGCAATCATGCCCTGCTGTTCAACCACCACGCTTGCTTCCAAAAGGAAAAGATGGGCGACTGCACTAGTCCCACGGGGGAGCTTGAGCGATGAGGCCCCCATTTTTTTGCGCGGTGGAAGTCGTGGCGGGTGGAGCACCCTTAACGTGAAAGGGCGACGTGGGTTCATTCTGCGCCGCCCTTTTGCTTTTGGACGCGAGGCGTAGTGCTATCATCAACTCGTAAGTCCGGCAAACGGATGTCACCCGACCCTATATCCGTGCTCGCCAAAATAATGGTCGCGTTGCGCCTGCGCTACAGGTCTCTTAATCTCCATTATGAAGCTGGTTGGACTGAAAGCTGGAGTCACCGCCGCTGCCTGCATGAACACCAAACACTCACGGAAGCAGCCAAGTGCGCCATGCCCGTGGGGCCAGATGGTACGTGTTCGCGGTGGATGGAGATACGCCCCGACAACTAAATGAGATCGAGGACCGGATCGTGAATGAGTTTCGGTTCGGCGGGTGGCGCATGGTTGCGAACGGAATTCTTGTTTTCTGGACCACGGGCGGAACATACCACTATTGTACGTCATCATGAAGTAATAAAAGGACACAGCTCGGGGTGGCCTTCGCTCTTATCGAAGGCCACCCCGAATTCGTTTTTGGACTTTATGTCTGCGCCACCCGCCATCTTGTAATATTGGCGGGTGGGAAAAGGCGCGCTAGTCTGCCCTGCCAGGGACAGGCGGGAATTCAGGGAGGGGTGAGCAGGTGCCGGAGTTGCCGGACATTGTGGTGTATATCGAGGCGCTGGAGAGGCGGGTCGTCGGGCGTGTTTTGGAACGAGCGCTGGTGGCAGGGCCATTTTTATTGCGGACGGCCGTGCCGCCTTTGGACTCGACCCATGGCCACACGGTGAAGGCGATACGACGGATCGGGAAGCGGATTGCCCTCGGGTTCGACAATGACGTTTGGCTGGTGTTCCACCTGATGATTGCGGGGCGGTTGCACTGGAAGGCGGCCCGCATCACGCCGAATGGAAGACGTGTCTCGGCAGCATTCCATTTCGATAACGGGACACTGACTCTCACCGAGGCTGGCACGAAGAAGAGGGCGTCTCTGCACGTCATGGCAGGAGAAAGGGAACTGGCGCAGCTTGATCCCGGAGGGATCGATGTACTGGCCACAGATCGCGAAAAGTTTGGGACGGCTTTAACATCTGCCAATCACACCTTGAAACGAGCGCTCACGGACCCGCACTTATTCAGCGGGATTGGCAACGCCTACTCCGACGAGATTCTTCACCGGGCGCGGCTTTCGCCGGTGATGCTGACGCAACGGATGAAACCGGAAGAGATCAACCGGTTGTACGAGGCAACCAAGCAATCACTCACTCTTTGGACGGAGAAGCTGCGCGCAGAGACCAAGGATAAATTCCCGGAAAAAGTCACCGCGTTCCGCCCCGGGATGGTGCATGGGCGCTACCGGGAACCGTGTCCGCAATGTGGAACGAAAATTCAGCGCATTCGCTATGCATCGAATGAGACCAACTACTGCCCACAATGCCAAACGGGAGGAAAATTGCTCGCTGACCGCGCGCTCAGCCGGCTTCTGCGCGAGGACTGGCCGCGGTCCCTGGAAGAGCTGGAGGGACGACTAGGCCAGTAGATTCCCATACATGGGAATGCTTTCAAAGCTAAGCAATAAGAAATCTGATCACATGGACCAGCAGGGGCCGTGAGAAAATCATCGTTCCTGTTTGTTAATATTGCTCGTGGCGACCAGCGCCCGGAAGCCTGGGGCATGAATTAACCGGGCCGCGTGGCCTTCTCTGATGGTAATGGCGACTGTAGTACAGTTAGCAACAACGCTCTGGCGTTAATTCAGCTAGCCAATAAATAGTATTTGACGTATTGACTAATCTGCACAGACATGTAAAAGTACGGGCGGGCGCTTGGTACGCATCTTCAGAGATTGGGGTGCCCATGCAAGACCGGTTTGCGTTCACGGCGAGTTATTGGGGCAAAGGGGCCGTGGTGTGCCGGGCGATTGAGGACCAGCCCTGGCCCATAGTTGAACGGGAATTTGGCGAGTTCGAGACCTGGACTCAGGCAAAATTTTTTGCCACCTGCCTAAACGAAGCATTGGATATCCATTACGCCGAAGCAGAGCAGATTATAACCAGCGCGTTCTTGTGCACGGGCGTAGCGTTGCGCGCGATGGGTTGGGGAATCCCGCCTGCGGAAAAATCCGGCGCACGCGCGGCTCATGCTTGCGGAACAGCTGCCTTCAAATGAAGCGGGCGGCCTGGAAGCCGCCCGGTGAGAAGAAAAGTGGTGTCCGGAAAGCCGCGACTACAGAATCATGGTTGAGAGTCGGGGCGGCGCTTCAGAGTCGGCCGATCATCGTCGGAGCTGCTGGGATCGGTGCTCGTCGGCTGCTTTTTGGATTGCTCGGTCTTGGTGCGCAGGGTGGGCTTGCCGGGTGCATTGTCCTGGGCTTTGGTCTTGAACATGATGTTGCGGAGGCGGCCCTTGACCGAATCGAACTCCGAGCTGGTGACAATGTATTCCGACCTGGCGGGCAGGATGCGGGCGATTTCCTTTTGCGTATTCTCGATGCGGTCTGGAGTCGGGGGATGCGTCGAGAAGACCTTGGGGATGGTGCCGGGGCGCCGTTTTTCGTCGGCCTGGATGCGCTCAAAGAAAGTAACGTAGGAATTGGGGTCGTAGCCGGCTTTGTACATGTACTGCAAACCGAGGAAATCGGCTTCTCGTTCGGCGTCACGGCTGAACTTCAAAAAAGTTAGCGGAATCGCAAGGTTCAGGCCCTGATACATGGCGTAGCCCGCCATGCTATACGGGATGAAAATCATTGCCGGGATGGAAGCCAATTGCATGAGTTCGCCCTTGGTGGCGTTTTTGGTGCCATGGCGGGCAGCCACGTGGGCTATTTCGTGGGCCATCACGCCGGCGAGTTCCGATTCTTCCTGAGCGCGGAGGATCAAGCCGCTGTTCACGTAGAAAAAGCCGCCGGGAAGCGCGAAGGCATTGACTTCATCGGAGTCGATCACCTTGATGGTGAAAGGAACTTTTGCATCGGAGTTGCGAACCAGGTTCTGCCCCACGCGGTTGACGTATTCGGTGACGATGGGGTCGTCGATCAGCTTCGAAGAGCGCTCAACTTCCTGAGCCAATCCCTTGCCAAGGGAGATTTCCCGTTCCAGCGAGAATAGGTTCACCCCTTTACCAACGCTGCGGTTGCCGATGGCCTCGACGTCTTCTTTGGAATTTTTGGGGGTCACGGTCTCTTTTTGCTGGACCGGCTGGGACCCACTTGACTGCTGAGGTTGCTGCGCCGGCGGCGTTGCTTTAGCAGGGTCTTGAGCCGGGGGCGGGGTTGGGGGATCTTGACTCTGTGGGGCGGCAAAGGCCGAGCCCGTAATCAAGGAGCTTGCCAGCGCCAGAGTCAGAGTATGGCGAAATATCGCATGCATATCGTGTTACCTCCGCCTGCCTTGGATTATACACCCGCAATCCGCGGGCAGGCACCTACTATGCTCTTCTGCCTACTAGGATGTAAGACGGTCCAGGAAGGTTTCCTATTCCCTTGGGCCCCGGGAAGGATACCTCAACGAGAGGCCACTCTGAATGGCGTAGCTGGAGTCAAGCGTGGAGAGTGGTGGCTATGGCGTACCGAGTGCGTACCTCCCTTAAGGGGGTAGTTGACACACTTGGCGTCGCACTCTAGAGTCAAAGCTACTCCCCTATGAGCGCCCACAAGATCCAGATCGGCCAGCTTTGGAAGAAGGATGGCACGAGGGACATTTACCTGGTGACGCGGCTGTATTCCGAGGCGCTGAACACCATGGTTATCCTGCGCAAGTCCGGCGCCGAGGACGAAGCGCAAATCCGCGTCCGGGTCGAACGGGCCGGGGCTGGACAGACGATTCCCGGGTTTTCTCCGGCACAGGACGACTAGGAGCTTTAAGCGTCAGATCGACCGAACTTCCATATTTACAACGTCATCCACCTTCATCAGTTCCTTTTGCAGAAATGGCTCGCCGTAGCCCACACCGATCATTTGGCCATAGTGACGCGCCAGCTGGTTCATTTCAGCTTCCAGGCGGTCTATGGCGAGATGGACTTTGCTTTTCTTTTCACTTTTGCGGGGCCGGAATTGTGAGCCGAAAGCCAGGATGGCCTTGCGGCGCTGCTGGTATTGGGCGGTGATGTCCACGACAAAGGTGGGGCGAACATCAGCGTAGGCGATGGAATACAGGATCTTGAAGGGACGGTAGGGCTCGCCTTCGAGGGGCAGTTGCTTTAGTCCCGCCAGGAAGCATCCTTCGTAGCCGAGAGTCGAGGCATGGTAATGGTCGGGGTGCCGCGCTTCCCAGTAGGGAAGAATGACGGTTTTGGGCCGGAGCTCGCGGATGACGGCGGCGAGGCGCAACTTGTGCTGCCTACTTGGCTGAACGTCCGAATCGGGGACTCCGACGGTGCCGCGCCACTTAACGGAGAGGAGCCTGGCGGCTTTGGCGGCTTCTTTGGCGCGGGTCTCGGGTGTACCACGCGTTCCCATTTCTCCAGCAGTCAAATCCAGAATTCCGGTTTTGTAACCTTGCTGCGCCATTTTCAGCAGCGTGCCGCCGCAGGTGAGTTCCACATCGTCGGGATGCGCGGCGATGGCCAATAGATCGAGGTGCATTCGTCCTCCAGCTTTGGTGATTGTAAGGTAGGACAGACATTCTTGTCTGTCCCGTGTAAAGTTTGTTGAGAAAGAAATGAGGACAGGCAGGAATGCCCGTCCTACGGGAATGTGCTACGGTTTCAGGTTTGAAGATGATGGATGAGGGCAAAAAACAGAGTGAGTCGTTGCA
>JBGPIX010000272.1:0-7380 GCA_041485085.1 Candidatus Acidiferrum sp.
AAGGGGGCTGCCGTTATCCGTGATCGTGACCGTTCCAGTGGCATCGAAGGCGCAGCCCGTTGTTACGCCATTTGTGACGAGAGGTTGGCAGTTAGCGCTGGTGCCAGAGCTGTTCAGGATGTCCATTCGCAGAATGTAGGGTGAGCCATATGCCACCGATGTGGCATTGAGGTTGGTGATGGCATTCGTAGCCGGATTGAATGTGACGATGCCGTATTGCAAGTGGCTGTTTTCCTTGTTCACAGTAACGGATACGCCAGGTGTGGAAGCGCTGGAAGCAAAGGAAGTATCACCAGCGTACCGGGCATTTACGAAATAAGGCGTACCCGCACTTCCGGGGAGAATGACGTTGCTGATCGTCACCGTGCCGCCGGCCAGTGTCGCGTCGCCGATGCCGCCGTTCACAGTGGTGGGCGCAAGGAGAGCGACGTCGCCGGTGGGTGTGCCGGATGTCGAAGTTACGGTCACTTTGGCCGTGACCGCCGTTCCGTGAGTGATGGTGAGAGCGGATGTTCCACCGTTAAGAGTTAGGGCGGTCGCTGTGGCGTGGAACGTACCCACGGCGGTCGGCCATTGCGTAGCAAGGTTGGTGACGTTCACGGACCCGAGTCCAGTCGCGAGGTCATATCCCGTTGCGGTGGTCCATGCCGGTGTTGTAGCGGATGCCGGGCTTACAAGAACGCCGGTAGCGGTTGTCTTGCTGCTGCAATTCGGTGAATTTCCCACGCAGGGAACCGAGTTATTTCCTTTAGTAACGTCGTTGAACGCGCAGGTTGAGCCGGTAAGAGCCTCGGTCGAAGAGTTGCAACTTTGTCCAGCGGTCGCGGCGATCTTATACAAGACGGGATTGGCGTTGCCCTGACGGCCGTTATTTTGATTGATTAAAGCCATGATCCCCGCAAAAGCGGGCGAGGAAGCAGAAGTGCCACCCGCGCCCAAGAAACTGAAGGGTGGGGTCGATGCACAGGACGGTGAGCTGCCAGGAGTCATCGCATCCGCCTGGCACACTAAGTAAAAGCTTTTGCTCTGAGGACCGTCACTCGCGAACAGGGAGACATCGGGGATGTAACGATGATTGTCGCCCGCCGCAATTCCGTTCGGGATGATTCCACTTTGCCAAGGGGGCTTTGCATAAACGGAGCTTGGCCCGCCACTACCAGCAGCGATATTCAACAGAGATGCCGGGCTCGGATTAACGCATACGGTATTGAGGGTCGTGCTGGTAGCTGTTGCCGCGCAGCTATCGTTCCAGGGTACCTCGTGAATATAACCTAGAGCGGATTCCTTCCCTGGGCCGTTAACGGCGGGGGGGACGATCCAGAAATTCGATTGCGTGCCAACGTCATCGAAATCTGTGCCACCTACGGCGACGTTGAACGGAGTGGAGGCAAATCCACTGACGGCAAGGCCGAGGCTCGCTGAGGTAGCGGTATTGAAATTGTCGCAGCCGGCGGAACCAGGATCACCCGCGGAGACGAACACGGTTATGCCCTGCGCTGCCGCTTGCTCCCAGAGAGTGTTGAAGAAAGTGTTGCTAGCACCCAAATTCGCTTCGCAGGCACCGAAACTCAGACTCATCACCGGTGCAATATTGTTATCAATGATGTAGAACGCAGAGAGGTCGACGCCGAGAGCTGTCTGCGTATCTTCAGACACCACAAAATCAATCGTTGCTTTCGGGGCGACCATGCCGGAAATTTGTACGTCCAGATCAGCTTCGCCCTCGTCTCCGGTGGGGCCGCTGATTCCGGGATCAGGGCCATTCACAATGATGTTCGGGGGATTGACGGGGAGTCCGAACAAGTTCCGAAAATCAGTCACGTCTTGTGGGTTTATGTTGGAATCGCCGACGATAGCAATAGTCTGGCCCGTTCCATCGAGCGATGCGGGAATATTGTAGATCTTGGCGAAATCCGCCGGGCCAACGACGAAGAACTGCCCGGAGGCCCCGGTGCCAGTAAATTGAGGTTCAACGCGGCCATCGGCTGTTCGCGTGAAGACGCCGGCATGATGACGCATCGATTTCCTTGGAAAATTATGGAGCGTGAGCACTCCGGACACGATGGGCGTCAACGCCGCGGGGATTTGCGGATCACTTACATTGGCCTGGCGGGCTTCGCCATTTACATCGAATCGATGGATTTCGATGTGAAGCGCGTTCCGCACTTGCGCTACGTTTCCGGAGAATTCGATGGCCGTGCGTCCTGCTCCGACCTTGATTTGCTGGAAACCCTGACGGGTCAACCAGTCGCTGACCGCCTGGATGTCCGCGTCCGCTGGCCCGAATTGCTTGCCAAACTGGTCCGGGGTGAGCCATTTGTGGAAATTGGGCGAGTTTTTGCTCTGTTGCTCGTCCATCAATTTGCTAAGCGCGGCCTGCTGTTCGGGGCTGCGCTGCAAAACCAGCATCATTCTCTTCATCGGAGTTGCATCGCTTACCAAGCCCTGATCGAATTCGGGGCGGGCGAGGGGGTGGACGTTGCCGTGGAGGCGGACGAGTTGCGTTTCGTCGATGGCTTGGGTGATGCGCGCGGGGATGGATGCGGCCTGAGCGGCGGGCAAGCTATCGGGGTTGGTTTGCGCGGCGGCACGAAACGCCGGGAGCGCGAGAAGCAAAGTAAGAACAAGGAGGGAATTACGAATTGCCGGAGATTGAAGTTTCATAGTCCGTCCACGCTTGCAGATTTGAATTCGATTCCAAAGCAACTCAATTGAACTTGGCGCAACCGGCCTGAGGCGCGGCCCTTGGTGCAGAGGAGCAACGTGCACAAATGGCGAAACGCGGACTGGGGCTTGGACCGGAAACGATTCACTGTTGAACGCGTAAAGAGTATCACAGGCAAATCAAAGGCTCTCTAGTACCCCAGTTCAGGCGACCGTTGTTCGGGCGACCGTTGTACTGGCGACCGTAAGACGGTCGACAAGACGGTCGACAGGACGGTCGATATTCTTGGCGTCCGTAAGTACGGTCGACGATGGCGAAGCAGGCTCAGCGAAGTGTTCTTACAACGGAACATCACCCACCCACCAAATACATGACCACTGTGATGCTCTCGATATTCCGCAGGATGCTTTCGTTTATTTGGTGCGAACGCCGCGCACAGAGGTGATCGTACGCGGCGCCCGCAACCGCAGAAACTAACCCTTTACTAGAGTCCTACCGAATCTCGGCTATATTTATTCCCTGCGAAGCGCTGCAAAGTTCCTGTTGTAAGTTCCGGAGTTCAGCTTGCGAGGAAATCGGGCGCCGTGGTGCCAGGGGCGCATTTCAGGGGAGGAGTGAAAATCGAAAATCGAAAATCGAAATTGGGAAGAAGGAAAAAGACTACCACACGTAAACTCGGGACGCGGGCAGCTGCGAAAGCAAATGAAAACAGATCCCTCCCACCGCGGCGGGCTCGGGACGAAAATCGTGAGGGCTTTTTCGGCGCTGGAAACTCTTCCAGTAAGGCGACGTTTCTTACCGGCATTGTCAGCAGCCCTTTTACGGAGCAGTGTCAGAAAACTTAGTAGCGGAAACCGCGGCGGCCGTAGTAACCCCGGCCATAGCCGCCATAGAATCCGACGTAAGGATAGGGATAACCGTAGCACGGACCGTAGTAGCCGCACGGATAGGCGTAGGGGGCCGGATAGCCGGCGACGCGGCGCGACCCGCGATGCTCCATTCTGCCGCTGTTAAAATCCTGTTGCGTGACGGGAAGAAAGGCTTGCTGGCTTTGCGTGGTGTCAATTCTCACGGGATCGACGAGGCGGAAGCTCAAGGGCGTTTCCGGTTCGACGATGGTGGGACGGCCGCGCGTGAGAAGCACTCCGGCGAGTCCGACGGCGGCGCCGGCTCCTGCGCCGATGGCCGCACCGCGGCCCCAATCAGCTGCGGAGCCGATCAACGCGCCCACGCCGGTGGTGGTGCCAACGGTCGCGGCGTCCTGGCCGTGGGAGGTTCCGCCCGAGGCTTTCCAAAGCTCAGTGAGAATCGGGACCTGGCGTCCATCCACGATGGTGATATCGGTGAGTTCGACTTCCAATTCAGAGGTGCCCTTGATGCGGCCGGCCTTCCGGGCGTCCTTTACTTTGCCAACGAGGACTTGGCCGCGGCGAGCGACGACCCAGCCATTGACGACGAGCGGCTGATCGAGCACGGCGGTGAAGGAGTCGCCAGCCTGGTTCTTGTCGCTGGAGAGGAAGTCGGTGGTGCGGATGATGAGGACGGTGCCTGCCGGGACGGTCAAAGTGCCGGGGATGGGTTGAGCGGGTTGAACGGGTTGGGCAGGTTGCGCCTGCTGGGAGGGTGGTTCTGGGGCGTTCTGCATGGAGCGGTTATCGTGAGCGTAGGGTGGCTTATCGGCGTCCTGCGAGGGGTAAGTGGGGTTGGCTGGACTATTCGGAGGCTGTTGCTGCTGGCCGGCTTGCTGGGCTTGCTCTTGATCTTGCTGCTGCCCCTGCTGATCCTGTTGGTCTTGAGCGTATGCGGCTGCAGTGAGGCAGAATAGGAGAGCTGCGGCCCCGGTAGCACGCCAGAGAATTTGTGAGCTTGTTGACGCCGCTGAATGGTTCATCATGGTCCAATCTCCATCAACTTGGGAATTCTTGAATTGTTCCGACAGCTGTGCACCTGACTAAATAGGATGGCATTGCTGCGTTTGCAGGATGCCCAAGGCCGCGCGTGCGGCACCTAATGTGGTAACACGGCGGCGGCAATTATGTTGCGGGAGGAGTTCCACTGGGGGCGCCATTTTTGCGCTGCTCGAAGGCGTCCCAGTAGGCTTCGCCAAGCTTGAGAAGGCCGGAGATGCCCAGGTCCTGGCCATCGCCGCGAGTGAGAGTGAGGCGATTGGCGCGGAGAAAGAGTTCGCGGAATTCCGTGTAGTTCAGGAGGCCGTTAATGCGTAGCGCGAGGGAATTGTCCGGGGCAGTGGCGAGCATGGCGTCGGCAATATCGAGGACTTGTTTGCATTCGGTGGTGAGCGCGCTCTCCAAATCGGACCAGCTCAAGGATTCCTCGCGGCACTTGGATTGGTAGTCGGCAATCAAGCGCGCTTGCTCTTCCGGGGAGACGCCAGCGGGGACAGAGAATTCGCCTGGCCACCCGGCGACGTGGACTAGGCGCGCGGACTGGACTCCCTCGAGGCGAAGGAGGAACTGCATGTCGAGCGGGAGATTGTGGAATTCGAGAAGATGATCGCTTTCGAGATGCAGAGTGATGGTGCGCTCGAGGAGGCTGGATTGGATGGAGACGATTTGCGCGTCGTGGAGGCCGGCCCATAAAGAGACTTCATGCGCGCCGGGCGGCAGGTTCATCCAATCGACGATCGCGGGTTGCTCTTCGGCCATGCGTCACCGTTGCGGGCGAACTTGCGGGCAGAGTATAGCTCGCATGCCGTGAAATCGAAACGCATTGTATAATCCTGCCCGACACAATTGCTGAGAGGAGGCGACATGGCCGAGCCAACTTACGAAGAACTGAAAGCAAAACTGGCGGAATTGGAAAAGCAGGGAGGCACACGCCGCACGGGTTCCCTGGAATTTCGAGTGGGCGAAAAAGGAGGCGTGAGCGTTTATGGACTGGGGCGCTTTCCGGTGACGCTGTACTACGAACAGTGGGTCCGGTTGCTGGAGGCCGTGCCGCAACTGCAGACGTTCCTGGAGGAAAACAAGGCTAGCGGGAAGCTGAAGCTCAAAGAAAAATAGAATTCTTTCATTCCCTTGACCGTCACTGCTTCGAAGGGTAGAGTCCGGCTGTCCGGGGAAGAAAGTTGAACGGCAATGGATCCCGCTGAAGTCTCGGAAGCACGCCTAGCCGAGATGGTTACTGGAGTCGCGGCGTATTTGCGGCAGGAAAGAGAGATGTATTTCCGCGCGAGTGATCCGCTGGTGCCGGAGTGGAGAACGGCAGTCCAGGCTTGTTTTTCAGAGAGTTTGCTCGAACGCGCGCGCACTGTGGTTCTGAAGGGCGCGCGCATTCCGCCGCCGCCTTTTTATTCCGAGGCCATTGCCTTGAGTGGGGGCAGTTTTCCGGACTTTGTTCATCTGGCGTCCGTCACCTACCTGGATGTCATTGTTTTTCATGATGAAATTGTGTTGCGAACGCTCTTTCACGGGCTGGTCCACGCGGCACAAATGGCGTTTCTCGGAATCGACCGTTACACAGACCTTTACGTCCGAGGATTTGTGAGGTCGCGTTCGTGGATTGCCATTCCGCTGGAAGCGCAGGCCTATCAGTTGGACACGCGCTTTGCGATGTCGCCGGCAGCCGTTTTTTCGGTAGAGGAAGAAGTGAAATCGTGGACCGAGCAGGGCAAGTATTAGCTCGGACCCTAAGACCAGATCACTACAGCCAAATTCAGGAAACTCATGTTGAGGAAACCCCCGGGCGCCTGTGGGGAGGCACCCGGGGGTGGGGGGATTGAGGAGGAGGTTGGGCGAACTCTTGGTAGAGACTGGCAGCTACTTCGAAGACTGTGCTGCTAAGAGGCAGAGGCGCTGCAATTCATCATAAGTGAAAACCACCTGTTCGCCTCGGTCACCCATTTCCAGGCGACCCAGGCCAGCCAGACGTGAAAAGCGCCGGATTTCTGTCGTGGGGAGGCCTAGCAACACGGCCGCGCGGTGCTCCCCGACTTGCTCTTGGATATTCAAGCTCATTCCTAACCTCATTTCTTCCACAGGGTATGGGAGCATGCGGTTATCCAAACTCGGCATGAACTAAGTCATTTGTTTTCTATAACAAAGAGACGCGAGGAAAGAGCGTTTGCACAATGTGCCTATTTCCTTACACAAACAGTGCAAGGATTTGGGACAGATTGTTGCGCTAGGAATTCGGTCTGGGGAGTCTGGAATTACTTCCAAGGCAGGGAGGAGAGATCGACGTTTCCGCCGGAGAGGATTATCCCTAACTTCGGGGCGAGGCCGTCAGGGCGCTTCGGCAAGTTCAGCGAGGCTACAAGTCCCGGCTTCAGCAGCGGGGCGATGGCTACGGCGCTGGAGGGCTCGATGATGATTTTCATGCGCTCCCAGATGAGCCGGGCGGTCGAGATGATTTCCTCTTCAGAGACCAAGAGAATGCGATCCACATGGCGCCGCAGGATGGCGAAAGTTCGCAGGGACAGGGAGGCGCGCAAGCCGTCGGCGATGGTATCGCTGGAGTCCTGGGATTGCAGCGTCCCGGTGGTCAAAGAGCGGTAGGCGTCATCGGCGCGCTCCGGCTCGCAGCCGAATAGGCGTATCTCGGGGCGCAGGCCCTTTGCGCCGAGGCACGTCCCGCTGAGCAATCCGCCGCCGCTGACGGGGGCGAATACGGCGTCCAGGTCGCCGATTTCTTCCAGCAGTTCCTTGGCGGCGGTGGCCTGCCCGGTGATGATGCGGTCGTCGTCGTAGGGATGC
>JBGPIX010000273.1:0-7353 GCA_041485085.1 Candidatus Acidiferrum sp.
CAATGTGCCCTAAACCATGGTCTCGCCAGGGGATGGCCGCGTCAAGGGAAGACTGGGCCGCGAGGGGTAACGCACTCTGGAAAATGTGACGTGAAGCACAGTTCAGTACCAATAAGCTAAATCGAGATTTTTGGTCGCTAGTTCCTTGACACTCCGAAAGTGAAACGCTAGTTTCAAGAGGGGCAGTGTCAGACATACCCGCACGGTGTCCTGCGGCCCGTCGTCCTTTTCAAGAAAAGGGCGTTTGCAAGCCGAATGGGGTTTGCTCACGACCGTGGAGCGGTGCAGTCTTATTCTCTGGGGGTGTTTATGCGAGGCATATTCAGATTTACGGCCGCCGTACTCGTATTGGCGGGATTGATGAGTTCGGGCGCTTACGGACAAGGCGGCGCGACAGGAGCCATCAGCGGCGTCGTTGTGGATACATCTGGCGGGTCGGTTGCCAACGCTGAAGTACAGATTATCGATACGCGCACTCAATCGCTGGCGCGCAAGGTTTCGACAAACGCGGATGGAGCGTTCGTGGCGCCGCTGCTCCCCCCCGGAACCTACGTCGTGGTTGTGAATAAGTCTGGGTTCGCGGAGGCTAAAGCCTCCGGCATCGAAGTGCGCGTGACGGAGACCACGAAAGTCACCATCGCGCTCAAGCCGGGCGCCGTGAGCGAGAAGGTGGAAATCTCCGCGCAAATCACGACCGTGGAAACAACGACTGCGGCGACCGGCCAATCGCTGGGCACGGAAACCGTGCGGGAATTGCCGCTGGCGACGCAGAACTATCAGCAGTTGTTGACGCTATCCAGCGGTGCGCAGAGTGAACTCAACGCGGCGGCGCAACTGGGACGTGGCAGTGTGAAGCTCTTCGTGAATGGACAGCGCGAGGACAACAACAACTTCCTGATCGAAGGCATAAGCGCGACGGACTACAACGTGGCGCAAGCCTCGTACGTGCCGCTTCCGAATCCGGACGTGATCCAAGAGTTTAAAGTTCAGACTTCGCTTTACGACGCCAGCCAGGGAAGAAATGGCGGGGGAAACGTCAATGCGATCCTCAAATCCGGAACGAGAGAGCTACACGGAGATGTATACGAATATTTTCGCAATGACGTTCTGAACGCGAACGAATACTTCCTGAACAAGGCGGGCCTGGCGCGGCCCTCGGTGAAGCAGAATATTTTCGGCGGCAGCCTTGGCGGCCCGGTGGGCAAGGAAAAGTGGGGATATTTTTTCCTGAACTACCAGGGAACCCGGCAGCGCAGCGGGCTCTCGCCGGGTACTTTTATCAGCTCGAACATTCCTCTATTGCCAGCGGACCGCTCGCCCGCCAGCTTGGAAAGCGCGTTTGGTCTTCCCAGTATTGATCCCATTCTTTCCAACACAAACGGTACGGGGCTCTTACAACGGCTCGACACTACGGGAGAGTTCGGACCGAAGAGCGGCTTTCTCATCCCGACCGGACAGGTTGCCACGGGATGCACCGTCGGTTGCACGCCTGGATTGACGAACGGAGTGGTGAATACCGGAACTTTCGCGTTGAGCGAGCCGGGAAAATTTTCCGACGACCAGTTCACGTCGAACTGGGACCGGGAATTCCGCGGCGGCCAGGACAAAATTGCGGCCCGGTTTTTCTTTTCTGATTCGGAAAGTTTTCTGCCGTTTGGCGGTGGCGACCTGCAGGAATCCCTCGGCAGCACGCTGGCCAGCAGCATCAGTTCGACGTCGTTGAATTTCCCGTTCGATACTCCGGTGCGAGCGCGTTTCTTCAACGCCACGGAAACACATCTCTTTTCTCCTGCGCTGGTGAATGAATTCCGGTTTGGCTTCGTGCACATCAACGATCAGCTGAACAACGTGAACCCGGTGACGGCCAGCGACATCGGCATCCTCAGGCCGACCACTTCGGTGACCCAGTCCATTTACAAATTTGTTTTTGCCAGCTCCGGCTTTGAGATTGGCCCGGCGCCGTTTGGGAATCAGCACCAGGCGCAAAACAACTACAACTTTGTGGACACCTTCAGTTGGGTGAAGGGCGCGCACTTGTTCCGTTTCGGGGGCGAGTTCACGCGTGTCAATCTCGACAAACTGTTCCCGCAGGTATTCAATGGCGAACTCTTTTTCACCAACACATCGGACGGCAATACGGACTTTCAGAATTTTCTTCAGGGTACTCCGCAATTCAGTTTCGGCGGCGGCGGCGTCTATAACCATGAATACAGATCCAATAATTACGGCTTCTTCGCGCAGGACGATTGGAAGATCCGGCACGATCTGACGCTTAACCTCGGGTTGCGCGCAGAAATCTTTGGCGGGTTTCACGACAACGCCTGCCACATTGGAAACCTCGACCCGAGTCTCGCCGCGCAGGGCCAGTTTCCATTCGTCTATCCTTCCTGCGTCAATGGTCTGAATCTCACCGGATTAGCCGGAAAAGCAAACAGCACCACTTACAGGAACAATTCCGCGACCACCATCGGACCGCGCATCGGCTTGGCGTATGACGTCTTCGGGCATCACAACACCACGGTCCGGGCAGGCTTTGGGATCTATTACGTTCGTGAAGACGTAGGCAGCGTGGATCAGCTCTCGTTCCAGGCGCCCTTTTTGCCGGTGGCCTTTGGAGGCAGCCCGGCTGGCTGCATGGGGAGCATCTACTCCGGCGCGCAACCGCCGCCTGGTTCTCCGTGTCCCTTTCCTAACCCTAACGCCTTGCCGCAAGCCGGAACACTCGATCCTACCTTTGTCCCTTGCCTTGCCGTTTTCCAGGGTTTTCCGGGGAACGACACGACGCAAGCGGCGAACTACGGAGCAGCCTCCGGGGCTGCTTGCCCGGGTCCGCTCCTTTCCACCAACATTTTCGGACTTCAGGTGCCGCGGCACTTCGTCGTGCCCAGCACGCAGCAGTGGAACCTGACCGTACAGCGTTCGTTGGGCCGCCAATGGGTGCTGGAGGTCGGGTACATCGGCACGCACGCTATTCATCTTCGTGAGACGCGCGACAACCTGCAATCCCAGCGTGCATCAGTGGCTAACCCCGTGACCATCAACAGTCCCTTCTGCACGCCAAGTCCTTGCTCCATCACAACGAATACATTTGCGAACGCTCCGGCACGCTCACTGATTCAGGGCATCAACGGCTACAATGGTTTCCAGCTTTTCGCCAACGATGCTTATTCGCACTATCATTCGTTGCAGACCTCGCTGAGCCGCCGCTGGGACGCAGGCTATTTCCAGGCTGCGTACACGTTCTCGAAATCCACCGACGCGACGTCTACCGGGAACACCGCGTTCAATACCGCCTTCAACGATGAGTCCACGCTCAATGCTTCGCGCGGCCTCTCGGATTTCGACCGGCCGCACCGGTTTGTCCTCAGCTATCGTTACGACCTGCCAATATTCACGGACTCAACCGGCATCAAAGCAGCTCTGCTGAAGAACTGGGCCGTGAGTGGCATCACGATTTTCCAATCAGGCAGCCCATTCTCGGTGACGGATTCCGGTGCTGGGACTGCGTTCCTTGGCGCTGGGTTTACTCCGGGCACGCTTTCGGGAAGTCTGTCCAGCGGCAGCACGCTTGTCAGCGCATTGACTTCGGGAAGCATCCAGGGCCGCGTCAACAACGGGTACTTGAACGTCAACGCTTTCACCACCGCTCCTCTGCTCTATCCGACACAGTGCCTGGCCGACGGCAACTTCTGCACCACGGACTTCGGCAATCTCGGTCGGAACACTTTCCGCGGGCCGCACCAGCAGAACTGGGACTTTTCGCTCATTAAGAATCTCAAGCTGACGGAGAAGCAGTCGTTGCGCTTCACCGCCGACTTCTTCAACATCTGGAATCACGCCAACTTTGGCAACCCCTCGATCACCGACGTGGAAAGCATTCCCCACGATCAGATCACCGGGCAACCGCTAACGACCGGGCCATTCGGCAAAATAACCAGCACCGTGGGGACGCCACGGTTGATCCAACTTTCGCTGCGGTACGCGTTCTAATTGACGAACGATCAACGCGAGACTGAAGGGCGCTTGCCACGGTGGGTGCCCCTGCTGTCTTCGCGTTGAGTTAGGTTGCCGAATGTCGATCCCCGTACCGAACCGCCGACCATCGGTGCGAAGTGATAAGATTCCCGTCCGGACAAAGACCATGACACGAATCGCATCACGCGTTTCACAATTGAAGGGTGAGGGCGCGCTGGCGGTTTATTCGCGCGCCAAGGAACTCGAGCGGCAGGGGCGTTCGATCATTCATCTGGAGCTTGGCGAGCCGGATTTTCATCCGGCGGCGCCGGTTGTCGATGCGTTGCGCGACGCGGTGGCCGCGGGGCGCGACCGTTACTGCTCCACGAGGGGTATACCGGCGCTACGCGAGGCGATCGCAGATTATTTGAAGCGCACGCGGCGCTTGAGTGTCGCGGCGGAGCAAGTTCTCGTGGCGCCGGGCTGCAAGATGGCGCTCTCGCTGGCGATGATGGCGCTGATCGAGCCGGGCGACGAAGTGCTGTTCCCCGATCCTAGTTTTCCGATTTATCCGTCGTTTACCCGCGGACTGGGCGCGACGGCCGTTCCCTACGGGCTGGAAGAGAAGAACAAATTCCAGCCGAACATGGATGAGATCGCGCGAAAAATCACGCCGCGTACGACCATGCTGATCTTCAATTCGCCGAATAATCCTACCGGAACAGTTTTCAGCGACGCGGTTTTGGAGAAGCTCGCCGCGCTCGCCACCAAGCACGATCTGTGGGTGCTTGCCGACGAGATTTACGCGCGCATTCTCTTCAGCGGAGAATACAAATCCATCCGATCGCTTCCTGGCATGGCGGAGCGCACGGTGATCATTGACGGTTTTTCCAAAAGTTTTGCGATGACCGGCTGGCGCCTGGGATACGCCGTTGCGCCCGTCGAGGTGATCGATGCCATGGACCTGCTGGTGCTGAACACCTTTACCTGTGCGGCGGAGTTCACCCAAGTAGCGGCCATCGAGGCGCTGCGCGATTCCACAAACGCCGTGGAGGCGATGGTGGAGGAGTACCGCAGGCGGCGCGATCAATTTGTCGCTGGGCTCAACCAGATCCCCGGATTTCGCTGCCAGGCACCGGACGGTGCGTTCTACGCGTGGGTGAATATTGAAGAGACGGGACTCTCCGGCGAAGAGGTGCAGAAGATTTTGTTGGAAGAGGCAGGTGTAGCGGGAATCGCCGGGGCCGCGTTTGGTCCAGGCGGCAAGAATTTCTTACGCTTCTCGCTCGTCAGCGCGAGGAAACTGCTCGATGAAGCTCTGGAACGCATCCAGCGCGTATCGATGCATTGGCGGGCAGCGGTTTCACGCTAGTTGGCGAGTGATACTGCACCGCAAGCGAGACAGGAACTCACGGAGATCGGGAAAAATGAAACAACTGATGCACTTTGGCGCTGCTCTGTTGATGTCGCTCGCCGGAAGTTCTCTCGCGCACGCACAGGCGAGACCGCTGCCCGGTGGTGACCTGCAGAAAGTGTACGACCGCCTTTTGAAACAGATCGACCGCATCCCCATCTACGACGATCATTCGCACGCAACGTTTCCGGATGATTCCGACATGGATGCCATGGCTTCGCCTCCTGACGAAAGCACGGTGATGCGCCTTCGCGACACCAATCCTGAATTTGTCGCTGCCGCCAAGGCGCTCTTTAGCTACCCGTACGACGATTTCAAGCCCGAACACGCCAAGTGGCTCATCGACAAGAAGAAGGCCGCGGAAGCCGCCGGCGGCACGGCGTATTGGGACAGCATCCTCGACAAAATGAATATCGAGACCTGCCTGGCCAATCGCGTGGCGCTGGCGCCGTACCTTGATCCCAAGCGGTTTCATTGGGTGTTTTTCGTCGATTCGTTTCTTTTTCCGTTCGACAACCACAACCAGATCGCCAAGAACGGAGACATGGCCGTTTACATTCCGTTGCAAGAAAAAGTTCTGCAGCGCTACATGAAGCAGGAAAACGTAAACGCACTACCCGCCGATCTCGCCAGCTACGAAGCCTTCGTTCGCCAAACGCTCGCGGACAACCAGAAGAAGGGCGGCGTGGCTATGAAGTTTGAAGCTGCTTATTTCCGCACGCTCTTCTTCCGAGATTCGCCGCGCGAAAAAGCGGAAGCGATTTACGCCCAGTTTCACGCCGGTGGCGTGCCGTCCGAAGATGACTACCGCACTTTCCAGGATTACATTTTCCGCGTGCTGATCGACCAGGCGGGCAAGCTGAAACTCCCCGTGCATTTTCACAGCGCCGTGGGTATCGGCGATTATTTCAGCTTGCGCAACGGAAATCCGCTCAATCTGGAAAATGTGCTGCGCGACCCGCGCTACGCCAACGTGAATTTCGTGCTGATTCACGGCGGCTACCCCTACACGCTGGACATGATCTGGCTGACCGCCGCGAAGAACGTCTACACGGACTCCTCGCTGATGGGCTATTACGTTTATCCCTCGGAGTTGAAAAATATTCTCAAGCAGTGGATTTCGCTGTTCCCCGAGAAAATCATGTTTGCGTCGGACGCCTTCCCGTTCAACGACGCCGTCGGCGCGGAAGAGACGTTCTGGCTGGCCACGCGTTCCGCCCGGACCGCGGTAGCAGCGGCGCTTGCCGAACTTGTCTCCGAAGGCGCCTTCACGGAAGAAAAAGCGCTCGAACTGGCGCGCTTGTACCTGCACGACAATGCCGCAAAGCTGTATGGAGAGAAGAAATGAGCACCCCGGCGAAATCGAAGCATGTGGCGTGGAAAAACGTCGAACGCGAGCAATTAAACCCGCTCATCGACCGCGAGATGGTCGTCGGCGATAAAATCATGCTGGCGCGCGTGCTGATGAAAAAGGGCGCGCACGTCCCGCTGCATCACCATCACAACGAGCAGGTCACCTACATTCTCGAAGGCGCGCTGAAGTTCGCCATCGATGGCAAGGAGATGGTCGTGCACGCCGGCGAAGTCCTGTGCATCCCCCCGCACATGCCCCACGAAGCCTGGGCGCTCGAAGATACCGTCGACCTCGACGTTTTCGATCCCCCGCGCGAAGACTGGCTCAACAAGACCGACGACTACCTCCGCCACGGTCGCTAGAATCCGGGTAGCTGCCGGACCCGCCGAACTCCGACCCCATGGGGCTACTGTCCCCCCAAGTGTTTCGATTGCAAGCATTCAGTCCGGTCATGCACCGTTTTCTCTTTTGTCCTCTTTCCGCGAAAGAGCATGGACAAAGGGCCATGGTGTTGTTTACCGTAGCTACGTGGCTGAATCCATCGTGGGGCCAGCCCTCTGAGGGGAGCATCATGAAGAGGCTATTGGTAGCGGTATTGCTGCTTGGAAGCATGAGCGTTGCGCGGGCACAA
>JBGPIX010000274.1:0-7348 GCA_041485085.1 Candidatus Acidiferrum sp.
CAAAGTCAAGACTTGTGGGACGTGTTGCGCGGCCAGGGGCCTTGGCCAACAGGAACTCATCGAAGGAGTTGAGATGGGACGCATGATCGACCTTGCTCAATGGACAAAGGAAAGCGATTCCGCGGTGACGTTCTAGTGTTTAAGAAGCAGGAATGAATATGGCTGCGAAGACTATCGTGATTCTTGGTGGCGGTGTTGGTGGGATTGTGGCCGCAAATGAACTTCGGCACCTCGTCCATCCAGAACACCGCATCGTATTGATAGAAAAGAATCGCCAACACGCGTTCGCACCTTCTTTTCTCTGGCTCATGACTGGCGACCGGCGGCCAGAAGAGATTTCGCGCGACGTGCAGCAGCTTGTGCATAAAGGCGTGGAATTGCTGCACAGCGAGGCGCGTGGCATTGATCTAGCTGCGCATCGGGTAGAGACCACTGCTGGACCAGTGACGTACGACTTCCTCGTAGTGGCTTTGGGAGCAGAGCTTGCCCCCGATAGTATCCCAGGGCTTACCGAATCGGCTCAGACCTTCTACACCTTTGACGGCGCTGACAAATTGCGCATCGCGCTACGAGATTTCAGTGGAGGCAAAATCGCCATCGTTGTCGCTGGGGTTCCTTTCAAATGCCCCGCTGCACCATATGAGGGCGCGATGCTAATCGCGGACCTGTTTAAGCGACGCGGGCTGCGAGATAAAGTGGACCTCCACTTGTTTACGCCAGAATTCCTGCCAATGCCTGTCGCCGGGCCGGAGCTTGGGAACGCAGTCAGAAAGGCGGTCGAGGACCGCGGGATTACATTCCATGCCCTCCAGAAACTCAAAGAAGTGAATCCCGCCATGCGCACCATTTCCTTTGAGGGCAAGGAATCCTTTGCATACGACTTGCTCATAGCAGTCCCGCCGCATCGCAGCCCTCGGGTAGTGCGGGAAGCGGGACTGGCCAACCAAGGCGGATGGGTGCCTGTTGACAGCGCGACGCTGGCTACCAAGGACGCGAGCGTCTACGCCATCGGCGACATAACAGCGATTCCCCTACCCGGTCGCTGGAAGCCCGACGTGCCATTGATGCTGCCCAAGGCGGGAGTGTTCGCGCATGCCCAGGCACTGGTCGTTGCACGCCGGATTGCCGACCGCATCGCTGGCAAAACAGCCAGACACAAGTTTTCTGGCGAGGGTTACTGCATGCTGGAAGCGGGCGAGCACTTGGCTGGATTCGCTTCCGGTCAGTTCTTAGCCGAGCCGTCTCCGCAGATCAAGCTTAGGCAGATCGGCAGGAGCTGGCACCTCGGAAAGGTGCTATTCGAAAAATGGTGGCTCGCAGCACCAGGAATGAAGAAGGGAACGCTCCGGCTGCTCATCGAGTTGGGTGCCAAGGCGCTCCGAGTGCCAGCCGCCATTGGATGAAGACATCAAATTGCCCAACGGCCGGATTTCGCATCTCGCCCCCTTCAGCCTCTTCGTCACGCGGCCTTGGGGTCTTTCAATGGAAATGGCTTCCCGCCATCCTTGGGAGTCGATCCACAAGCACCTGAAACATATGCGGTTGACCGAGCTGTACGGGGGCTTTGTATTCCTAGCCGTGGGAGAGCAGGAAGAACGCCCTTCAGGAGTTTCATAGGTACGGATACCCATCTCTTCTGCCTGCGGATGACACAACAGCTGCTCTCTCGAGGAGTCCGACAAACATATATGTCTCGGTTATTCCTCGCTGTTCAAATCTACGGTGCCGTGCTCTTCGTCGCAATTTCTCTGGGCCCGATCCTCATTCGGTTCAACCGAGCACCGAACACGTGAATCAATCGCAGTGTGAACCGCAGTCGTCGCACGCCTTGCCTTGCAAGCCTTCGATGCCCTCTTTTGCAATGATGGGAACCATGATCAGAGCCGCCGCAGGGTCGGCCCACCACAACCCGAAGAGGGCGTTGAGCAGCAACCCGGCCAGCAGGATCGCCGAAAGGTAGGTGCAAAATTCCGTCTGTTTCGCGTCTGCGTGCATCGCGGCGCTGCCCAGAGCGCGAGCTACTCTTCGCTTCGCCCTGGAGAGTAGCGGCATTGCGATGAGCGAGACACAGGCCAGAATAATGCCGGGCACGCTGTGTTCGGGAGCTCGCTTGGACAGCAAATCCATAACAGATTCGTAGAGGATATACGCGGCCAACATCACGAAGCAAATGCCCACAACCCGCAGAGACCGTCTTTCGTTTCGTTCGCGGCCGTGCACGTCCGCATCAACGGACATCCTCCATAGCAATACCGACCCCGAGGTGACTTCGATGAAGCTGTCAATTCCAAAGCCCACGAGCGAAATGCTTCTCGCAATGACTCCGGCGGCCACGGCTACTAGACCTTCCATAGCGTTCCACGCGATGGTGAAGTATTCGAGCGTTCGGCCACGACGCACGACAGCCGTACGCTCCAGAATGCCGATGTCGGCCATACCTTCAGTGTACAACGCCGTCGAACCAGAGCTGGGATTTGCGCTCGATGCAGGCAGAAATTCGAATTCTTTGAATCCATGAGATAGTCTTCACGAAAGGAAGGGCTCGGTGGGTTTCTATTCCAAATATGTCCTGCCCAGGCTGATTGACGCGTCCTGCCGAACAAAGGACGTAACGGAGCTCAGGCAGTTGGTGCTCCCGGCCGCCAAAGGAAGCGTTTTGGAAGTGGGGATCGGCTCCGCTCTGAACCTCCCCCACTATTCCCGCGAGGTATCGCACCTGTATGCGGTGGAACCGTCTCCCGACCTTCTGCAGAGGGCGCGGCGAAAAACGGACGCCGCAGCTTTCCCGGTAACACTGCTGGAGCAAACCGCGGAGAAGATTCCGCTCGCCGATCACTCGGTGGATACGGTGGTCATGACCTGGGTGCTGTGTTCCATCGCTGACGACCACGCCGTACTGCAAGAAATGAGACGAGTTCTCAGGCCCGGTGGCCGTCTGCTTTTTCTGGAACACGGCCTCGCACCGGAACCAAGAGTCCAGTCCTGGCAAAACCGCCTCACTCCGATTTGGAAACGCATCGGCGGAGGTTGCTGCTTGAACAAGAAAATTGACGCCTTGATTTCTCGCGCCGGCTTTCGCATTGCGGAACTTCATAATTCGTATATGCCCGGGCCCAAACCCATGACCTACATCTATCGCGGCTTCGTGGAACCCGACTGTCAGCACTAACTCCGTACCGCGTTCCGCTCGCGGCTTCTTGCCATTCGGCGGACCGCGGCATTCATCTATGTATACTTGATCCATGAGCAGTAAAAAGCTGCTGACTCGGTCACAGGTCCAGCACATCTACACCACCAGGACGGAGACCTACAATTCTTTTATCTCTGTCTTCAGATATCCCCAAGGAATCCGGGCATTACTCCAAACCTCGGATCTACTTCGTCCCGGGCTTCGCGTCCTGGATGCCGGTTGCGGATTCGGGGTAGTAACGTTTGCATTCCTTGAAGCGATGGCTCGCCGAGGGTTGAAATACGAGTCCATTCACGCTTTCGATCTCACTCCGGCGATGCTCTCCCGCTTTCGGACGAGCTTGAATACGCGTGGGATCACTGACGTTCAGCTTCGTCAGGCCGACGTACTTGCTCTCGACCAACTTCCACAGTCGTGGGTTGACTACGACTTGATCCTGTCGGCCTCCATGTTGGAATATCTTCCGAAGAATGAGCTTCCGCTGGCACTCGCGGAACTCCGTAAGCGGCTGTCGCCAAGCGGAAGCATTTTGATTCTAATCACGAAAAAAAGTCTGGAAGCAAAGATACTCATCGAGTGGTGGTGGCGCTTGGAACGCTATTCTCGGGAAGAACTCGAGCAGGCCTTCGCGGCTGGTGGTTTCCGCGATGTGACCTTCCGGCGATTCCCGAGCCGATACTCTTGGCTGAATCGGTCCTCGTACGTTGTCGAGGCTAGGCCAGACCCGAGTCGTTAGCGGGTCCACCACCTGCGGCCAAAATTAATACCGTCTGAGCTGTTCTCTCCAGCCTGATCCCTATTCTGTGGGAAACAGCTGTGAGCTCGAATGTCTTGAAACCAATTGCCGTTCCGATTGTCGGCGGCATGATCACATCTACGGTTCACGTGCTGATTCTAGTACCCGTTTTCTTCGCTCTGATGAAGGAGCGTGCGCTACGCCGTCAAACTTTGCAGCCCATGGAGCGTAGCCGCGCGAAATAATGCTTGACCTCGTACCATAGTCCGGGGTTTAGACTGCGTTCAGAAAGGGAGTACGAGGATGAAGCCGCTCACAATCGGTCATCTTGCAAAGGAAGCCGGGGTCAACCTGGAGACCGTCCGTTACTACGAGCGAAGGGGCTTGCTGCCAAGACCGCCCCGCAGCGCATCTGGTTATCGTTTGTTCCCAGCAGATGCCGCACGTCGGCTGAAGTTCATCCGGCGCGCTCAGGAACTTGGGTTCTCGCTTACAGAGATTCGAGAACTGTCATCGCTTCGGGTGTCACGCAGCACAACCAGCGGAGATATCCGGGCACGCGCTGAGGCCAAGATCGCCGACATAGAAGCAAAGATCAAGAGTCTTGATTCGATAAAGAAGACCCTGCGGAAGCTCACAAGGGTCTGCGACGGATGCGCACCGCTTGCCGAGTGTCCCATTCTTGAGAGCCTTGATAGGGAGAACGCGTGAGTAGCAGGTGGAAGCAAAGCTTGCTGGCGTTACCAAGCGTCGGGTTCTCGATGCTTCCAAAACTGGCTTGCCCCGCCTGCTGGCCAGCCTATGCAGGACTACTGACTTCTGTTGGCCTCGGATTTCTAATCTCAGCGGTTTACCTGTTCCCCCTAACCGTCGCGTTCTTTGTTCTTGCTTTGGGGGCAATGGTGTTCAGAGCAAGAGAGCGTCATGGATACCGGCCTTTCCTGCTCGGAATGGTAGCGGCTAGCGGGGTCCTGATGGGCAAGTTCGTGTGGGAGTCGACCTCGGCAATCTACGGGTCCGTTGGATTGCTCGTTATGGCTTCGCTCTGGAACACATGGCCACGTGGCGGCAAATCGAACCGGGAGGCAATTTGCTCCGGTTGCCCTACAGAAAGATCTTAAGGAAGTACTCAGGAGAACATCATGACTGCAAAAAAGAAAATTGAAGTCTTCAGCGCAGGTTGTTCAATGTGCAAGAAAACAATCGAACTCGTCAAGCGAATGGCCGGTTCTTCCCATGAGGTGGTGATCCACGACATGCACCAGTCCGAAGTGGCATCCAAAGCGAAGCATTACGGCATCCGCAGCGTCCCCGCAATCGTAATTGACGGCAAATTGGCAGGGTGCTGCGCGGGCCGTGGTCCGGATGAGCATGTCCTGCGTTCTGCTCTCGCGTAGGCTTCTACCAAAGCGCGCCGCTCCTGGAGCGAGTGGTACAGTAGGATCCGAGCAACATGGCTGGGGCTTCGCCCTGTCCGCTTCCTACTACCGCCAATACTGCTTATTCGGACAAGCGCAGCCTCTTCTCGCTGTCCAGAAGTCCCCTTGTTGGTTCGCCGTGCCTTAGCGTTATCTTGATAGCTGGTTTAGACCCGTTTTCGGCAGCAGTTGTTCCTAAGTTGTTCCCAACTTCTCCGAGTGCATCCCTCGGATGAGACAGTTTTCGATGGGCACACTTGCCGTTGTTTGAGTTTTCTTCTCGCCTCCCAAGGAGGCCGGGGATCTGGGGATGGGGGCGACGTAGCTTACCTGCCTGCGTGAACGGTTCTCATTTCCTGTATGACGCGCGGGGTGAGTCTTCTCACTTTCCCGAACGCGACTCTCCTTTTTGTGTTGCCCCAACCTCATTAAATCCCTAGGTCTTCGTGGCGTTCTGCTCAATCCGCCGGATGTACAGGAACAGTCCGACCACCGAGATCAAGATGAACACCATGGCAAGTCCCAAGCCCTTGCGACGATAGTCGCGCTCCGCCAGCGCATTTTTTCCTGCTTGAAGATTCTTTGCGGCGAGCTTCAGACCCTCCTGGATGTCCTGATCCACGAGTTCCTTCCGGAAACTGTGGATGGTAACACGCGCTTTTGTGAGAGCATCGCGGGCCTGATCTTCGTCTAGGCGGGCCTGGCTTACTTCCATGCCGGAAGATTCGGCCACACCAAGCACGTCGTGGGCTTTCTTGATGGCGTCATCCAGACGGGTCAAGCCACTGAGCATTTCCGCCCGGGCTTGGTCGCATACATCGCCCGCCGTATGGCATCGCAAACATACGGCCTGAGGGCCGGTTCCAAGTTTCGCATCCGTCGGATGACTGATCCCGTGGTTGCCGTGACAGACGACACACCCGGGAAGTCCGGCCGATTGAAATGCGGCCTTGTGCGTACTCTTGTCGTACATCTGATCTTGGAACACATGGCATTTCGAACACACGTTTTGCACCGAGTCCACGCCTGGTGGCGCCGCGCCGTGATTTCCATGACACGTGGTGCACGTCGGCGCGCTCAGGTCGCCACGAACGGCCAGCGCGTCGTGGTGCACGCTGGTGCTGTACTGCGCGAACTGGTCTGTCGAGATAGAGTATCCCTTCATGTACGAAGCGTCGGAGTGGCAGCGATAGCAAGTTGCGGCAATATTGAGCGGGTGAACCTTTGAGCGCGTATCGCTGGCGGGGCGCAGGCCGTGCACGCCATGGCAATCAATGCAAACCGCGACTTTCGTATCGCCCTTGGCGAATAGCTTTCCGTGCACGCTGGTCTTGTACTGGCTCAACTGATCGGTTCGCAAGGAAGGGTTGTACTGGCGCATGAAAGCCACGTCGGAGTGGCAGCGGCCGCAGAGCTCGGGGATCTGGCTCCGCAATATCTTGCCCCGAAAGCCTGCCGCTTTGCTCATGGCGTCCATATCGGCCTTCGTGGGATCCCCGCCGTGACAGCTCGCGCACGTCAGACCCTTCTGGGAATGAATGTCGCTCGTGAATTGCTGCTCGGTTACCTGAAGCGGGGGATCGAGCGCGCCGTGGCAATCGAGGCAGGTATTTTGCACCTGGGCGGAAACTGTGCCCGCTAATGCAAACACCACGAGCAGGAGGAACAACGCTCGCCAAAGTCCGTTATTTCGCCATGTATCCAAAAATCGTCATCGCGATGATATAGCTCAGCGCGAACACTCCTGCACCCAGGATGAGCTTCCGGCCTCGTCCACGGCCGGCTTGATCGAAGAAAGGAAGCAGCATCCAGAGAAATCCAGCAACGCCGAATACCAGGATGCCCACGATCTCGCCGTCCACGAACCACACCTGTGCCGGAATCTTCTTGAGCGTCTGGAACATAAACATGAAATACCACTCCGGCCGGATGCCGGCCGGGGCGGGAGCGAACGGGTCCGCTTTCGTTCCCAGTTCCCAGGGCAGAATGGCGGCCAGCGCTCCG
>JBGPIX010000275.1:0-7323 GCA_041485085.1 Candidatus Acidiferrum sp.
CTTGCCCGTAAGCGACTGGAGAAAGACGCACACGACCCGGAAGGGCTCTTCGCGCTGGCTATGTCGGCCGGAATGGAATCGGACGCCGCTATGATTCTGAAAAAGGAGCATATCGAGGCCTTGAAGCGGCTCAAGGAAGCCAACGAACATGCCAAGCTTTTGCTGGCGGAGCAACCCGATGCCAATGATGCCTATGTCGCGCTGGGAGCGGCCAATTACATTATCGGAAGCCTCTCCGGCGGAGCCCGCTTCATGCTCTGGTTCGGCGGAATTCATGGCGACAAGAAACTCGGCATGGAACAACTTGGCCACACCATTGAAAATGGCCGTTACCTGCAACCGTATGCCAAGATTTTGCTGGCATTGGCGGCCCGCCGGGAAAAACAAAACCCTTTGGCGCAGAAACTCTTGCGCGAATTGAGTGAAGAATTTCCAGAGAGCCCGCTCTACGCCGCCGAGTATGCAAAAGCGATGGGCCGGCCCATTCCTGCGGAGATGCATCCTTGAGCTTTTTTGCCATCCCTCCGCTCTCGTCCGAGAACTTTCGAAAAAGTCATCGGCATTCTCTCGAATAGATTAGAATCGCGCTTCGCGCTCGACCATCTCCACGGGGCGGTGAAACGTGTTCCAAAAAGAATTGCTGAAGGGCCGGGCGGTGTTTCTCACCGGCGGTGGGACGGGTCTTGGCAGGTCCATGGCCTTGCGGTTTGCCGAATTGGGCGCGCGGATCTTCCTCGTCGGACGGCGCGAAGATCCGTTGCGGGAAACGTGCGAAGAGATTCACCGGGCCGGCGGCGCGGCCGCCTACGCGACGTGCGACGTACGCGACTATGGCGCTGTCGAATTCGCGGCCGCAAAAGCTGAGGAACAATTTGGCGAAATCAACACGCTGGTCAACAACGCCGCCGGAAATTTCATGGCGCGCACCGAAAAACTGACTCCCAATGCCTTCAATGCTGTCGTCGGCATCGTGCTGAATGGCTCATTTCACTGCACGCAGGTTTTTGGCAAGCGCTGGATTTCCCAAAAGCTCGGCGGCAACGTGTTGAATATCGTGACCACCTACGCGGCCGCCAACTGCGGCTCGGGATTTGTCGTGCCTTCAGCTTGCGCGAAGGCAGGCGTCTTGGCGATGACCACTTCGTTGGCCGTCGAATGGGCAAAGTATCACATCCGGCTGAACGCCATCGCGCCGGGGCCGTTTCCCACCGAGGGCGCGTGGTCGCGGCTGATGCCTTCGAAAACGTTCGAAGAACACGCCAAGGACAAGCATCCCATGAAGCGCTTCGGGCGCCATGAAGAATTGGCTAATCTCGCGGCGTTTCTCATCAGCGACATGGCGGAATATATCAACGGCGAGTGCGTGGTGATTGACGGCGCGCAATGGCTGCGCGGTGCCGGCGAATTCAACGATTTGCTGATGCTGCCCGAAGCCGCCTGGGAACAGATGGAAGCCGCGCGTCCGAAAAAATCCTGAAGCGCCCTACTGGGGCAAGGCGCGTTTGCGAATCTCAACGCGAAGTTTGATCTCGCTGACGTTCTGTCCGTTCGAATCCGCTCGCACTGTTACTTCTTGTGGTTTGGGCTTCTTGGTTTCGTTTTCGGGAACCGCGGGCAACATCACTTCGATCCGCGTGGCATCCATTTGTTTTGCCGCCACGGTGAATTTTCCTGTGCCGCTCTGCACCGTCCATCCCGCAGGCAGCGAGGCCGCGATTGAAATTTCCTGGGTCTTTGCCGTCCGGTTCCGCACCCAGAGAGGAATTACCAACGTCGTGTGTCCTTGCAGCGCAATCTCCGGCGGTTCCGGATGCGGCAGATGGATAAGCCCATGAGCACGCCGGAACTCCGCGTAGAAACTGTATTGACCACCGAGCTCCACCGATAGTTCCGGCCGGGCGGGTTCCGGAGAAAGGTCGGGACGAGCGAATGGAATAGCACCGGGAGTGATGCCCTCGAAAATATCTCCGGTTACGCTGCCCCCGACTAGCGATTTGCCGAGAACGAAATGCAAAGACTCCGTCCAGAAGCTATCGGAGGTGGCCATTTTTTCGATTTGTGCTTCGTCCATTTGAGCGACTTTGTCCAGAAAAGACTTAGCCTGCGTCTGATGAGAACGGAACGAATCGAGCCCCATGCGCCAATACGGCAGCTTGCTCGATTTGGAAATCTCTTTCACGGAGTAGTCCGGGCCTTTCCCGCCAAAGATATCTTCGCGATCCGCGTCCGGAAAGTAATAGATCTTTTTTGTCTGCCACGGCCGCAAATTTTCCAAGTAAGGTTCCAATCGCTTCGTTGGCCCGGCAACCTGCTCCGGAAACGCGACGGGGTCGCCCGCCAAATCGAACGCTTCGGTGGCCAGCAATCCGGAGGCTTGGTGATCGCCATGGTCTTCGCCAATAAATGTTCCCGGAAGAAAAGTGAGTATCACCTCCGGCCGCGTGAGCCGCACCAGCCGCACAAGTTGTTCCAACGATTCGCCATGATCCCAGTTTGCGAGCGACAGCAACACGTTTTGCGAAGCCGTATCCTTGCCGCCGAGGAACCACACGTTGGTAATGCCCAGGGTCGTGAGAGCATTCCGTGCTTCGATCTCACGGACCGCGCCAAGTGCGGCGGCTTGCTCCGCTCCGGCTTCATTCGCGCCGCTGCTGCCGCGCGTGCCGAAGACCACGGCCACCCGCTTGTGTTCGTCCAGCGCCCGCGCCAGATAGGGCGTCGCGGCGCCTTCGTCATCCGGATGCGCCACCACAAGCAGAATGTCCGCTTTGTAGCGCACGTCCGCCGATGGAAGCGCCACCGGCTCCTGCGCAACGAGCTTTGCCAATGGCATGACTAAAAAAATCATGAGCAACATCCTTGCGGTTCGGAGCATGTAGTTTCCTCAACCAAATGATAGCAATGATTAGCGTCGACTTGCCTGAGCCCTGCACCGTCCTCTTGTTTCTTCATCGATGCTCCGCCGGCGTTTTAGAAGTACTTCTCGTGAGCCCCTGGGCCACCGGCCCTCCATGTAGCATTCCTTCAAGCCGCCGGTAGTTCGTGTAGAATCGCTGCGACAGAGAGCCCGGCGCCTGCGAGTGCCATGACACAGTGGAAAAAGGACTGGACACCGAACCCAGAGACATTCCGGCGATTCCTCAGCTGGCTTGATGAAGGTGTGGACACCGGCGGGGAAGAGTATCTCGAGATGCGCCGAAGGCTGGCGCGTTACTTTGAACGGCGGAATTGCCTTTCTCCCGATGATCTGGCCGACGAAACGCTGAATCGCGTTGCGCGCAAGCTCGAGGAGAAAGGTGAAATAGTCGGTGCTTCGCCGGCCCACTACTGCTACATCGTTGCAAAGTTTGTCCTCCTGGAATTCGTCCGCCGCGCCGATGGCAATCTCACAAGTCTCGACGAGAATCCTGTAGCCAGCCGCGTTGTGGCTGGTTTGGCAATCCCTCCCCAGCCGGAGCAGGACACCGTGGCCAGGGAAAGACTCTTTGCGTGCCTCGAGCAGTGCTTGGGAAAACTTCCGCCGGATGATCGGGAGATGATTCTTGAATACTACCGGGGCGAGCAGCGGGCAAAAATCAAACGCCGCTCCGAACTGGCGGCGCGCTTGGGTCTTACGCCGAACGCGCTGAGCATCCGGGCTTGCCGCATTCGCGGCAAGCTCGAAATCTGTGTGAGCGCGTGCGCCGTGCAAACATGAAGGATTTTTCCGGTTTTTGTCTTATATAAGAGGGATGATGACTTCCGCGGACAAGCAAGAGTTCAACGATCAGCTTCTGATCCGGTACCTTCTTGGTTCTCTCCCCGAGCAGGAAGCCGAGCGGCTGGACGAATTGAGCATTTCCGATGACGCGTTTGCGTGGCGCCTGAGCGCCGTCGAAAACGACCTTGTAGATTCCTACGCGCGAGGGGAGCTTTCCGGCGACGATTTGGCGCAATTCAAAAAGTCCTATCTATCCTCGCCCAAGCGATGGCAAAAAGTGCAATTCGCCGAGGCGCTCCGTTCTTTCGAGGCAAAGGCAGCGACGCAAGCAACGCAGGAAAGTACGGCACGTAGCTCCGGACCAAAGGAAGGAACGTCAAAGGATTCCTCCCCGGGGCGCTGGTTTGCCGTCCCTCGTTTAGCTCTCCAATGGGGATTTGCCGCTAGCGCATTGGGGATGCTGCTCGCGGCTGGTTACCTGCTCATCGAGAACACGCGGTTGCGCAAGCAGACCCTCGAGGCGCAAGGAAGGCACGCGGCCTTCGACCAGCCTGAACAAGAACTGCAGCGGCAGCTCAACGACCAGCGCGCCGCTAATGCGGAAATGGGTAAGGAATTGGACCGCCTTCGCGAGTCGCAGCCAAGCCTCGATCAGGTCAAGGCTCTTTCTGCGCTCTTGCTGCCGCCGACCCGAGGCGCCGGCCGTCTCCCAACACTCTCCGTGCCTCAGGGTACCAACCTTGTCGTCTTGCTCCTGATGCTGGAAGCTGATGACTTCCCTGAGTATCGAGTCAGCCTGAAGGATCCCGCGGCAAATCAAATTGTGTGGCACAGCGCGAGTCTAAAGGCCGATTCAAACGGTGCGGAAAAAACCGTTTCCGTCAGCTTCCCAGCATATATGCTCCGGCAGCAGAATTACGTTCTGGAACTCTCCGGAGTTCCTGCCAGCGGCCGTGCCGAGTTCATTAGCGGTTATCCCGTTCGCGTTGTGATAAGGTGACCGTTTCCCCGCTCAGAACGGTTTTCAAAGCTTCGTCCTCACGGTGGAGGTGGCCCATGTCGGCTCGCGTTCATCTCCATAGATCCTTAAACAATGTTTTCTTGACCGTATGCGCACTCCTCTACACGGTCTGCTTGGCTCCATCGAATGCCAGAGCCGCGGTTCCGCGTCACCAAACTCAATCGGCTGTACCCCAGCAGCCTTCGGCACTGAATCAACGAGATATCACCCCACTCGAACCTGAACAGCCAATCGAGCGTGATTTGGCGAGTGGAGAGAAGCACCGTTACCAAATTCTGTTGTCTAAGGGCCAGCGCGGCAGCGTGGTTTTTAGACCCCTTGGCGTAGACCTGTCCGTACATTTGCTCGACGCAGGCGGAAAAATCGAAATCGAAATGGATGCCGAAACCTGGGAAGGTCGGAAAGTTCTAGAGCTGGCAAGCGAAAACGATATTGCTTACCAGATTGAGGTTGAATCCAAGTACCCGAAGGCCCGAGCTGGCAAGTATGAGATTCGAATAACCGATCTTCGCTCAGCGACGGACAGAGATCGCCAGCTCTACGAAGCGGTACGACTAACTTCGGAGTCCACAAGCCTGTATCAAGCTGGTGCATACGAAAAAGCTCAAGCGAAAAGCGAGCGAGCGCTGGAGATTCGGGAACGCGTGCTTGGTCCTTCTCGCCCGGAAGTGGCTGCTTCTCTGAATCATCTCGGCCTAATCTGCGACGCCAGGACGCAATTGGACAAAGCGCAGACTTTGTATCAGCAGGCGCTGGAGATCGATGAGAAATCCTTCGGAAACGATCATCCTTCCGTGGCTGACGTGACCAACAATCTGGCAAAAAATCTGAACACCAAAGCCAACTATGCCGATGCGGAACGTCTCGCCAAGAAAGCACTGGGCATTAGAGAAAAAGCCCTTGGGCCCGATCACTACCTCGTCGCCGTCTCGCTCGGAACGCTCGGCGAGATTTATCTGGCGAAAATCGATTATGCAAATGCTAAAAGTTATTCTGACCGGGCACTTCAGATCGCAGCAAAGTCATATGGACCAGACGACTTGCCATACGCTGAGCTTGCAACGCGCGCAGCCCGTGTGCAAGTAACGCAAAGCAACTATTCCCGCGCGGAAGAACTCTTGCTCGCCGCTCTCCACAGCAGAGAGACGATTGCAGGCAAGGACAGTCTGCAAACCGCCGATTCCCTCAACGAACTGGGGTTCCTCTATTTGATGAAAATTGACAACATCAAATGCGAACAGTATTACCTGAAAGCTCTGGCCATCAGAGAGAAGATCCTCGGCCCCGATCACCTTCAAGTAGGTCTCACCCTTCAAAACTTGGGACTAATCTCTTATCGAAGGCACGATTACAGCAGCGCAATAGGAATGTACCTTCGAGCAAATGTGATCAAGGAGAAGGCCCTCGGAGCGAATCATCCACTGGTCGCAATGACGTTGAATAATTTGGGCCTCGTTTATTGGAAAGAGAACGACTATCCCAAGGCGAAGGAGTTCTTTCAGCGAACGCTGGACATCGAGGAGAAGTTCTTTGGTCCGGACAGCGTTGACATCACCTACCCCTTGACCAATCTCGGGATCATCGCCAAGGAGACCGGCGATTATGAGCATGGAGAGGCATATTACAAGCGCGCTTTAGCAATTCGTGAAGCGGCCCTCGGAAAGCAGCATCCGCTCGTCTCGCCGATCGTTGAAAGCTTGGGAATTCTTTACCGCGACAAACACGACTACGCACTGGCGGAACCCATGTTTCTCCGCGCGATGGCGATCACGGAGGGATCCCTGGGTCCAGATCATCCGAGTGTTGGCAGACAACTTCGAAACCTGGAGCAACTCTATTCAGCTGAGGGCGACTTGGGTAACGCTCTAAAGTGTTTTCAACGGGTCCGTGCCATCGAGGAAAAAGATTTTCCCCTGAACCTTGCCGTCGGCTCGGAACGGCAAAAACTGGCGTATTTCGATATTTTTGGGGGAACCCTCGACAGGATCATCTCGTTCCAGGTTCGCCAGGATTCCGGCAATCCGGAAGCACGCGACCTGGCTGCCACAACCCTGCTGCAAAGGAAAGGCCGCGTGTTTGACGCCATGGCCGACAGTCTCGGCGCGCTCCGGCAACACTCCAGTCCCGGCGACGGCACGGTTCTCGATCGGCTAAATAACATAACTTCTCAGCTTGCCACGCTCGTGCTCAATGGGCCCCAGCGAATGTCATTCTCCGAGCACCAAGAGCGAATCAAGACTCTCACGGAGGAAAGAGAAAAACTCGAGAACGAGGTCGGCCGGCGCAGCGTGGGTTATTACGAAACGGCGCAAGCAGTGACTCTAGACGCGGTCAAGGCTGCCGTCCCGGCGGATGCTGCGCTCATTGAATTCGCTATCTATCAGCCGTATGACCCTGAGGAGGCCGTTGAAACCCACAAGGTTTATGGAGATCCCAGATATGTAGGATATGTCATCCCAAAGCGGGGAGAGATTCGCTGGCGAGACCTCGGGGGGGCGAAGGAAATCGATGCGGCAGTCGACTCTTTGCGCCAGGCCCTGCGCGATCCAAAGCGTGGCGACACCAAGCAACTTGCGCGTGCCGTTGACGAAAAAATTTTGCA
>JBGPIX010000276.1:0-7242 GCA_041485085.1 Candidatus Acidiferrum sp.
AGCATCTCTGGAGTGGACCTGGGACCGCAACGCCACTGCCGTCTGGCAGCTACTGAAAGAAACGGCCAGCAAGAGACTCCTAGCTCCAGCGCGGAAACCGTAATTCCCAGCTGCGCCTTAGCGGGCCGCGCGGCGGGCTACCACCGCTTTGCGTGTCGCTTCCAGCGTAAACGTGAGCGACTCCTTGGGGATGTCGGTCACAAACGGTTTGATCAGCCAGCCCAGCCCTGTCGGAATGTCTCGTGTCAGCGAAGCCACCTCGCTTTGCACGTAAACGCCGCCGTCGCCCTCTTCCATGCGCCACCACGTCTCCATCCGCCACATGAATCCGCCATCGTCGCCAGGCGTTTTTTCACGTTCATCGCTCTTCCCGGCATTTTCCACTTCCGCGATGCGCACCGCCGAACTCCGGCTGTGCGCTTTTCCTGGTCCGTCGTGGAAATACTGCACTTCGTGCTCGGTGTTCAGCACCACGGTAATAACCTTATGCCGCCGAAACCGCAGAAACACCCGGAAGTGATCGCCCTCTCGCGACTCGACCTTTGACCGTTCGACGTCCGGCGCGTAATACACCGCGTGCTGGTCGTAATCCTCAAGCACGCCCAACACATCCTCGACCTTTGCTCCGGGGATAAACACCACGCCTGTCCAGTGATGAATCATGCCGCCCGGGCACGCGATCGGCTTGTTGTTGTCGAGCATTTCCAGTTTCTTCATCTTCACTTCGCCGCGTTTGAGCGCCGCGTAGGCCTCCGCGCGTTGCTCCGCGGGTAGCCCATCGACCCAAAGTAAGCTCGTGCCCTGCTTCAACTCGGCTTCATTTCGTATTTCCACGAGTTTTAGGTAACGTTCAAACGCTCCCTGCGTCTCCGTTTTCAATTTAGGCAGGGCCGGTCCGCCCGCCTGCGCGATGCTGGCGGACATCTGGTGCATCGCTACCGCCACCAGCAGGCACACAAGGAGTCTCGGGCCGATGTTGTTTATGGCCTTCACCTGTCGCGTGAACCTTTCAGACTGCACCACACGGCTATTCTCAACCCATTCATTGGAGAGCAGCTTATAGAGATCCCGCTAAACGCCGCTGCTCTAGAATGCAAGGCCGATACCGTTGAATGCAAAAGAAAAGGAGGACCTGGCTACAGGTCCTCCTTCTAAACGCGCTGGTCCGTAATGCAGAGGGAAGCAAAAAAAGAAATTGGCGGGTTGGGTAGCTCGCACACGACCCCTTGCGGAGCCGCTGTCCCCGCGCGGCCCCCAACCCGTTCTTCAGAGACTACGCACCTGCCTTGCACGCCACAATGGGTCCCCAGAGCCACCAGACAGGGTACCTGGGTTGTAGTACAAAGGGCTCCTCTTCGAAGAGCGGAAAGGCAGTAAAATATCATTAAGTTGTTTATTATCTGTAAGTTATTGGTAGGACTTCCTGAGGGTACAGGGCTCGTGATGCTGAATAGTACTACTCCAGATCGGCCCGCTTTTCAGCCTCTTTCGGATGCCCGCTCCACCAAGACTCTCCTGCAGGATGAAGCACGCTTGCAGCTGGATGGGGGCCCCTTAACCGGCGAGTTGGTGCAAGGTCTTTCGGCTGCATAATTCGCAGTAACTATCCCTTGCCGCCAGTTCCTGTGATTTTTTTGGAGGGCGGCGCGGGTGAGAGAGTCCAGGGAGCCCGCGCCGCATATGGGACGTGTTTCGCATGTCCAGACCGAATGGGTCCACCAAATATTCCCGAGTTCCTTGCTCACCAACCATTTGCCCGATTAGTCACATCCAAGGGGGGATAGGGAATAAAATAGTCCTCCAGGCGGTTCCTGCCCATGAGAGGCTTTGACCAGGGGAAAGGCTCGGACGTGTTGGATGTGCAAGACCGGGCGCGCTTCGAGCAGCTCGTTCTGCCGCATCTCGACGCCGCCTTCAATTTGGCGCGCTGGCTCCTAAAAAGCCGCGCCGATTCAGAAGACGTCGCCCAGGAGGCGATGCTCCGTGCCTACCGCTTCTTCCGCGGGTTCCACGGTGGCGATGCGCGCGCCTGGCTTTTGCAGATTGTGCGCAATACTTGCTATACCTGGTTGGAGAAGAATCGCCCTGTGGAACTCATGACCGAATTCGACGAAGAATTGCATCCACAGCCCAGCGTCTCGCCAGAAACCTTGGCCATTGCCGGAGCGAACCGCGAGCGTCTCTCGCGCGCCCTTGAAACGCTTCCTCCGCGCTTCCGAGAAGTTCTCGTGCTCCGCGAACTGGAAGGCTGTTCTTATAAGGAAATTGCTTCCATTACTGCCATCCCCATTGGCACGGTAATGTCCGCGCTGGCCCGCGCCCGCCAGCGTCTCCAGCGTGCTCTTACCCACGCCTCACCTCAGGAGGCCACACGTGAGCTGTGATTACACGCGTACGGTCCTCCATGGCTATTTGGACGGAGAATTGGATGCCACGCGCTCCGCGGAGTTTGAGCGCCACCTCGAGGGCTGCCGCGAATGCGCGACTTCTCTCGGGTCCGAGGAGTCGCTGCGCTCGTCCCTTCAGTGCAGCGGCCTTTACGAAAGCGCTCCCGTGGCCCTGCGCAAGAAGATTCGCGCTGATCTAGGGGCCGCAACTAAATCTTCCAGTGGCATTCGGATTCCCGCCTGGCGCTGGCTCGCCGTTGCCGCTTCTATTCTCATCGTCACCGGCGTTTCCTGGTTTTCCTGGCTACGCCCCGCGAAGGATAGCGCTTCCACCGTGCCATTCACCGCCGCCGAGATGATCGACGCTCACGTTCGTTCTTTGCAGCCCGGCCACCTTACCGACATTGCTTCGACCGACCAGCACACCGTCAAGCCTTGGTTTGACGGGAAGCTCGCCTTTGTTCCTCCAGTGAAGGACTATGCGGACGAAGGTTTTCCGCTCATCGGTGCGCGTCTCGATGTTCTCGGTGGTCAGAATGTTGCCGCGCTCGTGTACACGCGCCGCAAGCACATCATCAACGTTTTTGTGATGCCGACCAAGGAAGCGGACACCCCAATCCATGCGCCCGGCCTCCGGCAAGGGTATCAGTGGCGTCATTGGCGCCGCCAGGGAATGGAATATTGCGCCGTCTCGGATGCCTCTGATTCCGATATTTACGAGCTCGCCCAGCTCATCTACCAGTAGGAAGTTTGTTGTGCTGCGGGTTAGTTCTGCGTGGCTAGCATCAAGATTCTTCTCTGTTCACGGCAACAAGTTCTCACGACTCATCAGTCACGAAATACCCGCCTCCGGTCACTGCTTTGCGCCGCTCTTCGTGTAGGCCTTCGGAATTTGCCTTGCGTAGATTAAACGCAGCGTCAACTCTTTAGTGGCCCCGGATCTCAGAGAGACGTTTTTCTGCCATTCAGAAAAAACGCCTTTCCCCGACGCCCGAAGGTCGTAGTTGTCCGCTCTCAGTTTTGAAATCGTGAAATGCCCACGCGCGTCCGTGCGCGCTATATGGGGCGCGCTGCCGCTGGATACCTGGTAGGACACGCTCGCATTTGCCACCGGTTTATCGTCTGGGCCCAGGACGATGCCAGTCAGTGTGGAAGTGCCCTTGCCCTGTGGCGCGGCCGAGACGCCGCGAACCGCTACGAGCGCAAGCAGAAGAATCGCCATAAATACCAGTGCGCGTTTCATTTTTGAACCTCGTGTGTGTTCCTCGCGAGACCACATTGGAGAATTGGGCCTCGATCCGAACTCGAGGCTGCTCCATCCATTTCTACTTTGAGTGTAAAACGTGCCGGCCAGGATCACTCGATGCAAGAGGAAAATGTGCTCCACCGCCAACCTGTCAATTCGGGCAGGTGCGCGCCGCCGGTGCGAATCGTGGTTTCGTCCGCTATACTTGTGCAGTTCCAGCGGTCTTTGTGAGGTAATTCGAGTGGCCAAGAAAAAGACAGCTCCGTCGTCCAAGAAGTCTGCGGCCGCGAAGCCCGCCAAAGACTTTGCCGGGGTGTTTGCCGCTCTGAGGGACATTCTGGAGCCTTACGAAAAGGATCTCCATGTCCTGCCCTACAAGCCGGAATATTATTGCCTGGTGACGCGTCGGTCGGTTCACAAACGAAAGCCGGTGTGGTTTGCGGCTATTCGCATTGGAAAAAACTACGTGAGCTATCACCTCATGCCGGTGTACATGAATGCGGCGATGCAAAAACGCATTCCGCCGGAGCTCAAAAAGCGCATGCAAGGAAAAGCCTGCTTCAACTTTAGCGAAGTCGATCCCGCGCTCTTCCGCCAGCTCTCTGAACTCACTGCTGCCGGCTTTGAAGGTTACCGCGCCTTGAAGTATGTCTAAGAGATGCTTTGCTCTCAGAGTGTTGCTTCGATTTGCAGCTCGTCAATCATTTTTTCCAGCTGCGCGTTTGCGTTGTCTCGTTGTGCTTCCGTGTCCTTGATCTTTTTTCGCAACACGTCGAGCTGTGTTTCCTGTTCGTCCAGTTGCCTGGTGTAGCGTTGAAGCAGAGCTTTTTCCTCTGCGCTTCCTCGCAATGCTTTCATGTTTTCGCGGAGGCGGCCCTGATCCTCGACGATCCGGTCAATGTCCTTCTGGCGGTTCTCCATCTCTTCTTCCAGTTTTGCTACCACAGCCTTTTGCGCGGTGATCTTGGCAAGAGCCTGTGCCATCTCCGGCGTGATCGTCCCTTGTTTTACAAACACGCCGATCTGATCGTCGCTCAAATTGGAAAGCTCATAGCTCGTGGCCAGAGTCCTCACCTCTTCCACGGGCAGAGACGCGGTGGCCTTGGATGGAACTTCCACACGGAAACGGTAAACTCCCGGCGCCTTTTCATCGGGCTCCTTCGACGCTTTCGCGAGTTGCCACTCCACTCGCGCGGGATGCTCGATCACCAAGGTTCGCGTTCCCTGGTCCTGATTCCGCGCCGTATATAGCGTGCGCTCATGGAGTTCGCTCACCTGCGTCAGAACACCTTTGTAGATCTTTACCCTTGTCACATGCTGGGGTTGGCTGTTTTGCGATGCCTCAACGAGCAGCCCCAGGTCCGTGGCGTACGAAATTAGCCGTCGCTCGCCCGGCTTGATTGGGTCCGTCAATCCCTCGCCGGCAAAGACTTCATTCTCGAGAACGCTGAAACTGCCGCCATCGAACGTGAGTGGGCTCGTGTTCTTCAGCCAGAGTCCACGCAGAGGCCGGCCCGATCCGGTCGTCCCGTTCCACAGAGATATTTTTTCTGCGTCGATCTCCGTCTGCGCGATGGGCACGAGTGCCGACTGGTTCTTCTTCAGCGTCACTCGGTCTTTCAATTTGTATTCGAACAAATCGCCAAGTTCTTGCCCGCTCGCAGCGGCTTCGCTCATGGACCGCGCTTCTTCCAGATTTGCCGCCGAGGGTCCGGCTGCTCCCGGTTGCAATGAGGTTAGGCCATAGAGATTGCGGCCGTTGATGGCGAACGAATCCACGTGCGGTCGGTTCGCCACGCTGCTCAGCTTGCCAACCGTGCCGGCCATCGCCGACGATGACGTTGAGTTCAAGGTGGCGACTTCTGCGGTAACTTCCACGGTCTGCGTGTTCGACCCCAAACGCAGTTGAGTATTGAACTGGTTCTCGCCCGGCGAGACAATGAGGCCGGCAATCACATTTTTCTGGAAACCCTGCCGTTCCACCTCGACCCGATAATTTTCCGCGGACACTCCAGAGAAGGTGTATTGTCCGTTGCTCTCCGTGGTGGTTTGTGCAATCACCCCGTTGTTTTCATCCAGGAGCCGGACATTTGCTCCAGGAACCGCAGCTCCCGCGGGATCCGAAACTACGCCGCTCAGGCGCCCGTTTCCTCGCATGAGCGTGGCCGCATGTGTTTGCGGAGAGAGTTGCACGCTCTCCGGCAAGGCCACAACCGGCCGCCTCCCATAAAATGGCTCCGAAAGTTGCTGAATAAACGAGTGTGGCGCTCCTGCCACGAGCGAGAGTTCCACGCCGTCCCAATCCTCGCCTACGGTGTTGTCCACGATAGCCCAGCCTTGCAGCAGCGGTTTCTTGTCTACTTTCGATGGCAGCACAATGCGGTAGGTGGTCTTCCAGATGGGCACTTCGCTGATGTAGCTCACATACAAATTGCGTTCACCTATCCCAGTCGTCGAGATCGTCATGCGGCGCACATCCTGGTCTCGCGAAGAAGCGATCAGCCCCAGGTAGCGCCCCACCTCCACCTGTAAATCTTTCTCCGCGATCCTCACGCTCGTGGAAGCGTTGAGATCCACGCTGCGGACTTCGCCGCTGTCCGTGATCAGCGAAATTTCATCGGTTTCCACGGTCCATTCCGGACCTGCGCCCGTGCGCGTTTTGCGCTCCACGCTCAATAGCTTGCCCGTAAGTAGTGGCCCGTTGCCGCTGCGAACTTCCAATCTCGCGCCCCGCAATGCACCAAGAAACTCCGCCGTCGTCGGCCGCTCCCCCAAAGACAATCGGAGCGTCGCCAGCCTCCGTGCCAGCGGCGCTTCCGAGTTGTAGTCCACTCCGGTGATACGGCCGCCGGAGAGATCCAGGACGGTCAATGACTTCAGTACGTCGTTCAACTGAGCACTAGTAAAGTCCACATGAACATCCTGGCTTCCGCGCACTCGCCCCAGATGTTCGAAATATCCCACGCCGTTCTTGTACAGCACCACGCGCCGTACCGGCAACTTCGCCGCCGTCGAATTTGCGTTTTCACGCGGCTCTGATGGAGCTTCCGCTAATTTCGGATTTGCGCCTGGCTTTGTTTTTTCTTGCGCCGGGCTCGCACTGCAACACACGAAGAGAAACAGCACTGGCAGGATCCGCCTCATGAACCACTCCTGTTCCAACTAAATGACACACTTGTCAATCGAGATGCGCCCAATCTCACTTGCGTTGTCCGGCACTTCAAGTTTTCTTTGTCAATTCACGCGGACGCGGGCAGATCTGACTCTCCGAATCGTGCACGTGAATGCGCATCTATGAAATACTTGGCCTTCAAACCGCTCTAAGGAGTTCCGATGCCACGCTATCTTACGCAGCACACACTCGCTTGTCTCACCCGCCAGGGGGCGGAGGCTCTTGCCCAGCGCATGCAAGCCGGAGGACTTGCTCATGCGGAGCGCATTCTGGTCAACATGCTCGAAGGAAAAATGTTTGTCGAATTTCGCGCCAATTCCCGCGAAGACCTGGAAGCGTGGCTGAAGACCGAAGGAATGCATTTCGATTTTCTCGTGCGCATCGAATGGGAAATGCAGGGCGACAAACTTCAAATCGCCGAATAGTGCGGGCGCGGC